>QCAW01000011.1 GCA_003281795.1 Pelagibacteraceae bacterium AG-345-F21
ACAATTTCCGAACAAATTAAAAACATTAGTATTTTGTTAAATCCAATAATTCCTGAGGCAACAGAAAAAGTTTTAAATGCCATTAATTTAAGTAAAAACAATATTTCTTTGGAAAATATTAATAAAAAAAATTTGTTAAGTCACAATAAGGAATTGAAAAATTTAGAAATATTATTTAAGAAGATTGAAAATGATAATTGATTCTCATTGCCACCTTACATATGAGCCTATGGTTCTTGCTTTAAAAAAAACTATAAAAAGAGCAAATAATGATGGCGTTAAGTATCTTTTAACAATTTCAACAGAAGATAAGAGTTATCCAAATATACTTAAAATTGTTAATGAACATAAATGCGTATACGGAACATACGGTATTCACCCTCATGAAGCAAAACACCATAAAAATTTAAATACCTCTGATATAATTAATAAATTAAACAAAAATAAAAAAATAATAGGAGTCGGGGAAACTGGACTAGATTTCTTCTATAATCACTCTGAAAAGTCTGATCAAATTGGTCTTTTCAAAGAACATATACAGGCCTCACAATTAACTGGTAAACCTTTAATAGTTCATACTAGAGCCGCAGAAGACCAGACTTTAGAAATATTGAAAGAAGCTAAAAAGAAAAAAGATTTTAAATTACTTATCCATTGTTTTACTGGATCTAAAAAATTTGCTTTAGATTTATTAGAGTTAGGAGCTTATATTTCAGCTAGCGGAGTAATAACATTTAAAAAGTCTGAAGATTTAGTTAATACTTTTAAGGAAATTCCCATAAATCGTATTTTGGTAGAGACAGACTCTCCTTATTTATCTCCTGTTCCTTTAAGAGGAAAATCAAATGAACCAAGTCATATAATTCACACCGTTCAGTTTTTGTCAAAGTTAAAGAACACTTCATTCGATGAACTTTCAAATGTTACGTCAAAAAATTTTTTTAATCTGTTTGGTAACTTTAGTTGAAAAATAAATTTACTATATTAGGGTGTGGAAGTTCTTTGGGTTCTCCATGGATAACTAATTATAGAGGAAGTTTAAAAAAAGATAAAAAAAACAATAGAACAAGATGTTGCGCCCATATACAAGCCGGTAATTTGTCAATTTTAATTGACACGTCTCCAGATTTGAAAAATCAAATATTAAAAAATAAAATTAAGTCAGTGGATGCTGTAATGTATACCCATGATCATGCCGATCAAACTTCAGGTATATTTGAATTAAGACCTTTTTTTTGGAAAAAAAAAAATAAAATTCAAGTTTATGGAAGCAAAAGAACTATTAAATCTCTAATAAATAGCTACACATATTGTTTTAAGTCTCGATTTGGTTACAAACCAATAATGAGTGCGAATTCCGTAAAAGATAATTTTAAAGTTAAAAATAAAAATAATTTTATTCAATTTAAGGAATTTGAAGTTAAACATGGCTTGATAAATGCTTCAGGTTTTCTTTTTAATAATATAGCTTACATTAGTGACTGCAATAAAATTCCCCGACAAAGTTTGAAAAACCTTTTTAATTTGGAGTATTTAATAATTGATTGTCTCAGAAAAAAAAAACACCAATCTCATTTTAATTATGACGATGCTTTAGAGTTAATAGATTTTATTAAACCAAAAAAAGCAATATTAACAAATTTACATGTAGACTTGGACTATTTTAAGCTTAAAAAAAAATTACCAAAAAACATAGTTCCAGCCTTTGATGGTTTAAGCTTTAATTTTTAATTTCTGCTTCTAAAGCACTTAAAAACTTCTTTGAACTTGGTTTGGTGAAAGAGGCAAATGTATCAATGATTTTACCATTTTTACCAATTACTATTTTATGAAAATTCCATTTTGGTATAGCTCCAATACCATAATCTTTACGAGCCCATTTGTAAAATGAATGTGCTTGATTTCCAATAACATTTGTTTTTTCAGTTAAGGGAAAACTGATCCCAAAATTTGTTTCACAAAAATCTTTAATTTCTTTATTTGATCCCGGTTCTTGCTTAAAATTGTTTGTTGGAACTCCTATTATAACTACATTTTTTTTTTTATAATTTGTCCATAATTTTTGCAAATCATCATACTGAGGTGTATACCCGCATCTGCTCGCTACATTAACAATAACAATAATTTTTTCTTTATAATCACTTAGTTTTATTAAATTGCCATCTATACTATTGAAAGTGAAGTCATAGGCTAAGTTGTTATTGTTAGCTAATAAATTATTAAATAAATTAAACATTAAAATTATTAAAAGTATTTTCCTCATCAATTCAATTTAAATGCTTTCAATAAAGCTTCCATGGGCAATATGACACAATTAATTCGGTTCAAAGTTTTATTATTAAGCAAATTATTGAATTCCTTAAATCTAGTAGGCAAATATATTTTTTTATCTCTCTTAATATTTTTAAAATTGTCAAAATATTTCTTTAGATCTTTTATGGAAAAATTTTGTATCTTATTAGCAAGTAAACTTGCAGAGGCCTCACATAATATACATGACTCCGTTTCATAACGCATTGACTTAATTTTAGCCTTACTAGCTATCAATTCAATTTTAATAAAATCACCGCAAATGTGATTTTTAGCTGATGATTTATGAGTATATTTTTTTTTTAAACCTTCAAATTTTGTATTAGAGGCTATTTTAATTATTTTTTTACTAATCATTTTTTTGAAAAAATTAGTAATAGAAAATAACCAAAAACAGTTGAAAGCAAAGACCCTGTAAGAACACCAATTTTAACACCATCAATATAAGCCATATTATTAGCAAAAGCTAAATTTCCTACAAAAAGACTCATAGTGAACCCAATACCAGTTAATATCGAAACAGCATAGAAAGTTGGCCATGTTGAGTTATTCGGTTTGTCTGCAAACTTTAATTTAACTGCAATATACGAAAGCACAAAAACACCTATTTGCTTTCCAAAAAACAAACCTAAGACAATTCCAAGAGGCACTGGGTTTAATAAAGTTTTAAAAGTTAACCCTTCTAATGAAACTCCTGCATTTGCAAATGCAAAAAGTGGCATTATTCCAAAAGCTACATAGGGCGAAAGGCTATGCTCTAACTTAAGTAGCAATGATTGTTTATTATTTTTAGCGTTATGTGGAATAGTGAGTGCTAATAAAACTCCAGCTATAGTGGCATGTATTCCTGATTGGTGAGTAAAGTCCCACAAAAAAACTCCTACAATTAAATAAGGTAAAAAATTCTTAATTTTAAATTTATTTAGACTTATTAATAGAATTATTGAAACAAACATTAAGATCAAATAATTTGTTTCTATATTACCAGAGTAAAAGAATGCTATAATTACGATTGCTCCTAAATCATCAATTATAGCCAGTGCTGTTAAAAAAACTTTAAGAGAAATGGGAACTCTTTTTCCCAAAAGAGACAAAACACCTAAAGAAAAAGCAATGTCTGTAGCTGAAGGTATAGCCCATCCTCTTAATGTTGCAGAATCTGAAAAGTTTACAACAATATAGAAAAGAGCTGGTACAACCATTCCACCAACTGCTCCAATAATTGGCAACAATGCTTGTTTTGGATTAGATAGTTCTCCCTGTAGAAATTCTCTTTTAATTTCCAAAGATACAAAAAAGAAAAATATTGCCATTAAAACATCATTGATCCAATGAAGAACACTTAATTTTAATCCAAATTCTTTAGTACCGAGAATTATGTATTTTTCTAAAGTAGAAAAATATAATACACTAAAACTACCATTGCTAATTATTAGTGCAAGAATTGCCGCAAAAAGCAAAACCAAACCAGATGAAGCTTCTAATTTAAAAAAATATTTAAACGGTTTTGTAATGTGTTGGATCATAGGTATTATTTACTTCTATAGAGCCCATCTTTCAATTGCCAAAAAGGTATAATTAACCTATAAAAACAGTCAATCGGGGCGTAGCGCAGCCTGGTAGCGCATCTGGTTTGGGACCAGAGGGTCGCAGGTTCAAATCCTGCCGCCCCGACCAATCAATATGAGTATAAATAAAGTAGTAGTTATAGGATCTGGAACAATGGGAAGCGGAATAGCTGCTCACTTATGTAATGCAGATATCTCTGTTGTTTTGTTAGATTTAAAAACAGAAATTGCAGAAAAAGCAAAAGAAAGAATCTTAAAATCTAGACCTCCTTTGTTATTTGAAAAAGGAAAAATTAATAGCTTGAAGGTCGGGAACATCAATGAAGATTTTGACAATGTTTCTGATGCTGACTGGATAATTGAGGCTGTTGTTGAACGAATAGACATAAAACATGCAATTTACAAAAAAATTTTTCATAAAAGAAAGAAAAACTCAATAGTTTCATCGAACACATCTACAATACCATTAAAAGTTTTATCAGAAAAATCATCCATTGAAGATAAAAAGGACTTTTGCATAACACATTTTTTTAATCCTGTAAGATATATGGGATTACTTGAAATAGTTAGAGATGAAATCAATGATCAGAATAAAATAAACTCTTTAAAGAATTTTTGTGAGGAAAAATTAGGCAAAGGTGTAATAGTTTGTGGTGACACGCCTGGTTTTTTAGGAAATAGAATTGGTGTTTACGCTATGCAAGTAGCTATGACTGAAGCTGTAAAAATGAATCTTTTAGTTGAAGAAGCTGATGCTGTATTTGGTAGACCTATGGGGATACCTAAAACAGGTGTTTTCGCTTTATATGATTTAATCGGCATTGATTTAATGTCGGATGTTTTAAAAAGTTTTCAAAAAGAATTATCAACTGAAGATGAATTTCAAAAAGTTGTTTCTGGTTTACCAGTTATAAAAAAATTAATTGAAACAGGATATACAGGCAGAAAAGGTAAAGGGGGGTTCTATAGAATAAATAAATTAGAAGATAAAAAAATTTTAGAAGCACTTGATTTAAATAAGAATGAATATTTTCCTGTTAAAAAAATTGATTTAAAAATAGATAAAATAAATCTTTTAGAATTGATCAATAGAAATGATAAATATGGAAAATACGCATGGTCTGTGTTATCAAAAATTATTTTGTATTCATCATCTTTAGTGCCTTCTATTACAAAAGAGTATAACGATATAGATGAAGCTTTGAGATTAGGATTTAACTGGTTAATGGGCCCATTTGAAATGCTCGAATCAATAGGGTTAAAAACTTTCTTTTCAAAAATTGGAGATATTAATCATAATAAATTTTTAAAAAGTCTTAAAGAAAAAAATTTAGAAAATTTCTATGACCAACGACAAAAATATACAACTTTGCAAACTCTTGGTAAGATAAAAAAATCAGTTATTAAAGTAGATAAAAATGACTCAGCAGAAATATATAGATTTAAAGATTTTAATATTGTTGAGTTTAATACTAAAGCAAATGCATTGGATTATAATTCAATGGACGCTCTTAAAAAAGCAACAGATAAACCTCTTATTATAATAAATGAAAGCATGCAATTTTCAGCGGGCGTAAACCTTAACTATGTAATGGAATTTATTAATAATAAGGATTTGAAATCTGTAGAAAAATTTATCAAATATTTTCAAGAAACTTGTAAACACTTAAAGTATTGCAAAAATCCAGTTATATCTGCTCCTTCTGGTTTAGCTTTAGGTGGTGGTGAGGAAGTAGTCCTGCAGAGTAATTATGTAGTTTCACATACTAATATTGTAATGGGTCTAGTAGAAACAATCGTTGGACTAGTGCCCGCTGGAGGTGGCTGCAAAGAATTACTATGGAGGTGGTCAAAAACTGATGATTCTAAATTAGATCCAGATTATGCATCGTTAAAAGTATTCGATATTATTGGTTATGCAAAAACTGCTACTTCTCCTCAAGAGGCAAAACCACTACTATTTTTAGATACTAACCATAAAGTAATAATTAATAGAAATGAATTATTACCTGCTGCAAGAAAATTGCTTAAAAATAATGCAGATATATCTCCTTCAGAGGAATGTAAATTTAAATTATCTGGTAAAAATGCCAGAGAAAAAATGCACAAAATACTTGAAGCACTATATAATGACAAAAAGATTCTAGAACACGGTATGGAAGTTGGTAAGGAATTAGCATATGTTTTAAGTGGTGGGGATACAGATTTAAGTAAAGATGTAACAGAAGACCAAATGTATAAATTAGAATTGAATAGTTTTATGAATTTAATCGAAAATAAAAAAACTCAAGATAGAATTATTCATACATTAAAAACAGGAAAACCATTGATTAATTAAATGACTACTTACAATGCTCCAGTTGAAGATATGATGTTTCTTTTTGACAATTTAAAAGATAATAAAAATTACAAAGAAATTGATAAATTTAAAGAAATTAATTCTGATTTAGTAAAAGATATTTTGGATCAAGCGGCAAAAATTAATAAAGAAATTGTTCATCCTTTAGCAAAAATTGGAGATGATAGTCCATGTGTATACGAAAATGGAATAGTTAGATCTCCACCAGGTTATAAAGAAGCATATAAAAAGTATATTACTGATGGATGGACCTCTTTATCTTGTGATCCTAAATATGGAGGTCAAGGGATGCCTAAAACTGTTAGTACTTTTTTTGAAGAAATGTTATCTTCAGCGAGTTTATCTTTCAAACTGTACAGTGAATTAAGTATAGGCGCTTATAATTGTATCCTCCATCATGCTGATCAAAAGATTAAAGACAAATTTCTTCCTAAAATAGTAGAGGGTAAATGGAGTGGCACAATGTGTTTGACAGAATCTCAATGTGGTACCGATTTAGGATTAATAAAAACAAAAGCAAATAAAAATTCAGATGGTTCATTTTCATTAACTGGACAAAAAATATTCATAACATCTGGTGATCATGATCTGACAGAAAATATTATACATTTAGTTTTGGCAAAAATTCCAGGGGCACCTCAAGGAACAAAAGGAATTAGCTTATTTTTAGTTCCTAAATTTAATGTAAAGGAAAATGGCTCTATTGGGTCAAGAAATGGAGTTAGTACTTTATCTATTGAAACTAAAATGGGAATTAAGGGTTCACCTACTTGTGTTCTTAATTTTGATAATGCTAGAGGCTATCTTATTGGAAAAGAAAACAAAGGTTTAAATTCAATGTTTACAATGATGAACTTAGAAAGAATAATTGTTGGAATACAAGGGTTAGGTATTGCTGAAACTGCCTACCAAAATTCATTAACTTATTCTAAAGAAAGAAAGCAAGGTAAATCAAATGATAATAAAAATAACGAAACTGATCTTATAATAAAGCATGCTGATATAAGAAGAAGTTTAATGAACATGAGATCAATAATTGAAGGTCAAAGATCTTTGGCTTTTTGGTTGTCTCAACAAGTAGATGTAAGTTTAAATCATTCTAATGAAAATATTCGAAATGAGGCAGATGAAATGGTCTCATTGATGACACCTGTAGTAAAATCTTTTTTCTCAGATATGGGAATGGAAATAACCAACGAAGCAATACAAATTTTTGGAGGATATGGCTACACAAGAGATCAAGGTATTGAACAGTTATATAGAGACAATAGAATTACTCCCATTTATGAGGGAACAAACTCTGTCCAAGCTATTGATTTAGTTTTTAGAAAAGTCCTTAGTAACCGAACATTAGATAAATTTGTATCTTTAGTTCAAAATGAAATACATAATTCTGAAGATAATTTAGAACTAAAAAGATTATCCAGTATACTAGAAAAAAAAATAATTATTATACAAAACTTTTCTAAATGGCTAGACGACAAATTAAAAAGTCAAAAAGACGATGTAAGTGCAGCTTGTAATGACTTTTTAAAAGTCCTTGGATATGTTTCTTTAGGTTTTTCTTGGCTTAAGATGACCAAAGTAAGTTATGCAAATTCTAGTAAAAATAAAGTTTTTTATGAGGAAAAAATCAATACAGCTAAATATTTTTTTGATAAAATACTACCAAGAATAGATAGTCATTATTATTCAGCAATAGCAGGCAGTGAAAGCATGATGAAAGCTAAATTCAATTGAAGATGAGTATTTACGAAAAAAATTTAGATAAAAATAATGCAAATTTTGTTCCTTTAACACCACTTACATTTTTAAAAAGAGCAAAAGATATTTACCCAAATTACGAAGCATTAATTTATGAGGATCGTAAATATTCTTGGTTTGATGTTTATAAAAGATGTGTAAAATTTGCTAGTGCTCTTTCAAAAATTGGAATTAAAAAAGGTGATACCGTATCTTTTCTAGCCTACAATACACCTGAAATATTCGAAGCTCATTATTCTGTACCCATGTCGGGGGCTGTTTTAAATACCATTAATATTCGATTAGACGCGAAAACTATTTCATATATTTTAGAACACGCAGAAGCAAAAGTTTTAGTCGTGGATCGTCAATTACATATTGAAGTAAAGAAAGCTTTAAGCACCATTAAAAGAAAAATTACTATTATCGACATTAATGATAAATTTGCAGATCAATCAAAATGTGAAAAAATTGGAGATAGTGAATACGAAGAATTTTTAAATACTGGCGATGAAAATTTTGAATGGAAAATGCCAGACGATGAATGGCAAGCTCTTTCTCTAAGTTATACCTCTGGAACAACTGGAAATCCGAAAGGAGTAGTTTACCACCATAGAGGATCTTACTTAATGTCTACGGGCAGCGCAACAGCTTGGGATATGCCAAATAGACTTAATTTTTTAACAATTGTTCCAATGTTTCACTGCAATGGATGGGGGTACCCTTGGACTGTACCGATGTTGATAGGTCGAACAATTTGTTTAAGAAATATTAATGTAAAAAAAATTTTTGAATTAATTGATAAATACAACGTAACTCACTTTGGAGGAGCTCCAATAGTTTTAAATATGATTACCGGCGCCCCTGAAAAAGATAGAAAAAAATTAAAACAAAAAGTTTATGTTTTAACTGCTGGTGCGCCACCACCTAGTATAATTTTTAAGAAAATGGAAACGCTCGGTTTTGAAGTTATGCATGTGTATGGTTTGACCGAAACTTATGGGCACGTAACACAATGTGCCTGGAATGAAACTTGGAATGATTTAAATGAGGAAAAACAAAATGAAATTAAAGCTCGTCAAGGAGTACGCTATCCAAATACAGAAGGTATTGCAATTATGGATCCTGAAACTATGAAAGAAGTCCCCAAGGACGGTAAAACTATCGGTGAAATTATGATCAGAGGCAATGTAGTTATGAAGGGGTACTTTAAAGATAAAGAGGCCACAGACAAAGCGATGAGGGATGGTTGGTTCCACTCAGGAGATTTAGCAGTAATGCATGAGGATGGCTACGTTAAAATTCAAGATCGTTCAAAAGATATTATAATATCAGGAGGAGAAAATATATCATCTATCGAAATTGAAAACACTTTATCAAAACATCCGTCGGTGTCGATTGCTGCAGTTGTTGCCAAACCAGACAAAAAATGGGGAGAAGTGCCTTGTGCTTTTATTGAAATAGTCAAAGATAAGCCTGTAACAGAAAATGAATTAATAATGTTTTGTAAGGAAACCTTAGCGAATTTTAAAGTTCCAAAAAAAGTTCAATTCTGCGATCTTCCAAAAACATCAACGGGAAAAATTCAAAAATTTGAGTTAAGAAAAAAAGCTAAAAATTTAAATTAAATATATGGGTAAAATATCTATAGATTTGTTATGGAAAATTGGTGATGGAAAAATGGCGCCCGGAAGTTATTCAAATGAACACCAGATTACTTTCACGCCTAATATAAAAATTATTGGTGACTCCGCCCCAGACTGGAAAGGAAACGAACTAAATAGCAATCCTGAACAAACATTAGCTGCTTCATTAAGCAGTTGTCATATGATGACTTTTTTAGCTTTAGCAGCAAAAATGAATTGGCCAGTAGTAAGCTATAAAGACTACGCAATTGCAACCCTAGGAAAAAATTCTAAAGGTCAAATGTCAGTTATTAAAATAGAATTAAATCCAAAAGTTACTTTTTTAAATAAATTTAGTGTTAATTCAGAAGATATGAAAAAAGTTCAGGACAGAGCTCATAGATATTGTTTTATAGCGAATTCTTTATCAGAAGAAGTAAAAGTTTTAATTAATTAAAAACCATGAACACCAAATTAAATAACGTAATTTTAAAAACTTCACTAAACGAAGATGGAATTATGAAACTTACTCTCAATTCCCCAGCCAATCATAATGCATTATCTGATGAAATGATGTCTAACATTCAATCAGTCTTAGATAATTCAATCAATGAAAAAAAAATAAGAGTAATAATAATTTCAGCAGAAGGTCCTACATTTTCAGCTGGTCATGATCTTAAAGAGCTAACACTCAATCGTAAAAATTCTGATAATGGAAGAAACTATTTTAAAGAAACAATGGCTAAATGTTCTAAATTAATGCAAACAATAGTAAACAATCCAAAACCTGTAATTGCTGAAGTCTCCGGAATAGCTACTGCAGCAGGATGTCAATTAGTTGCTAGTTGTGATTTAGCTTATGCAAGTAAATCTGCTAAATTTGCAACTCCAGGGGTAAACATTGGTCTCTTTTGTTCAACTCCGATGGTAGCCGTATCAAGAAATATATCCAATAAACATTCAATGGAGATGCTTTTAAGTGGTGAGCTTATCTCTGCAGAAAAAGCAGAAAAAATTGGATTGATTAATAAAGCTGTAGAAAATAATTTATTAGAGAATTATACTTTAAATATAGCTCATAAAATATCTAAGAAATCAGCAATAACATTAAAAATAGGCAAAGAGGCTTTTTATAAACAAATTGATATGACTTTGTCAGAAGCTTATGATTATGCCTCAAACGTTATGGTTGAAAACATGTTGAAACTCGATGCTCAAGAGGGCATTGGCGCTTTTATTGATAAAAGAAAACCAAAATGGCAAGATAAGTAATCTTTAATTTCAAAAAAAGGAATATAATTGGATTTTTCAATTAATAACAATAAAGTTTTTTCAATGGACACCGGTGAAGACTTTGACAGTTCAAAAGAAACAATAATACTTTTACATGGAAGTGGTCAATCTCATGTTGTTTGGTCTCTGACTGCACAATATTTATCTGATCAAAATTATAATGTATTCTCAATTGATTTACCTGGGCATGGAAATTCGGAAGGTGAAAGTCTAAAATCGATTGAGGACATGGCTGAATGGTTAAATAAAATAGTAATAAAACTTAATATCAAAGATCTCAATTTGATAGGCCACTCGCAGGGTTGTTTAATTGCACTAGAGTATGCAAATATGTTTCCCTCAAATCTAAAAAAATTGATTTTCATTGCCGGATCCTATGCAATACCAGTTAATAAAAGTTTGATCGAATTAGCACTGTCTGGGAATATGGACTCTCTCAATTTAATGATGAAATGGGGCTATGGAAATTCAAAACAATTTATAGGAGGAAATCCTCTACAAAAAATACTTAATTCCCCCAGAGAGGTGAGAGACGTTTTGGCTATAGATTTAATTGCTTGTAATAATTATAAAAATGGAGAACTAGCTGCAAAAAACATTAAATGTCCCACATTTTTTATTTTTGGAGAATTAGATAAAATGATAAAACTTGAAACAGGAAAAAAATTTGCTGAATTTATAAATAATTCAAAAATTCATATTATTAAAAATTGTGGACATATGATAATTCTTGAAAAAGCTTTTGAAATGAGAGAAAAAATTGTAAATTTTTTAAAACAATGAAAAAAATTATCATATCTAAGTCTAGAAGATTGAGAAGCACACCTTTTACTTCAAGAATAGAGGAGCAGGGAGTAAAAAGTTACACCGTTTATAATCACATGTTATTACCTACAACTTTTTCAACTCCAGAAGATGAATATAATCATTTAAAAAAATATGTTCAGATTTGGGATGTTTCAGTCCAAAGAGAAATTGAAATTTCTGGAAAAGACTCTTCAAAATTAATCCAATTAATGACTTGTAGAGATTTATCAAAAGCACAAAAAGGCGGATGTTATTACGCTCCGTTAGTTGATGGGGATGGTAAAATGATTAATGATCCATTAATTTACAAATTAGAAGAAGATAAATGGAGAGTTTGCATAGCTGATTCTGATGTCATGTTATTTGCAAAGGGAATATCATCAGCAAAGAATTTAAGTGTTAACATATTTGAGGCAAATGTTGATACATTAGCAGTACAAGGTCCAAAATCTCTCGAGATAATGAAAAAAGTATTTGGTGAACAAATTAAAGATTTGAAATTTTTCAAATTTGATTTTTTTAAATTTGACAATAAAAAATATTTAATTTCAAGGTCTGGATACTCAAAACAAGGAGGTTACGAAATTCATATTGAAAACAAGGATGCTGGTCTCAAGCTTTATGATTATTTTTTTGAAATAGGAAACGATTTCAATTTAAAACCAGGCACACCTAATCATCCTGAACGAATTGAGGGAGGTTTATTATCGTATGGAAACGATATGGATATTGGGGATAATCCATATGAATGCGGATTTGATCAGTATGTCAATTTAGAATCAGATATAACGTTTTTAGGAAAAGAAAGTTTAAAAAAAATAAAATCAGAAGGAATTAAAAGAAAACTTATGGGTGTTAAAATAAACATAAAGTCTATTAATCTGATTAATGAAATACCTATTTTTAGTACATCAAAAAAAAAAATCGGTGAATTACGATCAGCTGCACTTTCTCCAAAGTTTGAAAAAATTGTTGGTATTGCAATGATAAATAAAGAATTTTGCAAACCTTTTCAAAAATTTGAAATAAAAATAAATAATAATTTAATTGAAGGTGAAATCTGTAATTTACCAATCTTGTAATTATGAAAAAAGCTAGAATTTATATACCTTCTAAAACTGCCATGCAGTCAGGTAGAGCGAAACAAAAAAAATGGGTTTTAGAATTTTTAACTAAAGACCCAAAAATCAATCCGCTGATGGGATGGGAGTCTTCAACGGATACCATGGAAGAAGTTATATTAAAGTTTTCTACTAAAGAAAAAGCAATTGAGTACGCAAAAGCGAATAATATTTCATATAAAGTTATTGAGCCAAAAACAAAAGAATTTGTTATTAAATCATATGCTGACAATTTTCTTAAAAATTAATCATGTGGCGTAGTTTTTTTACTGATAAAAAATGGTTGCTTTGGTCTTGGGGAGGTTTCTTCTTTATAATTTTGTCCCTGTTAGCTCAAACATATATAGATGTTAAAATTAACGAGTGGTACAAAGGTTTTTATGATTTATTACAAGAGGCACCTAAAAGAGATTTAGCCGAATTCTATGAGGGGATTGCTTTATTTATGAAATTGGCAATACCTTATGTAATTATTTACACTATAACCAATTATTTCACTAGAATTTGGGCTTTTAGATGGAGAGAAGCTATGACTTTTTCTTATATGCCTTATTGGAGGGCAGTAGACGCACAAGTTGAAGGCGCTTCACAAAGAATTCAAGAAGACTGCATGAATTTTGCTAAGATTGTTGAAAGCTTAGGCTTACAAGTGGTTAGAGCCATTATGCTATTAATTGCTTTCTTACCAATACTCTGGGGTTTATCTTCAAACGTTGTTATTCCTTTTTTTAAAGATATTTCAGGTTCACTAGTTTGGGTTTCATTAACTGCGAGTTTAGGAGGTCTTATTATAAGTTGGATAGTAGGTATAAAATTACCGGGCTTAGAATATAATAATCAAAAAGTTGAAGCAGCATTCAGAAAAGAACTTGTTTACGGTGAGGATGATAGAAAAAACTATGCACAAGCTCCAACAGTGTTGCAATTATTTACTGGGATTAAATTTAATTACCACAGATTATTTTTACATTATGGTTACTTCGATTTATGGATAATTATGTATAATCAAACTATGATAATTGTACCTTATCTTCTTATGGGTCCAGGCTTGTTTACAGGGGCAATGACGTTAGGTGTATTAATACAAACTTCTAGTGCTTTTAGAGAAGTTCAAAGTAGTTTTTCATTGTTTCTTCAGAACTGGACCAGAATTACTGAGCTTAGATCTATTTATAAACGTTTAATGGAATTTGAAACTGCCATAAATTTTAAAAATAAGTTGAGAAAACCAAAAAAATCTGATGTAAGAGCTTAATGGAGCTCTATATAAAGTTATTTGATGTTATTTTTCCCGTTTTTTTTGTTATTGGAGTTGGTTACTACTTAGGAGTAAAAGATCCAAACTTTGATACTAAATTTATAACCAACTTTGCTGGAAATATTGGAACTCCAGCTATGATTTTTTATACAATAACAACAACCGGAGTTACTCTAAATATATTTATTGAGTATTTTATATACGCTTTAATTATAATTGGAGGTTTTTCAATTATAGGTTTGTTTTTTTTGTTTATATTGAAAAAAGATGTAATCAGTGAATTACCACCTTTAATTTTACCAAATACCGGCAACATGGGTATTCCAATTTGTCTTTTTGCTTATGGTACAGCGGGGTTAGGGGTAGCTTCAGCTATAGCATCAGTGATAATTTTATTACACTTCACTGTGGGCGTGTTATTAGCAAAAAAAAGTTTTTCACTAAAAATATTAGTTAGTAATGTACCCATATATGGAATTATAGCTTCTGTAATTTTTCTTTATTTTGAATGGGAAGTTCCTGGCTTCATAGAAAACACAACCTTTTTGTTAACTTATACAACAATTTTTTTAGTTTTAATGTCTCTAGGAATAGCACTATCTAGATTTCAAGTTATTTCGTGGTCTCATGCATCAATATTAGGTGGCGTTAGGGTGGTAATAGGACCTTTAATTGGTTTAAGCTTAATAAAATATTTAGATCTAGATGGATTTGCCGCTGGGGTTTTGTTGATACAATCCTCAATGCCGAGCGCAGTTTTAACTTATTTAGTTGGTTCTATGTATTCAGAGAAGAAAGTAGTAGATAGCGTTGCTAGTGTAATTGTAACTTCAACAGTGATGTCTATAATAACAATTCCATTAGTTGTTTTTTATAGTCTAAAATATTTTCAATAAAAACAGTTATTTAGATTAAATACTTAAAGTGATTTAGCAATATATAAGGAAGTATTACTTACTTAAATAAGAATATACATAAAAAAAACATTGATAAACAAAGAAAATTTAAGCAACAATAAAAATTAATAAATAAAAAATACAAAGAAATCTTTAAAAAAATAAAGAAAAACAACATAATTCAAATAATAAAAACTAAATATTTCAACAATATCAACAGTTTTAGATGATTTATTTGTTGCAAATATCAACACTTTTAGAAGCTTTGCAGTTAAGGAATATAGCGTTTAAACGGCCATAGAGGGGGTATTTTTTTGAATTAAAGGTTTAATAGTGCAACTGCAAGGCGAATAGATAAATTAAAGCTAAGGGCAGGGGATAACTGCTAAATCGCCCGTAAAATAACAATTCTAGATGAAAAAACACTCTTTTTTTAGAAGTTTTCTTTTAGTTTTAACTCCACCTTTTCCAGAATATCCTCCTAATTTTCCATCAGATTTGATAACTCTATGACAAGGTATTGAAATTGGATATGGGTTTTTTCCAATTGCATTTGCCACGGCTCTTACTGATGTAGGCCTTTTTATTGCTATTGCTACTTCTTTATAGGTTTTGACTTGACCTTTTTTAATGTTTTTTAGGTAATTCCAAACTTTTTTTTGAAATTTAGTACCTGAAAAACCTTTATTTGACGCTTGATTTGGCATTTTTCGAGTATTTTGCATACTGTTTAGAACCCTTATTAGGCCCCACAAATAAGAGTGTTAACGCTGATTTACCATCAGGTATTCTTAAACTGTGCCTATTTTGGCTATTTCTGAAGCCAATATATCCGGGACCTCTCCAAAAAGTTCCATTTTTTGTAGTTTCCCAATATCCACCTTTAAGGATTATAGTTAAATATGACCAATAATGATCGTGAAGGTCTCCTAAATCGCTTTTAAGTATCTTATGAATGAAAATATTAAAAGGAAACCATCTGGGCCTTTTTCTAAATAACAAATAATATCTTATCATAAAAGGTTTGGCTTTATGAAAGTCCGGCCAGCTAGGACCACGGTCTAAAAATAATTTTTTTCGATTCTCAAACATTCCAAATATTAATCATTGACATGAATTTTTAAATAATATATTAATTCCGATAATTAATGGTTATCGGAAATTATGAACGATCTAACTTCAGAAATTAAAAAACTAGAAATTGAAACTTTAGATAATTTAAAAATGTCTAAAGCTAAAAATACTGTACGTGCCTATAAATCTGATTTTAACGATTTTGCATTATTTTGTAATAAACATGGAATGGAAAGCTTGCCAACAAACCCCAAAATTTTATCTCTTTATTTTACCCATCTTTCAAAAAAATCAAGGTATAGCACTCTTAAAAGACGATTAGCCTCGATTAAGGTAATGCATAAATATAAGGGTCATTATCTGGATACAAAACATCCTATTATAGTCGAAAACCTCTTAGGGATAAAAAGACAGATAGGTATTTATCAAAAAGCTAAAAAACCATTATTATTCAATGAGATAAAACAAATAATTAAACAAATTGATGATTTTAAAGGCAATGGATTTAAAAAGTTAAGAGATAAAGCTCTAATTCTAGTAGGTTTTGCAGGAGGTTTCAGAAGATCAGAATTAGTAGCTATCTTAAAGGATGATGTTGAATTTGTTAATGAGGGGGTCAAAATATTCGTTAAAAAATCAAAATCTGATCAATCTGGTGAAGGAATGGTTAAAGCTATACCCTCTTTTAAATTTAAAGAATATTGCCCAGTAGAAAGCTTAAGGATTTGGATGTATGAAAATAGAAATGATCTAGTTTTTCCTATTTCAGACAAAAATGTAGCTTTAATTATTAAGAAATATACACAAAAAGCAGGGTTAGATCATAACAAGTATTCTGGTCATAGTTTGAGATCAGGATTTGCAACCTCTACAGCTGAGTCTGGAGCAAGTGAAAGAAATATTATGGCTATGACGGGACATAAATCAGTTGATATGGTTCGAAGATATATAAAAGAAGCAGACTTATTCAAAAATAATGCATTAAATAAAATTACTGACCAATAGTTAAAGGTTAATTATTTTTTGATAAATATAAACAAGTTTATTTAATAAAAGATTACTAAAATAAGAAAAATTTTTATCAGGTTCTTTTAAAGGACCGTCATATTCATAACAATACAATTTTCCATTTTTTGATACGCAACCTCTTAAATAATACTTAGTAAAAAACTTAATTTTAAAACCCCATTTTTTTAAAAAGATTTTGTCACCTTTGCTTCCAGACTCTGTTTTTATACTTTTATCTTTAAATTTACGAGTAACAATAGAACCAAAATGATAAACTTTACAATGTTGTAGTCCCTTAAAGATTCTAACACCCAACTTCCATAATTTCATGTTTAAATCTGGGTCGGATCCAGTTCCTGGAAAATATTCTTCACTAAAACCACCAACCTTATTCCATGTGTTTTTATGAATTAAGTGAGGAGCCCAAGTAGAACCTTGAAAATCGTGATAATTAATATTTCGATATTCTTTAAGAAGTTTGATCTCATCGAATGACTCTAAATCACTACCGCAGTCGAGACTTACTTGACCATTTTGAACCATAGTGCCAGACAAATAATATAAGTTATTTGGGATTTTTTTAATTTCCTCATAAAAAATAGTATCCCAATCAGGTAAAAAATAAAAATCATCATGGGCGTACACTATATAATCTCGGGTAGCATTTTTTGCAGCTGTATTAACTCCTTTTGGGATTCCTGAATTAATCTCGGTGTATGTAAATTTAATTTTATTTTCTTTGAGGTATTTTATAGTTCCATCACTGCCAATGTTAACATGAACTATTATTTCATGATTAAATTTAGAATTTTTTTTAATACTTTCTAAACATATTTTTAAATAGTTTAAATTATTTAAAGATGGAATTATTATTGAAAACATTATTTGTTCCAATAAAATTTCTTTTTATTATTTATATTTAAAGTCTTATTTATGATAAATTCAGCAACTAGAGTTGAATTAAAGTATTTAAAATATTTATTTCTTCCATTTTTAGCAATTAAGTTTCTGTACTTATCATCATTACTATATTTTGTTATTTTAGAAGCCAGGTCGTTTATACCATCATAAAAAACCATTTCTTTATTTGAAAAAAAATCATTAAATCTTGTATTTATATCGATCATAACCAATAAACCATTTCCAATAAGTTGAGCAAATCTATCACTACTATAATATTTAACTGGATTGCCTTGACTTAAATTTAAGCCCATTTTTGACTGGGAGATTGCATTTATATAATTATCAGCCCATACTGGTTGATTTGATTTCATACCGTATAAATCAAATCTAATATTAGGGGTTTTTTTCATTAATCTATCTATAAAATCCTCTCGTTTATCGAATTTTCCTTGTTTTAAAACTCCGCGATGTACTCCATGACTCATTGCAAAAAACACATCATTATTAAATGATTTATTTTTATAATTTTGAAGTTTTTCTAAAGACTCATCAACTGGATTAGGTATAAAGTGAATCTTGTGTTTAGAGGGTAAGTTTAATGTTTTTGGATCAGATGTACAAAAACTAGCATCTACAACGTCAATATTTCTCAAAAATCTATCTTTATTAAATTTCCACTCGGTGTCCATTCTGTCTAAAAACCATTGAGCAATTTTAATATCTGGGTAGTTTTTTTTAATCAATACAAGGGTCTCTTTATTAATTAAGTCAGCATGACCCAAAATAATTAAATCTGGAACGAAATTGCTGATTACTTCAATTAATTTATTATTTAATTTTTTAGATCCTTTTAAATCATTTAAAGATCTATAGTAACTAACAATATCTCTATCGCTGAACTCTAAAACACTATGATCAAGTCTAATTAAACCATTGTTTATACGTCTGCCGGTATTGTAAAAAAGTCTTCCATTATGTCTTTCATTGAAGTTTGTTACATGTAAAATTTTTAATTTACCAAATTTTTTATTAGTAAAAAAATTAATTTTATCTTTTTCTAAAATAACATTTCTATAATGGTCGATTTTATTAGATATGTGTTTATTAGTTAGGTAAAAATTTTGTAAAGATAATTTTTGAAGATTTTTTCTATATTTTTCTTTTTTAATAAGATTATCAATAGCTTTAAAAACGCTTTTATTGTTTAAATTTCTTATTATAACACCATTTGTTATAGTTTCAGGTAACCCGCCCCTATTAGAAATTATTACTGCACATCCTCTGCTTGAAGCCTCTAAACTTGTCCTACCAAATGGTTCTTCCCATCGTGAACAAACCACAGCTATACTTGTTTTTTTATAAACATTTAATACTTTTTTATGATTTAAAAAACCTAAAATACTCAAATTTTTATGTACTGCAGTAATTTTTTCTCTTGCTTCATCACCTATAACAAGTGATTTCCAATTTTTATGTTTATCAAGAATTTTATTAATAGAATTTGCAAATAAGTCATATCCTTTTGCTGTGTTTAATTTACCTACAAATGTGATTAATTTTTCTTTCTTTTTTATGTTAACTTTCTCTTTATCAATACTTTGATGTATAACTTGTAGTTTCGATGATTTTTCATAAAACTTTTCTAAATCTTTTAAAAATCTTCGTTTGGACCATTCACTATTAAATATAATTTTATTGCAAATATTTAAAAGTCTTAAACGTTCAATTTTTTTTTTTGATCCATTCATTGAAATTGGATCATTATGAAAATATAATACTAATTTAGTCTTAAGATTTTCTAAAAATTTTATGTATATCGGTCTATTATGCACCTCAATAATATTAGATGGATTTTTTTCCTCTAATTGTATAAATTTTTTAACATATTCCACACTTTGACTTGAAAGAAACTTTTTATTTAAAGGTATATTGGTATATTTTAATTTATATCTTTTTTTAAATTTTGTATTACCAAAAACAGTAATTAAATTTTTGTATCTACTTAAATTTGTAACCGAATTTATAAAAATTGATACAGCGCCTGGGTACTCTGGGGAAAAATTCTCTTTATAAGGTAAAAGAATTGATATTTTCATTTATACGTATCTTTAATTTTGTTTCTTAAAGTTTTGTTATTCTTTATATAATATTCTCTGGAAATTGCTTTATTTTTTGATAAAAATTTTTCTTTATAAATCAACTTCCATTTTCTCCCTCTTGTAAATTTTGCTCCTTTTCCACAATTATGAAGTCTGATTCTATTCTGTAATGCTTTTGTATAACCAACATATGTTATTGATTTTTTTTGCAGGGATTTGAGCATATAAACATAATAGCTCATTAATTTTATTTAACGCCAAGATGAGTATATTTTACATTTAAGTAGTCTTTTATAGCCATTGAACCTCCTTCTCTACCATATCCAGTTTGCTTTATTCCTCCGAAAGGAGCCTCTGGTAAAGCCACTACCCCTGTATTAACTGCTACAGTACCTGTCTCCATTAGTTCTGATGCTTTATGAGCTTTTTCAAGATTATTAGTGTAAATATAACTTGCTAAACCTAAATCATTATTATTTGCTCTTTTCACCACTTCATCAAAATTTTTAAAAGAAAGTATTGGAACTAATGGACCAAATGGTTCTTGATTCATAATTGTAAAATCATCCTTAATATCATCAAATATAGTAGGTTCATAAAAATAACCTTTATTAAAACCTGCAGGTTTTTTTCCGCCACAAAGAATTGTTGCACCTTCATTTTTTGTAGTTTCTACTAAAGACTCAATTTCCTGTAACCTTTTTTTAGTTGTTAATGGACCTAAAATTGTGTTTTTATCCATTCCATTTCCAATTTTCAATTTTTTTGTTTTTTCAACCATTAATTTTGTGAAATCATTTTTCTTATTTTCATGAATATAAAAGCGACTTGGAGAAATGCAGACTTGACCGTTATTTCTAAACTTAGCAAATATAGCTATATCAGTAACTTTGTCTAAATTAACATCATCAAAAACTATAAAGGGAGAATGTCCACTTAGTTCCATTGTTACTCTTTGAACCTTTTCAGCTGCTTTTTTTAAAATTAGTTTACCAACACGAGTAGATCCAGTAATTGAAACTTTTTTTACAATATCTGAGGAAAGTAATTGATCAGAAATATAAGCAGGATCTCCAGATAACAGATTCACTACACCTGGAGGAACTCCAGCCTCATTACATATATTTACTAATTCCATAACTGCACCAGGGGTAATAACGTCTGGTTTTACAATTACAGAACATCCTGCTGACAAAGCAGTCGAAATTTTTCTTGAAGCAAGTGTAATTGGAAAATTCCATGGAACTAAAGCCGCTACAACACCAACTGGTTGGTAATAAACATGTATTCTAGTATCAGGCGATCTTCCAAGTAAAGTTTCGCCATAGATTCTTTTAGCTTCTTCCGAGCTCCATTCAAAAATATCTGCAGCTCCGTTTGATTCTCCAACTCCTTCATTTAAAGGTTTGCCTACTTCTAATGTTAACCATTTAGCAAGAGTTTCATTTTTTTTTCTTATTAATTCAGAAATTTTTCTTATAATTTTTGATCTTTCCCAGGGTGAAGTATTTTTCCAAATCTCAAAACCTTTTTCAGCAGACTTGAGACACAAACTAATATCTTCATTATTCGCTTTCGAGGCTTTACCAATTACTTCTTCTGTAGCTGGATTTATTACATTATAAGTTTCACCGCTAGATGATTTTTGCCATTTACCGTTTATAAATTGACCAAATTTTTCATACATATTAATTTACTAAGTTATATTTAAAATGCATCATTTTCAAGATGGCGGTCCCAAGGGGAATCGAACCCCTCTTTGTTGGATGAAAACCAACTGTCCTAACCGATAGACGATGGGACCTTATTTTTGAGTGTCTTATTAACAGAAATATCATCGATAATAAACTCTACATTTGATTGCCCTCTCCATTCATTTAAGGATAGTTTTCCTGCAATATTAAATAGTTTATTATCTTTTTTAAGTAAAAAAGCACCTATTTTGTTTTCTACGGCATTAAAAGCTATTGTTTTTATATTTGATCCATCCTCACCCACGAGGATCGATTTAATATGTTTATCCTTAATAATTTTATTATTAATAGATTTTACATTCTCAATTATAAATTTTGGTTCAGGGTTTCCAGAGCCAAATGGAGATAAAACATTTACTTTATTGTAAAAATCTAAATTAATTGCTGTTATAGAAATTGCACTATCTAATAGTAGAGGCTTATCTTTACTTAAATCTTCGTTAATACTTTTGAATTTACGAAATATAAAACTTTTAAATTTATCAATATTTTCTGGCTTAATAGAAAAACCACCAGCCATTTTGTGTCCACCACCTTTTATTAAAATGTTTTTTTGAGTTGCAGAAATAATATTTGATCCAATATCAAATCCCATAACCGATCTTGCAGATGCTTTTCCTATTTCATTTTTTATTGAAATAATAATAACAGGTTTGTTATATTTATCTTTCAACCTAGAAGCAACTATACCAATTACACCTTCATGCCAATTTTTACCACTAAGAATTAATACAGGGTCATTAATAATATTATTGCTCTCTTTTAAAATTTTTTCTAAGACATCTTTTTCTAACATTTGTCTTTCTTTATTAAAATTTTCTAACTCAAAAGCTAATTTAAATGCCTCTTTGGGATTAGAATTTAATAATAAATTAGCTCCGTGAGATGATTTTCCAACTCTGCCTCCAGCATTAATTCTTGGACCTAAAATATAACCAATATGATAAATAGTTGGTTTACTTTCAATTTTACACACATCTATTAAAGTTTTTAATCCTAAGTTCTTTCTAGATTTTAATATTTTTAATCCTTGGTGAACTAAGGCTCTATTGAGACCTATCAAAGGAACCACATCACACACTGTTCCTAATGAAACTAAATCCAAATATTTAATTAAATTAGGTTCATTTAGATTGTTATTTTTAAACCAATTTATAGATCTTAATTCTTTATTAACAGAAACTAAAAACATAAATGTTACACCAGCCGCGCATAGATAATTCAAATTTGACTTATCATCGAAACGATTTGGATTAATTATTGAGAAAGCTTTAGGAAGTTTTATTTCAGACTGGTGATGATCTAGAACAATAACATCAACATTATTTTTTTGTGCATATTCTATAGCATCAAAAGATAATGTCCCGCAGTCTACTGTGAATATAATTTTGATACCTTTTTTTATAAACTTTTGAAAAGCTTCTATTGATGGTCCATAACCCTCTTTTTGTCTATCGGGTATATAAATTTCATATGGTAATTTTAATTCATCAAAATATTTACCTAGTAAAGCTGTTGATGATGCACCATCAACATCATAATCTCCAAAAATTCCAACTTTTTCTTTATTTTTTATAACATCTACTGTCCTTATTGAGGATTTTTTCATATCGGTTAAAATTTCAGGGTTTGGTAAGAAATTCTTAATTGTAGGATTTAAAAAACCAGCAATATCTTCTTTTTTTATTTTTCTTATTGATAAAAGTCTGGAAGTTATTTCGTCTAATGAAAAACTTTCTTTTAAAAATAATATTTCTTGTTGATTATATTTTTTTAAAATCCACTCTTTACCACTTATCGAGAGCGATTTCATTTAGTATAGATATTTGTAATAGTCTTATTAATTTTTTGACTTTTATGTAATGCAAAAGTAGACACTTCATAATTGTTGTCAGTTTCTCTAACTCCTTTTGCTAAATCTCCTGAGGTAACACCAGAAGCACAAAAGATTACATCACCTTTTACCATGTCATCAATGTTATATTTCTTTGTAAAATCTTTAATTCCCAATTTTTCTGCTCTTATTTTTTCATTATCATCTAAAACTAGACGACCTTGTATTTGACCTCCATAACATGATAAAGCCGAAGCAGCCAAAACACCTTCAGGCCCACCTCCTGTGCTGTAATAAATGTCGTTTTTTGCATTTTCACCTATTACACTTAATACTCCTGCTATATCTCCATCACTAATAAAATTAATTTTAACCTCCATTTTTATTAATTCTTTAACTATATGATCGTGTCTAGGTCTCTTAAGAACACAAGCTGTAATCTCTGAAGTTTTTTTATTTTTTGCTTTCGCTAACAACTCAATATTTTTTCTTACGCCAAAATCTATGTCTATTAAATTTTTTGGCAAATTAGATCCAATAGCAATTTTTTCCATATATGTATCTGGAGCAGATAGTAAATGTCCTTTATTTGACACAGCTAATACCGAAAAAGCGTTAGGCTGATTATTGGCAGTAAATTTTGTTCCTTCTAATGGATCTACCGCAATATCTAACTTAGGACCTTTTAAAGTACCTAGTTTTTCACCTATATAAAGCATTGGAGCTTCATCCATTTCACCCTCACCTATTACCACAGTCCCTTCCATATCTATTTTATTTAATTCACTTCTCATCGGATCTACGGCACCTTTGTCTGCTGAAATTTTATCTTGTTTACCTATAAATTTTGATGCTCCAATAGCAGCTTTTTCTGTGGCGTTGATAAATAAATCTAAAAATTTTGAGTCAATTTTCATCAATTATCGTCAATTCTAATTAATTTAGGTTTTTCAATAACATAAGATTTTTTGTTAATGATTTTTATAATTTTATTAAGAAATTTATCTTTTGAGTCGTGTGTAATAATAATTACTGATGAAGATCCTTTATTTTTATTCGGATTTTGAATAAGTCTTTTTATAGAAACATAGTTTTTAGAAAAAACATTTGTAATATTAGACAAAACACCAGGTTTATCTAAGACTTCAAATCTTAAGTATGCAGAAAAATATCTTTCTGTAATATTTCTAAACTTCAGTTTTTTTCTCTCTTTATCTGAAATAGAAAAAGGAAATTTGATATTTCCTCTTAATATAGAGGATATATCTGACACAAGAGCTGAAGTTGTTGCTTCTGGTCCTGCACCTTCACCTTGTATAACACTCTTACCAACAGGGTCTCCATCAACAATTACTGCGTTTAACACGCCATCAATACTAGCCACATAGGAACTTTCTTTAATTAAAGTTGGGTGCACTCTTTGATAAATATAATTATTTATTATTTCTGAAAAACCTAATAATTTTATTTTATAACCTAGTTTTCTAACGTTTTTGATGTCTTCATTATCAATATGTTTGATTCCCTCTACATGAATATTATTATTTAAAAAAGAATTAAAACACAACGAAGTTAATATTTTTAATTTTGCTGAAACATCTTCCCCGCTAATATCAGCAGAAGGATTTGACTCTGCGTAGCCAAGTTTTTTTGCCTCATTTAAAACTTCATTAAATGTTTTATTTTTTTTATCCATTGATGATAAAATATAATTTGATGTCCCATTAAATATTCCAAAGATCCTATTAATTTTATTTGCGATCAAACCTTCCTTAAGAGATCTTATGATAGGAACTCCTCCGCATACTGAAGCCTCGAATTCTAAGTTAACTTTATTTTTTTCTGCTATTTTAGACAACTGGTTTCCGTATTTAGCAATTAATGCTTTATTTGCAGTAACTACATGTTTTTTATTTTTTAAAGCGTTAAAGACTAATTTTTTTGCAGCGCCTTCTGCTCCACCAATTAGTTCAATTATTAAATCTACTTCTTTAATTTTGGTTGCATCTAAATAATTATTAAGCCACTGTTGTTTATTTATATTGAAACCTCTCTTTTTGCTTTTATTTTTTGCTGAAACAAATAAAATATTTGGAATACAATTATTTTTTTTAGATAAAATTTTTTTATTTTTTTTTAAATACTTAAATAAATAGGAGCCTATATTACCTAAACCAATAATTGCAATATTTAGTTTTTTATTTTTCATTTATTGTCTTCTTGTAATATTAGGAAAATCCTTTTGCTTACCCTTTTTTATTAAGTATTTAGATATTTCTTCTATATTACATTTATCAATTATTGTGCAGATATCTACTACATTATACTTAGTTTTACTTTCTGTTCTATTTTGAATTATAATTTTCTTTGCAACTTTTATTTCATTTTCATTTGTTTTTTGATTTTTCTTATTTTTAAGTTGTTCTTTCTTAATTTTAATTTCTTTTTTTGATAAAGTTTTTAAATCTTTTATAGGATCATTTTTCTTTGTAATAAAAATTTCTTTTTTCCCATTTTCTTTGTTTAAATTAAGCTCAACTAACTTTATAGGCTTTTTATCTTTTCTGTCGATTACTTTAACTTCTAATGATAAATTTTCTTCAAAATATTGCTTTGCTTCTGCTTTATTAATACAAATGTGATCTCCACATATGAAGACAGTTTTAGGCTTATTGCAGGAATTTAAAAAAAAAATAAAAAACAATAAAAAAAATGATCTCATTTTAATCCTATATTTTCTGAATAATTATACATCAAATTCATATTTTGTATTGCTTGACCCGAAGCTCCTTTTACTAAGTTATCTATTGCAGAAAAAATAACAATTTTTCTCTTTATTCTTGTGTTGCAAATTGAGATTTCACATTTATTGGTATTTATTACATTTCCTGTACCGATACTTGTGTTTAATTTTAAAATATTTATAAATTTATTTTTTTTATAAAATCTAATTAATTCATTTCTAATTTTATTTTCAGATGATTTATTTGTCATTTCCACATAAATTGCAGATAAAATCCCTCTAAATGTAGGAAGCAAATGGGGATTAAAAGTATATTTAATATTTTTTCCTATAAGCTTCTTAAGTTCTTGATCAATTTCAGCAATATGTCTATGATTTTTTGTATTATAAGCAAATATAGAGTTATATAAATTTTTGTGTTTGAATTTCATTTCTAAATTTTTTCCAGCCCCTGAAAAACCTGATTTCGAGTCAATAATTAAAGACTCTTTAATTAATTTTTTTTTTAGTAATGGAACTAACGGTATTTGTATTGATGTTGGGTAACAACCTGGATTTGCAACAATTCTGTATTTTCTTATATTCTTTCCAGTAAATTCAGAAATTGAATAAATCGAATCTTTAATAAGATCTTTTGCACTATGATTTAATTTATAATTTTTTTTATATTCTTTAACATTAGTTATTCTAAAATCTGCAGATAAATCTATAAATTTGGTATTTTCATTTTTGTAATATACTTTTTTAATTAGTTTTTGAGCCTTCCCATTGGGTAAAGATAGAAATGCTAAATTGATTTTATCCCAATTGATATTTTTAGATAGACTAATTCTAGGTAGATTCTTTTTTATCCTTTTATCAAAGTAAGAAATCTTCTTCCCAATTTTTTTTGTAGCACACAAATAACAAATTTGTATTTTAGGGTGTTTCGATAGGTAATAGACTAAATCTAATCCTGTATACCCAGTAGCTCCTATTACAGCAATATTAATTTTATTTTTAGACATTATAATCTTATAACATTGTCCAGTTAATTATTAAATTTAAATGATTATCTTTTAGAGAATTGGAAACTTCTTCTGGCTTTTCTATGGCCGTATTTCTTTCTCTCAACAACTCTAGAATCACGGGTGGTAAGCTTATCTTTTTTTAAATTCTTTTTTAATACTTCGTCGTGTGAAATAAGCGCTTTAGAGATACCTAAGATTATTGCTCCTGCTTGTCCAGATAAACCTCCTCCTTTAACCGAACATTTAACATCATAGTTAGATCTAACTTCAGAAATCTCCAGAGGCCTTGTAACTATTATCTGATGAACAGGTCTTTTAAAGTATTCATTCATTTTAATACCATTAACATAAATCATGCCTGTTCCCTTTTTCACCCAAACTTTTGCTATAGACCTTTTTCTTCTACCTGTTGCATATTTACTTTCCTTAAAATCAAGCTTAATTTTTTTTATATTTTTTTGTTCTGTATTTAAATTTTCCATTAATTTTTAACTATATTTTTTTTATTTAATTTTAAAAAATCGATTAACTTTGGTTTTTGAATATCATGTGGATGTTTGTCTCCACTGTAAATTTTTAATTTGGTTAGTTGTTTTTTTGCTAGTGGACCACCAGGTAGCATTCTTTTAACTGCTAATTTTAAAATATCTTGGGATTTGTTTTTTTGACTAAGCATTAGAGGACTGGTTTCTTTAATACCGCCAGGATGACCAGTATGCTTATAATATTTTTTATTTTGAAATTTTTTACCTGTAAATTTAATTTTTTCTATGTTTGTTACTATTACAAAGTCACCGTTATCAATATGTTCATTAAATGTTGGTTTGTTTTTACCCCTCAAAACTTTAGAAATATAAGATGCAAGTCTTCCGACTGCAGCGTTTTCAGCGTTTATTATATACCAGTCTTTTTTAATATCTTTTTTTTTAATAAAGGGTGTCATAATTTATGGCGATAATTACTAATTATATCTTAGAATGTCAATTTAATTTATGTAATTATAATAGAGATTTAAGACACTTAAAATAAGCAACAAACTACATATTTGATGAGCAGAAGCTAAATAAATGTTTAATCCACTTGTTAGAGTGATTATACCTAAAAAAATTTGAAAAAAAATAAAAAGACTTACAAGATAAAAAGGCTTTATTAAATTTTTAAGGTTATTTTTATAAATTATGTATCCTAAAAAAAAAACATAAATTATAATTAAATAAGCTATATTTCTATGATAAAATTGGACTAAACTTTGATTGTCAAAATTAAAAAAGTCTTTAAAACTATTTATTTCAAAATCATCGGGAAAATAAGAATAATTCATAAGCGGCCATGTTTGATAAATTTTACCTGCATCAAGTCCAGAAACAAAAGCACCAAAAATTATTTGTAAAAAAATCAATAAAAATAAAAAATAAAAAAGATAATTCTTCTTTTTGTATTTGAAAAAATTTTTATATGATTTGTTTTTAAAGTTTATCAATACCCAAAAAATTGATGAAATTATGAAAAAAGCACATGTTAAATGTAATGAGAGTCTGTAATGACTTACGGTTACTTTATTTGATAAACCACTCTTAACCATAAACCAACCAATTATTCCTTGAACAAGAATTAATAAAAAAATGTATGTACAAATTAAAAGGTATTTTTTATTAATTTTTGAATAAAAATAAAAATAAATTAGAGGAATTAAAAAAAATATTCCTATTATTCTTCCTAAAAATCTATGAACATATTCCCAATAAAATATTATCTTAAATTCACTTAGCGACATATCGGGATTTACTAATTGATATTGCGGAATTTTTTTATATAACGCAAAGTATTCATTCCAATCGGAATTATTTAACGGTGGGAGTATCCCCTTAAATAATTCCCATTGAGTTATAGAAAGCCCAGAATTTGTTAATCTTGTAAGACCACCTATTATCACCATGATGTAAATCAATAAAAATGATGAAAGTAGCCAATAGAAGAATAATTTAGTATTTTTTTCAGCAATTGTTGACATCGAATTTAATATACATTCAATTTATTAAAATGGTAATATTTAATGTCGCTATGAAAAACAAAAATATAATTAAAATTAGAAAAAGGTTAGATAAATTAGATGACTCTTTTTTGAACTTGATTAAAAAAAGAACTCATCTAGTTGACAAAGTATTATCTAATAAAAAAAACAAGAAAGATATAATTGATAAAAAGAGAATTTCAGTCATCTTGAGAAATATCAAAAGCAAATCACAAAAAAAAAACATTGATCCTAAAATAACTAAAAAAATATGGAAATCAATGATAAGAGCTTTTATTGAATATGAATTTAGAAATTTTAAAAAATAGATTTACTTACTATGAGGAGGAAGTTTCTTTTCAACAAATATTTCGTGTTTACGAGTATTTGGATTGTATT
Source organism: Pelagibacteraceae bacterium AG-345-F21 (assembly GCA_003281795.1). Lineage (GTDB taxonomy): Bacteria > Pseudomonadota > Alphaproteobacteria > Pelagibacterales > Pelagibacteraceae > Pelagilacustribacter. The sequence goes on from QCAW01000011.1 coordinate 29,816, forward strand.
TTTTTAGCTTAAGTTTATCTTTTGCTTTTTCTCCTTTAGTAGGTTTTTTAGCGTAATAAATGAACTTACTATCAGGATTGTTTTCTGGAACCATTCTAACTTTAATATGTGTTTTTTTTGCCATGTCTTTTTAACTTTCTAATTTTTTCTAAAATAATTTTGCTTTTATTTGCAACTTTTTCTTTTAAGTAAACAGCTTTTAAACTATTTGAATTGTATACGTCAAGACTATTTACATTCGATTTAAGTATTTTTTTGACACCTTTAATTGTCATTCCTTTGTCTTTTAACAAAAATTTGATTAATTTTATTAATTCAATATTTTTTTTGGAATAATATCTTCTTTTTTTGTAAATAATTGGTTTAATTTCTCTAAATTCTTTTTCCCAGTATCTTATAATGTGATTAGATGGTTTTCGACTCTTTAAATTTATCAAATTTAAAGATTTGGATAACTCAGATATATTAATAAGTTTTTCCATTTATTTATTTAATTTATTAATTAAACTTTTAGAAACTTTGAATTTAACAACTTTTCTTGAATTTATTTTGTATTCTATTTGAGTTTTTGGATTTCTACCAACTCTTTCGTTTTTATCTGTAATTTTAAAGGAAGCAAAATTTTTGATATTTAATTCTTTCGTTTTCAAAATATTTATTAAAATACTAAGTAGATCATTAGTAACTTCTTCAATATATAAAAATGAAAAACCTATTTTTGAATGAATTGTTTTAGATATATCTTTTTTAGTAAAGTTAGTTTTTTTAGTTTCCGGCATCTAAATGTTTTAAATTAGACTTAATTTCATTCATCAGATCTCCTTTAATTATTCTATAACACAAATCAATAGAGTAATAAAAACCCAATGCATTAGTTCCTCCATGACTTTTTACGACAGGCCCGCTTAGACCTAAAAAAATTGCTCCGTTATATTTACTTGGATCTAATCTAGATTTAAATCTTTTCAGTGAAAAATATGAAAAAATAAGAGATATTTTTGATAAAATATTTTCTGTAAGTGAAGCTTTTAAGCTGTCAGTTATAAACTTTGCAGTTCCTTCAGCAGTTTTAAGAGCTACATTTCCTGTAAAACCATCTGTTACAATAACGTTAGTTTTTCCATCCATTAATTGATTTCCTTCAATATAACCATTAAATAAAAAGTTAGACTCATTACTTAATTCACTCAGTTTAGTGTAAGCTTTTTTTAGATGTTCTGTTCCTTTAATTTCTTCAGATCCTATATTTAGAAGTGATACATAAGGTTGTTGATTAGGGAATATAGATTTATATAAAGCAGCGCCCATCTCAGAAAAATCTACTAGATTTTTATCGTCACATTCGATGTTAGCACCTAAATCCAAGACAACGCTCATACCTTTTTTGCTAGGCCACAAACCTGCTAAAGCGGGTTTACTAACTTCTTTCATCATTTTTAAAATCATTTTAGATATAACTAGAAGAACTCCAGTATTTCCAGCAGATAGTGTTATATCTGCTTTTCCTTCAATTTGTGATTTTACAGCATTCCACATACTGCTATTTTTGGAGTTTTTTATTGCGGTTAAAGGCGTCTCTTCATCAGAGACAACATTTTCAGTATGAATAATATCTATTATTTCTAGAGGAAAATTAAAATTCTTTATTTCCTTGTCCAAAATTTCTTTATTTCCATATAAAATAATATGAAAATCTTTTTTTTTAAGATTCTTCTTAACAAAAATCTCTAATCCCTCTAGATTTTTTCTAGGTGCATTATCACCACCCATTGCATCGATAGCAATAGTAATTTTTTTTGTCATGATAAATAATTAAATATCTAGGATTTTTTTTCCGTTGTAATAACCAGATTTTAAATCGACATGATGAGATAGTTTATATTCACCACTCTTTTTGTCTTCTACTATATTTAATGTAGCCAGTTTATGATGAGATCTTCTCATTCTTTTCTTTGATGTAGATGTTTTTCTTTTTGGTACTGCCATTTTAAACCTTAAATTTGATTGCCTTTTTTATCATAGTTTTATGATCTAATTCAAAACAAAAATGATAAAAATCAACAAAATATTGATCAAAAAGCTGATAATTATCATTATTTGCTCCTTCAAACTCAGAAAAATACTTTAAAACTAATTCTTTATTAATTTTTATTTCATTTTTTGATGAATTTATTTTTAGTAAAATATCATAAAAAATTTTATTAAAGTCCTTCATCTTTTTATTAACTGATACATCACCGAATCCCATTTCCCGTAAGTTATTTTCTATGCAGAAAAAAAAACTATCGTATTCTTTTTGTTCAAATTTAATCTCTTTAATTTTGTGTATTATCAATATTGTAGAAAAGTGCATAAACATTAGATAAATTCTGGTTTCAAACGTATCTTTAAGAGATAATTTATTATAAAAAAACAAATTACGGGACAATGACAATAATGTGTTATAAAGATCTGAGTTATGTTTATTAAAATTAAAAATCATTCTTATATAAAATTATTTCTTATATTAGTAATTTTGCCTGCATGTCAACTGCAAGATCCTGATAAAAACCACGGAATCTTATTTTTAGAAAATAGATCAAATAAATTAACAATAAACAATAATAATAAAAACGATGTAGTTAAGATTTTTGGACATCCTCACTATATATCAATAAACGATGAGGATACATGGGTTTATTTTGAAAGAATACTAAGTAAAGGAAAATATCATAAACTCGGTAAGCACACTCTTAAAGAGAACAACACACTTGTTCTTAAATTTGATAAATATGGAGTTTTAGAGAAAAAGCAATTTCTAAGTAAAACTGATATAAAAAAGTTAAAGTTTTCTGCTAAAACTACTGAGTATGAACTTTCTAAAAAAAGTTTTGTTGAAAGCTTTCTACAAAGTGTAAAACAAAAAATGTATGGTCGTAAGAAATAATTAATGAGCAATAACAGCTAATAATAATAAAGCTACTATATTGGTTATTTTAATCATAGGATTTACAGCTGGTCCAGCCGTATCTTTATAAGGATCTCCAACCGTATCACCAGTAACAGCTGATTTATGAGCTTCTGAACCTTTTCCTCCAAAATTTCCATCTTCAATATATTTTTTTGCATTATCCCAAGCGCCTCCACCTGCTGTCATAGAAATAGCAACAAATAAACCAGTGATAATCACACCAAGCAACATGGCACCTAAAGATGAAAGTGCAGCTTCAATACCTCCTATTTGAAGTATTACAAAATATAAAATGATAGGTGATAATACCGGAAGTAAAGAAGGTATTATCATTTCTTTAATTGCAGCTTTAGTTAATAAATCAACAAGCTTTCCATAATCTGGTTTTCTTTTCCCTTTCATTATTCCAGGAATTTTTTTAAATTGTCGTCTTACTTCAATTACAACTGCTCCACCAGCTCTACCAACAGCTTGCATTCCCATTGAGCCAAAAAGATATGGCAACATTCCACCAATCAGTAAACCCGCGACAACAAACGGGTTAGATAAATCAAAAGTCACATTTACACCTTCCAGAGCAGAGTTTTTTACTGTAGAAAAATATTTTATATCTTCTGTATATGCAGCAAACAAAACTAAAGCTCCTAGACCCGCTGAGCCTATAGCGTAACCTTTGGTAACTGCTTTAGTTGTATTGCCCACTGCGTCTAAGGCGTCGGTAGTTTTTCGTACATTTTTTGGAAGTTTTGACATTTCTGCGATACCACCAGCATTATCAGTGACAGGTCCATAAGCGTCTAATGCGACCACCATCCCAGTTAATGCTAACATCGAAGTAACTGCTATTGCTATACCGTATAGACCAGCTAAATTATTAGTATAAAGAATTCCTGCAACTATTATTAAAGCTGGGATGGCTGTAGCTTCCATAGAAACAGCTAAACCCTGAATTACATTTGTCCCGTGTCCAGTTGTGGATGATTTTGCAACTGATTGAACAGGTCTAAAATTAGTTCCAGTATAATATTCTGTAATCCAAATTAACAGTCCCGTGATAATGAAACCTACAACTCCACAAATATATAGGTTTAAACCCGAAAATTTAATTCCATTATTTTCATATACATTTGTCAATCCAACTAAAGCATCCGTGACTGGATATAAAATAACAAGAGAAGATATAGATGTAACGATGAAACCTTTATAAAGAGCAACCATAATATTTTTAGATTTTCCTAATTTAACAAACCATGTTCCAATTATTGATGTGATTATACAAGATCCGCCTATCGCTAAAGGATATATCATTAAATTATAATCTAAAGGAAAGAAAATAGAAGATAAAACCATAGTAGCTACTATTGTAACAGCATAAGTCTCAAATAAATCTGCAGCCATACCCGCACAATCTCCAACATTATCACCAACGTTGTCAGCTATTACAGCAGGGTTCCTAGGATCATCCTCAGGAATACCAGCTTCAACTTTACCAACTAAATCAGCACCTACATCTGCTCCCTTAGTAAAAATACCTCCACCAAGTCTTGCAAAAATTGATATCAATGAAGCTCCAAAACCTAAAGCGACTAAAGCATTAATAATTTCTCTACTATCAACATTTAAAGAAATTAAAATAATGTAATAAATTGTAATAGCTAGTAAAGCCAATCCAGCAACTAACAACCCTGTAATTGCTCCAGATTTGAAAGCAATCGTTAAACCTGCTTGTAAACTTTTTCTAGAAGCTTCAGCTGTTCTTACATTTGCTTTAACTGAAATAAGCATACCTACATAGCCTGCAACTCCTGATAAAAATGCTCCTATAAAATAACCTAAGCCAACTAAGTAATTAAAAAAATAAGTGACTATCGCAAGTACCAAAATTCCTACAACAGCAATTGTTTTATATTGACGATTTAAATAAGCTTTAGCTCCAATTTGTATAGCCTCAGCAATTTCTTGCATTCTTGAATTTCCAGGACTAGAAGCCATGATTTGACCAGACAAAAGATAGCTATAAGCTACTGCAATAATTCCTGAAAAAGAGATAAGATATAATAATTCTAAATAGTTGTTCATATTATTTAATTATGAGGGATAAATGCCAAATAAATTTAAAAAAGGCAAGCTAAACTTATAGTTTATTCATTGTTTTCTAACTAATTTTGATATTTTGTCTAAAATAGCATTTAAATATTTGATTTGAGCTCTCTCTAAAAAAAACTCAGATGCATTAACATACTCATTAATTACTACATTTTTTGGAGTATTGTGCTTAAAAAGAAGTTCAAAAACACCTGCAAAAAGTATTATCTTTAAAATTTTATCAGTTTTATCTAATTTAATATCTTTTCCAACACAATTAACGATTGTTTCTTCTATAAATTCAGTTCTCTCTAATGTTCCAGAAACAACATCCTTAATGAATTTTTTATATTGGTTTTTTGAGTAGATTATTTTTTCATCAGGATTCATTAAAGATCCATAAATTTTTTGTATGACTTTTATTCTAGGTGAGGAGTTTTTAAATTTTTTTTGGTTCATTTTCTAGTATGGAAATTAAAGCTTCCGCAGCCTCTTTGCCCTTGTTGGGTTTATGTCCATTTATATTTAAAGAACTTCGTTGACGAGCTTGTTTCATATTTAATGCTGTTATAATGCCATTTGTAACTGGTTTATTATAATCTAATGAGATTTGAATAATTGATACAAAGGTAGAATTACAAATTAATTCAAAATGTGGAGTCTCACCCTTAATCACACATCCTAAAGCAACAAAACCGTCATACTTTTTTATGTTTTTACGAATTGTTATTGGTATTTCAAAGATACCAGGTACATGAATTATATGTAATAGAAATTTTCTTTTATTTAAGATTATCATTGCTTTTGAAATTAAATCTTTTGAAATATCTTTATAGTAATTTGCATTAACAATTAGTATTTTCTTCATTTTATAATTTCTTGTTTTTTTATTTTTAATCCAAAACCCTCTAAACCAATTATTTTCTTTTTTGTTCTTGTAACAAGTATCATATTTTTTACTTTCAGATCCTTAATTATTTGAGCGCCTATACCGTAATATCTTAATGTGATATTGTCTTTTTCTAGTTCATTCCTTTTAGTCTCATTATTTATCACAATTAATGCAAAATTTGAATATTTTGACAAATATTTTAAAGATTCTTTGATTTTTAAATTTTTTAAAATTTTACTTAACTTTTTAATTTCAGTTGAAATTACTCTTATGCGAGTTAATTTTTTTGGATTTATTTTTCCTTTTTTTAAAACATAACTGTCTTTTTTATTCAGTTTATTTTTATAAACTAAAAACTCGATATTATCTTTTCTATTTGCTTTTATTTGCTTGTTAAAAGATTTATAAATTAATTTTTCATTTCTTAACCTATAAGCAATTAAATCCTCAATTGATGCAATTTTTATTTTATGTTTCAGCGAAAATTTATGTAGGTCTTCTAATCTAGCCATTCGACCGTCTTCATTCATAACTTCACAAATTACAGCACTCGGGTTAAGTCTAGACAACTTTGAAATGTCTACTGATGCTTCCGTGTGACCAGCTCTTTCTAACACTCCACCTATTCTTGAAACTAAGGGAAAAACGTGACCAGGTGAAACTATGTCATTTTTATTTGAATTTTTACTAATAGCAACTTTGATAGTTTTAGCTCTATCATATGCTGATATCCCTGTTGTGATACCTTTTTTTGACTCAATAGAAATAGTGAATGCTGTTTGCATTCTAGATTTATTAGTTGGGGACATCAAAGGTAGTTTCAACTTATGAATTTGATCTTTGGTTAGAGCCAAACATATAAGACCTCTGCCATGTTTAGCCATAAAATTAAT
>QCAW01000012.1 GCA_003281795.1 Pelagibacteraceae bacterium AG-345-F21
TTTAGACTACAGATGTTATTGATTTTTTTAAAGAATCAAATTAAAAAATTAATTTTTCCTAATAGTATAATTATATCCAAGTATAATAATCAAAAAATTTCAGATAGTTTTATAAATTCAGTCATAGTTTTTATTTTTTCATTTTTATTTATTTTTTTTATTATAGCTTTACTTTTATCTATTTCTGGACTAGATTTTTTAACAGCTATTTCGGGGGCAGCTAGCGCTATATCAAATGTTGGTCCAGGTCTAGGTGAAATGATTGGTCCAAATGGTAATTATAAAGCTATACCAGATCTTTCAAAATGGATATTATCTATTGGTATGTTGTTTGGAAGATTAGAGTTATTTGCTGTTTTAGTTTTATTTTTTCCTTCCTTTTGGAGAAATTAAGAAAATTTATTTATGGAAATATATAAAAAACAATCTTTATCTGAAACTTTCTCCGTTTATTTTGATAAACGAATGATCAGAATATTATTACTGGGAGCTATTAGCGGTTTTCCGTGGGTAATAATAGGTAGTAGTTTAAGTCTTTGGCTTAAAGAAGATGGTTTAAGTCGAAGCACAATAGGTTGGGCAGGATTAATTTTTGCAGTTTATGCTTTTAATTATTTATGGGCTCCAATAATAGATAGAATCAGAATTCCCTGGTTAACAAATAAAATAGGTCATAGAAGGGGTTGGATTGTTACGATGCAAACTATAATTTTATTAAGTTTAGTTTGCTGGAGCTTTATAAATCCTACTGCAAACTTAACTATGGTTATTGGGATAGGTTTGATAATTGCGATTGCATCAGCCACTCAAGATATAACTGTTGATGCTCTTAGAATTGAACAAATAGGAGAGCACGAAGGAAAGTCAATGCAAGCTGGAGCCGCCATGGCGGTTGTTGGATGGTGGACTGGATATAAATTAGGAGGAGTAATTGCTCTAAATGTTGCAGAATATTTTGAATTAGCTGGATTTCAGAATTATTGGCAAATTACTTTTTTAATTTTAGGGATTGTAATAATTGCCTGTAATATTGGTTTAATGTTTGTACATGAACCACTACCCACGGATAGAAAAGTTTCACAAGCTCAAACCGACAAAATGATTGAGAAAAAGCTAGGTTCATCTAATTCTATCACTAAAACTGTAGCGTGGATTACCGGGACAGTAATTGGACCTATAATAAGTTTTTTTAAAAAAAATGGTTTTAATGTCGCTCTTGCTATTTTGGCTTTTATATTTCTTTTTAAAATAGGTGAAGCTTTTTTAGGCAGAATGTCAGTAATTTTTTATAAAGAAATAGGATTTACTAAATCAGATATAGCTCTTTATTCAAAAGGGTTAGGATGGGTGACCACAGTGATTTTTACACTTCTTGGAGGATTGTTTGCTATTCGTTCTGGAGTAATTAAAGCTATGTTTGTTTCTGGGGTCTTGATGGCTTCAACTAATTTATTATTCTCGTTATTAGCGTGGTCTGGAAAATCAGAAGTATTATTTGCGATTGCTGTGATATTTGATGATATGGCAGCTGCTTTTGCGACAGTTGCTTTTGTTGCTTTCATTTCAATGCTAGTTGACAGAACTTATACTGCTACACAATATGCTCTTCTCGCCTCAATTGGAACTGCAGGACGAACTACTTTGGCTGCATCTTCTGGAGCTTTGGTTGATTGGTTGAATGGAGATTGGGGTATATTTTTTATAATTACTGCAGTAATGGTAATACCATCTCTTATTTTTCTTTATATGATAAAAGATAAACTTAAGTTGAATGACTAAATATTTAACGAACAATTTTTCAATTATTAATCTACATAAAAGACCTTCAACAAAATCTGAAGTAGTATCACAAATGATTTTTGGGGATAGTTTTTCAATTTATAAAAGAACAAAAAAATGGCTTAAAATTAAAATTAAAGAAGATAATTACAAAGGTTATATACAAAACAAAAAGTTTTCAAGTTTTTTAAAACCAACATATAAAATTGCTTCTTTGAAAGCAAACGTATACAAATTTCCAAATAAACAAAAAAAAATCAATGTGATATCGTTTGGTTCGAAAATAAAAGTACTAAATAAAAAACTTAAATTTTTAAAATTTTCAAAAGGTTGGGTAAATAAAAATGATGTAGAGCAAATTTCGTTTAAAAGTAAAAATCCTTTTAAAAAAATAACTATTTTCAAGAATATTAGATATAAATGGGGGGGAAAATCTTTTAAAGGGATTGATTGTTCAGCTTTGATACAGGTGTTTTTAAATTTTAACAATAAGTTTTGCCCAAGAGATGCTAAGGACCAGGTTAAATATTTTAAAAAAAATATTAAATTAAGCAATGTAAAGAAAAATGATATTATTTTTTGGAAAGGTCACGTAGCAGTAGCTCTTTCAAACAAAAAACTTATACATGCTTATGGACCAATGAAAAAGACAGTTGTTATGGGAATTAATCAAACAATTAAAAAAATTGAGCAAACTGCTAAGTTAAAAGTGATAGGAATTAAAAGGTTATAAAAGGCAAAGGCAGCTTCAGTCTCCCTCCACTGCCCTTAATTATAATTTAATCGATTCGAGACTAAATATTAAAACTTTTTTAAGTTTTATGTGGATTATTAATGGCGGAGAGAAAGGGATTCGAACCCTTGAAACGGTTGCCCGTTTACACGCTTTCCAAGCGTGCGCCTTCAACCACTCGGCCACCTCTCCTTTTAAGTTTCTTTATTTATTTTAAGTACTCCAATGAATGCTTCTTGTGGTATCTCAACTTTTCCGAATTGTTTAGATCTAGCTTTTCCCTTTTTTTGTTTTTCAAGAAGTTTTCTTTTTCTATCTGTGGCTCCACCACCGTGAATTTTTGTCAAAACATCTTTTTTAAATCCTTTTATAGACTCTCTTGCAACAATTTTTCCCCCTATTGCTGCTTGAACTGGTATCATAAAATTATGTCTTGGAATTAAGTCTTTCAATTTTTCACAAACTTGTCTTCCGGTTTTCTGTGCAAATTCTTTATGAATAATCATGGCTAAAGCATCAACGGGTTCGGAGTTAACTAAAATTCCTAATTTAACAAGATCTCCCTCTTTGTAACCAGAAATTTCATAATCAAAACTCGCATATCCACTTGAAACTGATTTGAGTCTGTCATTAAAATCAAAAACAACCTCATTCAAAGGCAAATCATAAGATAATACTGCTCTATTTCCCGAATAAGACAAATTTGTTTGTACGCCTCTTTTATCCTGGCAAATTTTTATAATTGATCCTAAATATTCATCTGGAGTAATAATTGTCGACTTGATCCACGGTTCTTCAATTTTATCTATTTGTGATGGATCAGGCATATTAGATGGGTTTTGTAGATTTAAAATTTTTCCTTTAATTGTGTGAACTTTGTAAATTACACCAGGGGTAGTTGTAATTAAATTAACGTCAAATTCTCTTTCTAATCTTTCTGTGATAATTTCAAGGTGAAGCAATCCTAGAAATCCACATCTAAAACCTAAGCCTAAAGCACTAGAGGACTCGGGTTCATATGAAAAACTAGCATCATTTAATTTTAATTTAGCTAAACCATCTTTAAGTTTTTGATACTCTGAGCTATCAACTGGGAATAAACCACAAAATACTACTGGTTTACTTGGCTTAAAGCCAGGAAGCGGGTCATCAATTGGGCTAGTTGCATCACATATTGTATCTCCTACTTTTGTTTCTGATAAAGATTTTATTCCAGTTATTATAAAACCAATTTCACCTGAGTTTAATTCTTCTATATCATTGGGTTTAGGTGTAAAAACTCCAACTTTTTCAATTACGTGCTCTTGATTGTTTGACATAAGTTTTATCTTCATGCTTTTTTTTAACTTACCATTTATAACTCTAACTAATATAACTACTCCTAAATAACTATCGTACCAGCTATCTACTAATAAGCATTTTAACTTTTCATTTGATAGCCCTGTTGGAGCAGGTAACTTATGTATTATCGCCTCCAAAATATTATCTATTCCTTCACCAGTTTTTCCAGAGCATGAAATTGCATTTGATGTCTCAATACCGACAACATCCTCGATCTCTTGTTTCGTTTTTTCGATATCGGATGCAGGTAGGTCGATCTTATTTAAAACTGGAACAACTTCATGATTTATTTCTAAAGCCTGATAAACATTTGCTAATGTTTGAGCTTCAACACCTTGAGTACTATCTACGATCAAGAGCGAGCCTTCACAGGCTGATAATGAACGGCTCACTTCATAGCCAAAATCAACATGTCCAGGAGTGTCAATAATATTTAATGTATATATATGACCGTCTTTAGCTTTATAATTTAGTTTTACTGTTTGAGCCTTAATTGTTATTCCACGTTCTCTTTCTATGTCCATTGAGTCTAAAACTTGTTGTTTCATTTCACGATCCGTAAGACCGCCACATTTATGAATAATTCTATCTGCGATAGTTGATTTGCCGTGATCTATATGCGCAATTATAGAGAAATTACGTATTCTTTTTACATCTGTCATTTAGGACCTAATGGTAGCGCCAGTTTTTTGTTTAACTGTTTCAATAATTTTTTTGCTAATTTGATCTAAATCTCTTTCACTTAATGTTTTATCTAAAGCCTGGAGTGTAACACTTATTGCAACAGATTTTTTATTTTTTGGAATATTTTCTCCTTCGTAGACATCAAATGTAGCAACTTCTTGAATGATATTACCATCTGTTTCTTTTATAATTTTCTCCAGCAAACCAATTTTAAACATTTTATCTATTACAAACGCAAAATCTCTCTCTGATTTTTGGAAATTTGAAGCTTGAAAACTTTTCTTATTTAGTCTGATTTTTTTATTAGGTTCATTAATATTTGCTAAAAATATTTCAAAACCATAAATATTTGGTTCTTTTAAATCTATTTTTTTTACTACAGCAGGATGAATTTCTCCAAAATATGCGAGGAGAGGGCCTTTTTCCGATTTTAAATTTACAGAACCTGATCTCCCTGGATGATAACAATATTTAGTTTTGTCACCTATAATTAAATTTTTTTCTTCTACACCAAGTTCAATTAGAGTTTTTATCGCATCGGCTTTTATATCAAATACATCAATGTTCCTCTCTTTTCCTATCCAGCTTTTTCTTGCAACTTTACCAGATCTTAAACCACCTAACATGGTTTGTTGATCTCCTGGGTTCATTCCGTAGAAAATTGGTCCTACTTCAAATAAAGATAAATCTTCGTATCCTCTGTCTTGATTTCTTTTTAGATGAATAGCGAGATTGGAATAAATCGATCTTCTTAGAACATCGAGATCAGATGAAATTGGATTTAAAATTGGTAGCTCTTTTTCACCTTTTGAAAATAGTGTATCAATTTTAGAGTCAGTAAAAGACCAGGTAACAGTCTCGAGATATCCTTTAGAAGCTAAAGATCTTTGAGATAAATGAAACAATTTTTGACTAAAATTAAGAGTATCTTTCTCTCTCTTTCTTTCTGGCTCAATAAACTTTATCTTATCAAAACCTTTTATTCTTATTAGCTCTTCAATTAAATCGACATCTAGTGAAATATCGGGTCTCCAAGAAGGAATTTCTACTTTTAAATCTTTTTTATTTTTCTTACATTTAAAGCCAAGAGAGGACAAAATTTTACTAGCTTCGCCAGTTGAAATTGGAATTCCTATTAAATTTTCAAATTTACTTATCTCAAAATTTATAATGTTATTTTTTTTATATTTTTTTCCTGAAATAACAAATTTGCTGGCTTTACCTCCGCATATTCTGACAATTAGGTCTGCAGCAGTCTCTAATCCTTCAGTAATTGAATTAGGGTCAATTCCTCTTTCAAACCTATGCTTAGCATCAGTATTAATACTTAAATCTCGAGCTGTTTTTCTAATTGATGTAGGTAAAAAGTAAGCTGACTCAAGTAAAAGATTTTTTGTATCAAATTCAGTGGAGGTTTTAGTTCCACCAATAATTCCTCCGAGTCCTAAAATATTTGACTTATCCGAAATTACACACATTCCTTTTTTAAGCTTGTATTTTTTATTATCAAGGGCTTCGAATTCTTCTCCTTCTTTTGCGACCCGTACTATAATCTCTTTATCTATTTTGTCTGCATCATAAGCATGCAAAGGTCGATTAAGATCAAACATTACATAATTTGTTATATCAACTATTGCTGAAATAGGTTTTAGCCCTAAGGCTAAAAGTTTCTTTTTCAACCATTCAGGGCTTTCTTTATTTGTAATATTTTTAATATAACAACTGCCAAAGACTTCGCATCCTTGATTTTTGTCTTTTGTGATAGATGTTTTAATTAAGTGCTTCGCAGATTGATTTATTTTTTTCTTTTTAAGTGGAAGTAATTTGCCAATACCAGAAGATGACAAATCCCTTGCTATTCCTCTTACCCCCAAACAGTCAGCTCTATTAGGAGTAATAGAAATATCGATGGAATTTTCTGATTTATTTTTAAAAAAGCTTTTTCCTATTGCATTTTCTTTGTTTTTTAATTCAATAATTCCTTCGCTTTCATTGGATAAATTTAATTCACTTTCGGAACATAACATTCCCGTTGACTCTACTCCTCTGATTTTGGCTATTTTCAATTCAATTTTTGTTTTTGGAATTATAGCTCCTGGCGGAGCATAAATTGTTATTAAACCATCTCTAGCGTTTGGTGCTCCACATACTACTTTTAATATTTCATTTCCTCCGATATTTACATCACAAACTTTTAATTTATCTGCATTAGGATGTTTATCGACTCTTAAGATCTTGGCTATTTTAAAATCACTCAACTCTCCTACTTTTTTTTTTACTTTTTCAACTTCAAGTCCAATATTAGTAAGTTTATCAATAATTTCTGACTCATTAGCATTTGTTTTAAGATGCTCCTTCAACCATGGAATTGTAATTATCATTTGCTTAACCCTCTATAATTTGTTGGAACATCAAGAGGATCGAAGCCGAAATGACTTAACCAACGATAATCTGTTTCAAAAAAAGCACGCAAATCATTTATTCCATATTTGAGCATTGCTAAACGATCAATTCCCATGCCAAATGCAAATCCTTGGTATTTTTTTGAATCCACTTTAACATTCTTGAGAACATTGGGGTGAACCATACCACAGCCTAGAACTTCCAACCATTTATCTCCCTCACCAATTATAATTTTATTGTTTTCAATTCTATAACCTATGTCAACTTCAGCCGATGGTTCTGTAAATGGAAAGTGACTAGGTCTAAATCTCATTTTTACATTTTTGACTTCAAAAAATTCTTTAACAAAGTAGTTCAAACATCCTTTTAAATGTCCCATGGTAATATTTTTATCTATATGCAATCCTTCCAATTGATGAAACATCGGAGCATGTGTTTGATCACTATCACAGCGATAAGTTCTTCCTGGAACAATAATTTTAAAAGGAGGTTTGTCATTAAGCATTGCTCTAATTTGAACTGGAGAAGTGTGAGTTCTTAATAATAACTTTTTATTTTTGTCTAGGTAAAAAGTATCGTGCATATCTCTAGCAGGATGATTGTCTGGTGTATTCAAAGCAGTAAAGTTATTATACTCTGTTTCAACGTCAGGACCTTCTGCAACAGAGAAACCGATCTCAGAAAATATAGATGTAATTTCATCTATTACTTGAGAAACTGGATGAATTTTTCCTTGGTGATATGGCCTTATAGGCAAAGTAACATCTACTTTTTCATTTTTTAATTTTTCATTGATTTCAGTGTTTTCTAATTCAAAACTTTTTTGCTCAATTTGATTTGATAGATCATCTTTAATTCTATTCAAATTTGAAGCAAATTCTTTTCTCTTATCAGGATCTAAAGTACCTAAAGTTTTGAATTGCAAAGTAATTTGACCGTTCTTACCAAAAAATTCAGTTTTAATATTTTGTAACTCGTCTCTAGTTTTGACAGAATCAATTTTGGCATTAAAAATAGAATTTATTTTTTGCAAATCACTCATCGGGATATTGATTTTTTATATTAAGTTGAAGTTAAATCAAAGACCCTTTTAGCTAAGGGAGGATTGAACCTTTTTTACTATAGATTTAAAGACTTCTGGATTGTTATACGCCAATTCTGCTAACACTTTTCTGTCTAGTTTGATCTTAGATTTAGCCAAACCATTAATAAATTTAGCATATGTTAATCCTTCCATCCTAACTCCAGCGTTGATTCTTTGTATCCATAAAGATCTAAATTCTCTTTTTTTTGCTTTTCTATCTCGGTAAGCATATTGCATTGCTTTTTCCATTGCTTGACGAGCTATACGTATGGTGTTTTTTCTTCTTCCGTATTGACCTTTAACAGATTTTAAAACTTTTTTATGTTTTGCTCTACTGACAACGCCCCGTTTTGTTCTAGCCATTTTATCCTCTTAAATTATAAGGCATATACGATTTTACGATTTTAGAATCTTGTTTAGTCATTATCGTTGTGCCTCTTTGCTTTCTTATTTGCGAATTTGTTCTTTTAATCATACCGTGTCTTTTTCCAGCTTGAGGCATTTTAATTTTTCCAGAAGCAGTAAATCTAAATCTTTTTTTTGCAGAACTTTTAGTTTTTAATTTTGGCATAAATATTTGGGTTTTATATAGGCAAAGATAAATCTTTACAAGATGATATTATCTTAAATTTAGATAGGTTGAATGATCATTACCATCTGCCTACCCTCAAATTTTGGCTTGCTTTCAATTTTTGCAATGTCTTTTGTTTCCTCTATAATCCTGTCCATTAAATCTTTACCCAATTCTGTATGTTGCATTTCTCTTCCTTTAAATTTGACAGTGAATTTAACCTTGTCTCCTTTAGTGATAAATTTTTTTGCATTTTTAATTTTAAAATTATAATCATGAGCCTCAGTACCGGGTCTCAACTTAATTTCTTTGAGTGAAACAGTTTTTTGTTTTTTCTTCGCTAAATTAGCTTTTTTTTGTAAATCATATTTATACTTTCCCATGTCCATAATTTTACAAACAGGAGGATTTGCGTTCGGAGAAATTTCGATTAAATCTAGTCCCTCTTGTTTAGCAAGTTCAATTGCTTTGTTTAGAGGCATAGCACCAAGATTTCCTCCATTACTTCCTATGACTTGCACATCTAAGGCTCTTATCCTTTCGTTGGCTTTAGGCCCTTGAGGTTTGCTTCTTCTTTGAAAATAGTTTGGTTTAAAACTAGACACTTTAGTTTAAGGGTAATTTATTTGATGTCATCATTTTTTTTATTAAATCTTCTCTTTTGATAGTCTCCTGCTTTTCGGAACCTAGTCTTCTTATAGTGACAGTTTTATCTAAAGCTTCCTTTTTTCCACACACCATTATAATTGGAACTTTCGCTAAAGAATGTTCTCTTATTTTGTAACTTATTTTTTCGTTTCTTAAATCCACTTCGCATTTTATACCTTCTTTAAATAAATCTTCAAATATTTTTTTTACATATTCATTATTCTCTTCTGCTATAGAACACACTACTGCTTGTGTAGGAGATAACCAAAAAGGCAATTTTCCAGCGTAGTTTTCAATTAGAATTCCGATAAACCTTTCTAAAGAACCAAACAGAGCTCTATGTAACATTACCGGAACTTTTTTTGTTCCATCTTTATCAACAAATGTGGCGCCTAATCTATTAGGTAAATTTAAATCAACTTGTAGTGTACCACATTGCCAATCACGTCCAATAGCATCTCTTAAAACAAATTCTATTTTTGGACCATAAAATGCTCCTTCTCCTTTGTTAATTGAATACTCAAGCTTTGATTTTTTAATAGCTGATAAGAGAGCAGCTTCAGATTTATCCCAAACACTATCATCTCCTACTCTTTTTTCTGGTCTATCTGAATATTTTAATATTACATTTTCAAAACCGAGAGCTTTATATATTTCTAAAATTAATTTCGTAACTTCGAGAGACTCTTGAGTTATCTGATCTTCAGTACAAAAAATATGTGCGTCGTCTTGAGTAAATGCTCTTACTCTAAGAAGCCCATGAAGTGCTCCGGACGGTTCATACCTGTGAACTTTTCCAAATTCTGATAATTTAAGAGGCAAATCTCTGTAACTTTTAAGCCCTTGATTAAATACTTGAACACATCCTGGGCAGTTCATTGGTTTTACCGCAAATGTTTTTTCATCTGGGGTTTCAGAAGTAAACATATGTTCACCAAATTTTTCCCAATGGCCAGATTTTTCCCATAATGATTTGTCTAAAAGTTCAGGAGTATTAATTTCTTTATATCCAGCTAAACGCTGTTTCATTCTCATGTATTCGACTAATCTTTGAAATAATGTCCATCCCTTTTCATGCCAAAAGACTGATCCGGGACTTTCTTCCCTAAAATGAAATAAATTCATTTCTTTTCCTAATTTTCTATGGTCTCTTTTTTCTGCTTCTTGAAGTCTATGTAAATAATCGTCTAACTCTTTCTTAGTGCTCCAACAAGTGCCATAAATTCTTTGAAGCATTTCATTATCTGAGTCACCTCTCCAATAAGCTCCTGAAACTTTTGTTAATTTAAAAGCTTTGCCAATTTTACCAGAAGAAGCTAAATGAGGACCTCTACACAAGTCATGCCAACTATCACCATGATGATATACTGAAAGTTCTTCGTTTTTTGGAATGCTTTCAATGATTTCTGCTTTATAGGTCTCACCAATTTTTTTAAAATGAGAAATTGCTTTGTCTCTTTGCCAAACTTCTCTTCTTGTTTTCACATCTTTATCAATAATTTCTGACATTTTTTTTTCAATTTTTTTTAAATCATCTTCTGTAAATGGATCTTTTCTTGCAAAATCGTAAAAGAATCCATTTTCTATAACTGGACCAATAGTCACCTGGGTCCCAGGATAAAGTTCTTGAACAGCCATAGCCATAATATGTGCCGCATCATGTCTTATAACTTCTAAGCCTTCTTTGTCTTTTGCAGTAATAATCTTTACGTTAGAGTCTGCTTTAATTTCATGACTTAAGTCTTTAAGCTGGCCATTGACCTCCATAATTAGAGCATTTTTTTCCAAAGATTTACTAATTTTCTTTGTTAAATCGAAACCGTTAATCGATTTTGTAAAAGATATTTTTTTTCCATCTAATAATTGAACTTGTGGCATTTAGATATTCAGTAATTTTTTATATTCTCTTAAAGTTGAGTCACACATAGCTTCTACATCGTATTTTTTGGTAATATTTTTTCTACCTTCTTTGCCATAAGAGTCTAATACATCTTGATCTAATTGAATAACAGTATTTAAAGTTTTAGCAAGTTCTCGAGGATCGTTATGCTTGTATAAAAAACCTGTTTTTTTGTTTATTATCGTTTCTTTAGAACCTCCAATATCGCTCGCTATAATAAGTTTAGCCATTGCTTGAGCTTCAACTGAGACTCTTCCAAATGCTTCGGGTTCTATAGAAGCAGAAACAATTACGTCAGATAATGAATAGGCAATAGGCATTTCCTTACAATGTTCGATAAATTTTATTTTTTGATTTAATCTATACCTTTGAACTAAATTATTAAGTTTTTTTTTATACACTTTTCTCCCTTGATCTGAACCAAGTATTACTGCTTGAAAATTTGATATATTATAATCTTCAACTAATATGTTTAAAGCTTCAATAAAATTTTCTTGACCTTTCCAAACAGTTAATCTACCCGGCATAAGTATGGTAAATTTTCCTGGATCAAGACCCCAGTCCTTTTTTACATTTTCTAGTTTTAAAATTGAAATATTTTTTTTATTAAAATAGTCTAGATTGATTCCTCTAAAAATAACTCTTAATTTTTTCTTTTTACTTAAATGCTCACTATAGTTTTCATTGATATGCTTAAAAATAAAATTAGACCCTGCGATTGTTAAATTTGATTTAAGCATTATGCTATTATAAAGTTTTTTCAATTTATTTTTAAAATTATAGGTCCCGTGAAATGTAGTTATGAACACTCTTCTAGTTATTAAACAAGCAAAATAACAAGACCAAGCTGGTGCTCGACTTCTCGCATGAATAATGTTTATGTTGTTTAATAAAATATACAAAGATAAGACAATTGTGTTAAACAAAATTAGAAATGGATTTTTTGAATGAACAGGCAACAGAAGCACTTTTACTTTATTCTTTTTTACAAATTTTAATAATTGTCCTCCAGAAGTAGCGATAAATGAAACGCAATCTTTCTCTTTTAAAAAGTGAGCAAGATCATAACATCCTGTTTCAGCTCCTCCGTACCCCAATTTAGGAATTACTTGAAGTACTTTGATTTTTATGGCCATATTTTAATATATAATAACAAATTAAAATACTTATATGAAAAAATTTAAATATTTGAAAATTTCAAACTCAAAAAAGCTTAGATATATAGACAATTATTTTAAAAAAAAACTATATATAATTTTTCTTCCCGGATTTATGTCTGATATTGATGGAAAAAAACCAACAGCTTTTAAAAATTACGCAGTTAAAAATAAATTGGGGTTTTTAGCTATTGAATATTCTGGTCATGGTAAGTCATCAGGTAGTTTTACAAAAGGAAATATAACGGGTTGGTCTATCGATGCTAAAAATTCAATTAAAAAAATCGTAAAAAAAAATAAATTTATACTTATAGGTTCTAGCATGGGCGCTTGGATTGCTGTAAATCAATTTAAACATTTTAAAAATCAAATTTTAGGATTTGTTGGAATAGGCTCTGCTCCTGAGTTTCTTGAAAGGTTAATGTGGAAAAAGTTTCCAAAAAAAACAAAAAATGAAATTATTACTAAAGGATTAAGTGTTATTAAAAATGGAAAATATAAGTATCCTATTACTGCTCAACTAATAAAAGACGGAAGAAAAAATAAAATCTTATCTAAAAAATTAAGATCAAAAATCAAAGTAATTATGGTTCATGGCAATAAAGATGAGGTTGTGCCTGTATCTTTTTCAAGAAAAATTCTTTCAATATTTCCAAATGCACAAAAAAAATTAGTGATAATTAGAAGTGGTGACCACAGTTTATCAAATCGAAATCACCTAAGAAAAATAATTAAAGAACTAAACAATATTGTTAAAGATATAGTTTAATCCTTCAACATAAGTCGGGTATTTTAATTTGTAATTAAAAAATTCTTTCATTTTTTTATTATCTACTTTTTTTGAGTCTTTATAAAAATTTTTCAACATTTCACTTTCTAATTCGTGAACTCCAGTAGTTTTTGGTTTTTCAATCTTAAGTAACCTAGATCCGTAAGAAACTAATTCTTCCTGAGACGCTGGCTTATCATCAGAAATATTATATATTTCATTTTTTTTAAATTTATCAAGGGATTTAAATAAAATATTCGCAATATCTTGTAGGTGTATTCTTGAAAAAAAATGATTTTCTTTGCTAACAAGTTGTACTTCTCCAAGTTTAAGTCTTTTAAGAATATTAAGTTCGTTAGAGTAAATTCCAGAAAGCCTAAATATTTGTAAAGGCAAGTTAAACTTTGATGCTAAATTTTGCCAAGATTTTTCAGCTTTTAATCTATTAATGCCATTCAGAGAAGAGGGTCTTGTTTTGCTTTTTTCATTAACCCACTCTCCATTATGGTTGCCATAAACACTCGTTGCAGAAAGATATGTTATCCATTTGCAATTATTCAATTCTTTAAAAGTTTGTTCAAAATATTTAATTACAATATCATCTCCATTAATAGGTGGAATCGAAACTAGTATGTAATCAGCGGATTTGATTTCATTTACGACTTCTTTATCAATATTTTGTTCATTAAACTGATATGAATTAAATTGTATTTTTTCAAAAGTTACCTGACCTGTTTCTTTCCTGGACGTAATACTAAGATCTATTTCAATTTTCTCAGAATTAATTTTATTAATAAAATTTTTTGCTACTTGGCCAAATCCAAAGCAAAAAATTTTGATTTTACTCATTAACCCGCTTTCTTTGATTGTAATTTGAAGCTAATTGGATTGTCTAGCTTATCAAGCATTTCTATAGGACAAACCTGTTTAAAATTTTTTAATTCAGACTCAAAATCATTTAATATTTTTTTAGCAATTTTTGAGTCGGTTTTGGTTAAAAATTCATTTAATTTTTCTTTTAAAAATTGTTTCCAAAAATCAGTTTCTAATGATTGCCAAATTATTGAGGTAGGGTTAACGTATTTTTCAAAATTATTTTCTTTGTCATACACGAATGCCATTCCCCCGGTCATTCCTGCTCCAAAATTGTCCCCAACTTGTCCTAATATAATTGCAGTACCGCCTGTCATATATTCACATCCATGAGCTCCGCAGCCCTCGACAACTGCTAAGCTGCCAGAATTTCTAACAGCAAATCTCTCTCCGGCTTGGCCAGAAGCAAAAAGTTCGCCTGATGTAGCTCCATAAAGAACTGTGTTACCAATAATTGTATTGAGATCAGAAGCTAAACTGCTTTTTGAAGATGGTTTTACAATAATTTTACCTCCTGATAAGCCTTTGCCGACATAGTCGTTGCAGTCACCTTCTACTGTCAAACTTATACCTTTTGTTAAAAAAGCTCCTAAAGATTGTCCTGCAGATCCAATTAATTTTATATTTAGAGTATTGTCTGTTAGTTTTCCATTGCCAAATTTTTTATATACATAATGAGAAAGTCTTGTTCCAACTGATCTAAAAGTATTTTCAATTTTATACTCAAAGAAATTTTTTTCTTTTATATTAATTTTTTCTTTAATATCTAACCAGATTTTCTCGTCTAGTGTCTCTGGAACTTTATTAATATGCTTATCTTTACAATATCTTAGGTTTTCACCTGGATCAGCTTGAACTAATAGTGGATTTAAATCGAGATCATCTAGATTAGATGCGCCTTTATTTACTTGAGTTAATAAATCTGTTCGTCCTATAATTTCTTTAATAGATTTAAATCCAAGAGATGCTAATATTTCTCTTACCTCAGTCGCTACAAACTTAAATAAATTTACTACTTTTTCTGGGGTTCCATTAAATTTTGCTCTTAATAAGGTGTCCTGACTACATACCCCAACAGGACAAGTGTTAGAATGACATTGTCTTACCATTATACACCCCATGGCTACTAAAGATGAGGTGCCTAAACCATATTCCTCTGCTCCCATCATTGCTGCAACTACAACATCTCTTCCAGTTTTTAAACCTCCATCAGTTCTCAGTGTAACGTTGTGTCTTAAGTTATTTAATGTCAAAATTTGATTTACTTCAGTAAGTCCCATTTCCCAAGGTATTCCAGCATACTTAATACTTGTTTGTGGACTTGCACCAGTTCCTCCAGAGTGACCAGAAATTAAAATTATATCAGCTTTCGCTTTAGCAACTCCAGCTGCAATGGTGCCTATTCCTGTTGAAGCTACTAGCTTGACTCCAACTCTTGCGCCTGGATTGATTTGTTTTAAATCGTAAATCAATTGAGCCAAGTCTTCGATAGAATATATATCATGGTGAGGCGGAGGAGATATTAAAGTTACTCCAGGTGTAGAGTGTCTTAACCTAGCTATTTCATTTGTAACCTTAAATCCAGGCAATTGCCCACCCTCTCCTGGCTTTGCGCCTTGAGCAATTTTAATTTCTATTTCATTAGCATTATTTAAATAGTCAACTGTAACACCAAATCTTGCTGAGGCTATTTGTTTAACTCTTGAGTTGGAACTATCGCCATTAGAAAGAACTTTAAACCTTTTAGAGTCTTCCCCTCCTTCTCCACTACATGATGCTCCTTTTATTCTATTCATTCCTATTGCTAATGTTTCATGGGCTTCAGCTGATAAAGCTCCATGAGACATGCTCCCGCTGCCAAATCTTTTTAAAATTTCCTCTAACGGTTCAACTTCGTCAACATTTTTTGAATTTTGAATTTTTTTAAATTCTAATAAGTCTCTGATATTTATTGGAGGTAAGCTCTGTATCCCGGAAGAATATTTTTTGTACTGGTCATAGGATCCAGTTGTTACTGCGCTCTGTAAAAGATGAATAAGTTTGCCTTGATGCTGGTGATCTTCTCCACTTTTTCTATATCTATAGAGACCTCCTATAGGTAAAGAAAAAACATTTTTTGAATTAAATTTTTCATGCAATTCTTTAATTTTTTTCTCAATTCCTATTATGCCTATACCTGATATTCTCGAGGACATCCCAGAAAAATAATCTGAAACTATCGCCCTGCTTAATCCGACTGCTTCAAAGTTACAACCTCCTCTATATGAACTAATTACCGAAATACCCATCTTAGACATAATCTTTAATAATCCTGCATCAATAGATTTTTTGAATTTAATCACACAGCTTTCAAAATCAGATTTTCCAAATAATTTTTTCTCAAACCTTTGATAGATGCTATCTATTGCTAAATATGGATTTACAGTTGTTGCGCCGACTCCAATTAAAACAGCAAATGAGTGAGTATCTAGCGCATCGGAACACTCCACATTTAAAGAACAGTATCCTCTCAAACCTAATTTTACCAAATGAGAATGTATTGCTCCTGTAGCTAAAATACTTGGTATACTTGCTTTTTGATTAGTTATATTTTTATCAGACAGTATTAAGCAAGAACTGCCCTCTCTAACATAAGTTTCGGCTTCTTCCCTAATATTTTCTATTCTATCCTTTAATGAAGATGAAATATCAAAAGTACAATCAATAATTTTAGTTTTTTTACCAAAAAACTTTTTAAATTTTTTTAATTGAGAATTTGTAAGTATAGGACTATCTAATACATAAATATTTTCCTCTGTTAAATTATCAAAATCTAAAATATTTCCTAAGTTTCCAAATCTAGTTTTCAAACTCATTACCTTGTTTTCTCTGAGCGAGTCTATTGGAGGGTTTGTGACCTGACTAAAATTTTGTCTAAAATAATGTGATACCGGTCTATAATGACTAGATAAAACAGCCACAGGGGTGTCATCTCCCATTGAACCCGAAGCTTCTTTGCCTTCTTCGGCCATTGGATGTAATATTAATTCTAAATCCTCAATACTTAAACCAGATAGATACTGTCTTTTTCTTAAGTCTTCGCTTGTAAAATTAGGTTTTTCATCTTCGTTTGAAATTTTTTTATCTAAATCAATTATCTGCTTAGAATATTTTTTATAATCTTTTGCTAGCAAATCTTTTATAGCTTTATCTTTAAATAATTTTCCTTTTTTTAGATCTATAGCAATAATTTGACCTGGACCTAACTTGCCTTTTTCAACAATCTTTTCTTCAGGAATGCTAATCATGCCAGTTTCTGAACCTGCGAAAAATAAATTATCTGAAGTAATTGAGTACCTTAAGGGTCTTAATCCGTTCCTATCTGATGAGGCTAGAACCCACTTAGCGTCAGTAGCGCAAATTGCAGCTGGACCATCCCAAGGTTCGATCGTACTATTAAGAAAATTAAATAAATCTTGATGATTTTTAGGAACTGTTTTACTCCTTTTAGACCAAGCGTCTGGTATCATCATCAGCTTTATTAAAGGAGCCAATTTTCCAGAGTGAACTAGTAATTCAAAAACGTTATCAAGTGCACCTGAATCTGATGTGCTTCTTATCACTGGTTTCAGATCTTTTACATTTTTAAATAAAGAACTTGACATATCCTGTTCATGAATTTTCATCCAATTAATATTACCTTTAAGGGTATTAATTTCTCCATTATGAGCTAATGTTCTAAAAGGTTGCGCTAAATCCCAACTTGGAAAAGTGTTGGTTGAATATCTTTGGTGAAATACTGCAAATCTTGATGTTAACTTTTTATCGTTAAGATCAAGGTAAAAATCTGAAAGCATTTCAGCTAAAAACATTCCTTTATAAACAATCGACCTTGAGCTAAAAGAACATATATAAAAATCTTTAAGTTGGCTTTCTCTTGCAATCTTTTCTATTTTTTTTCGTGTTTCAAAAAGATCTCTCTCAAGGTCATTGGTCTCTAAATCATTGTTTTTTTTGAACATAACCTGAGCAATTTCTGGTCTGCTTTGGTCTGCTGTTTTACCAAGAACGTTTGGATTAATTGGAACTTGTCTCCAGCCATAAATATAATAATTATTATCTAATAAAGCTGACTCGATTATTTCTCTACACTTTTCTTGCTCTGAGTAATCAGTTCGTGGCAAAAAAACCATGCCTACACAAATTCTTCTATCTTTGTCCGGAGAGTGTCCAGTTGATAAAATTTTTTCTTTAAAAAAATCAGGTGCAATTTCGATTTGAATTCCTGCTCCATCTCCTGATTTGCCATCAGCGTCGACAGCGCCTCTGTGCCAAATAGCTTTTAATGCTTCAATTCCATGTTCAACAATCTTTCTTGACTTTTTTCCGTCAGTCGCAGCTATTAATCCTACGCCACAAGCATCATGCTCCATATCAGAACTATAATTATGAGTTTGTTCTAAAAGTAATTTATTTTTTTTATAATTTTTCATTTAAGCAGCCTTAATAGATTTGTCTTTACAATCTTTTGATTTTAAGTATTTTTCGATTTGAATTGCTGCATCTCTACCATCTCTAATCGCCCATACTACTAGTGAAGCTCCTCTAACAATATCTCCAGCAGCAAATACTCCATCTAGATTAGTTTGCATAGTTGTTAAATCAATTTTTAATGTACCCCATTGAGAAATCGCTAATTCTTCAGCATTAAAAAGTTTTGGAAGATTTTCTGGATCAAAGCCCAAAGATTTTATAACGAGATCTGCAGAGATTTTATATTCAGCGCCTTTTTCAATTTCAGGTTTTCTTCTACCCGATGAATCTGGTTCCCCCAATTTCATTTTATTTACTTCAACCGCAGAAACTTTGGTATCTCCGATAAATCTTTTCGGACTTGTTAACCACACAAATTCTACACCCTCTTCGATAGCATTTCCAACTTCTCGAGCTGAACCTGGCATATTTTCTCTGTCTCTTCTGTACAGACACTTTACTGATTTGGCTTTTTGTCTTATCGATGTTCTTACGCAATCCATTGCGGTATCTCCCCCACCTATTACAACCACATCTTTTCCTTCTGCATTTAATGTTCCGTTATCAAATAACTCAACTTTATCTCCTAGTCCTTTTCTATTTGATGCAGTTAAAAAATCCATGGCAGGAAAAATATTTTTCAATTTATGGCCAGGAATATCAATTTCTCTTGACTTATAAACTCCAGTTGCAATTAAAATTGCTTGATGCTTTTTTTTTAGTTCATATAGTGATTTATCTTTTCCAACCTCAAAATTTTGAACAAATTTAATTCCACTATCTTTTAAAAGCTTTGTCCTTCTTTCTACTACAAACTTTTCAAGTTTAAAATTTGGTATTCCGTAAATCAAAAGACCGCCAGGCCGATCGTATCTATCGTATATAGTTACTTGGTAGCCAGATTTTCTCAGTTCTTCGGCACAGGCCAGGCCAGCTGGACCTGCCCCAATTATTCCTACGGATTGGTCTAGCTCTCTATTAATTAATATTGGTTTAACCCATCCTTTTTCCCAAGCCGTATCATTAATATATTTTTCAATTGATCCAATAGTAACCGTCCCATGCCCTGACTTCTCTATCACACAATTTCCTTCACAAAGTCTATCTTGAGGACATATTCTTCCACAAACTTCTGGCATATTATTTGTACTTTGTGAAATCTCATAAGCTTCTTTTAATCTGCCTTCAGCTGTGAGTTTTAACCAGTCGGGAATATTATTGCTTAGAGGGCAATGTATCTGACAGAAAGGAACTCCGCATTGCGAACACCTGCTAGATTGATCTTTTGCTTTATCGGTAATGAATTCATTATAAATTTCATTAAAATCACCTGTTCTTTTGTTGGTGCCCCTCTTTTCTGGAGTCTCTTGTTTTAAACCAACAAATTGAAGCATTTTTTTTGTCATAATTTTTATATAATTATAAAAAAATACAAAGATTTCATAGTAAAAATAGGTAAGTTATAATTACCTTTTATTGATAAAACCTTGAATTTTCGTCTAAATATTTGCATACCAGATATGCATCTAGATTTGTCGTTAAATAAACAAGATTAAATCTTAACCCTTGTTGAATGGTTGAAATAATTATTTTATCTGTAATTCAAGGGATAACTGAATTTCTTCCCGTTAGCTCTTCTTCTCACCTTATTTTAATCGGTAATTATTTAAATTTTCAAAATCAAAATCTTTCTATTGATGTAAGTTTGCATATTGGATCTTTTTTAGCTGTAATTACTTACTTTAGAAATGAAGTAATAAATTTTATGATGAATAAACTCTTATTTTTAAAAATTGCCATATCTTCAATCCCTGTGATGATAGCTGGGTATTTTTTAGTAAAATTTGATTTAATTGAACAACTAAGAACTATTAAAGTCATAGGTTGGACAACTTTAATATTTGGTATTATTCTTTATTTAAGTGACAGAGTTGAGATAACAAAAAAACTAAATAGTGATTTTAATTATAAGTCAGCAATTGTAATAGGCATTTTTCAAATTTTATCTCTTGTACCAGGTGTAAGTAGATCAGGGATAGCGATTTCTATTTCTAGGATTTTAAAATTTAATAGATACGATGCATCAAAAATTTCTTTTTTAATTTCTATGCCAATTTTATTGGCTGTAAGTATATTTGGTATAAATAATTTGATATCATCAAAAGATTTAAGTTTTTCCATATATAACTTAATATCTATTCTTTTCTCTTTTATTTTTTCTTTTTTTACAATTAAATTTTTTTTACAATATATTAATAAATTTAGCTTAAATATTTTTGTAATTTATAGGATAATATTAGGAATTATTTTATTATTATTTGTTTATCTATAAAATAATACTTAAACAAAACAATAACAAGAAAACAATGATAAAAAATACAATAACTGCTTTTTGTAAAGACATAAAAGTTTTTAAACAGTTTATATACCTACATATTAAAAATTACAATATCAATGAAAAATTGGTGCGCCTGCTAGGATTTGAACCCAGAACCTCCTGGTCCGTAGCCAAGCGCTCTATCCAGTTGAGCTACAGGCGCATAAAAACTTCTGATCTTTTTCTAAATTTAAATCATGGCAAAAATATATTTTTATTGAAGAAATGTAAATTATAATAAATAGTAATAAAATGGTTTCTAAATTAATTAAACGTTTATCTAAAAATCAATTTTTAAGTCTAGTATTTGCACTTATTCCTGCAAGTTTTATAGCAGGAAATTTGGTTTTAAATCTAAATATTCTAATATTTATAATTACAGCTTTAATTTTTCATCGGAAAAAAATATTTAAAATTAATTTAGAATTCATAGACAAATCAATTATTGTTTTTTTCTTATTTATTTTATTTACCGGAATTTTTAATTCTATAGAAAATTATTTTTATATGACAAGTATTAGTATCGCTCCAAATCACGACTATACTATTTTGTACAAAACAATTTTTTACTTAAGGTATTTAATACTTTATTTTTGTATAAGGTATTTGATAAGAAATGGTTTTATCAATCTAAAATATTTTTTCTACTCTTGTTTCATCTGTTCATTATTTGTAGGCTTAGATATTCTTTATCAATTAAAATTTGGTAAAGATATTTTTGGTTACAAGGGTATTTTCATTCATTCTGCTTCTAGATTATCTGGGCCTTTTGGAGATGAGCTTATTGCTGGTTCTTACGTACAACGATTTGGAGTTATTGCACTTTTTTTCTTTCCATTTTTTTTTAAAAATTTGGATAAGAAAAAATTAGTAATTATTGTTGTAGCTTTATTCATGCTTTACTTTGTCACTATTATTTTATCTGGAAATCGAATGCCATTAATCATGTTTATGGGATTAATAATTTTAATTATAATTTTTGAAAGAAGAATAAGAAAATATTTATTAACTCTTTCTTTATTGGCCTCTTTATTATTTGCGATAATTTATTCTCAGAATAGAAATATAGAAAGTCAAATGAATACTTTCTTTTTACAAACCAAAAAATTATCATCAGTTCTTTTTAGTGAAGAAATAGATAGGTATCAGTTGCCAGATCACTTTGCAGAGTTTGAGTCTTTCTACGATACTTGGTTAATGAATAAATATATTGGTGGTGGTGTAAGGTCATTCAGAATTAATTGCCCTCATAGACTTAATTTACACCCAGATGAAAGGAAAAAATGTAATACTCACCCACATAATTACTATTTAGAAATTCTCGCCGATATTGGATTAATAGGCTTCATTCTTACCTTAATAATATTTTTTTTAGTTTTTTATAAAATTTTTATAAAAAAATATTTTTTAAAATCCGATTTGAATTCTAATATTTTAATTACACCTTTTATTTATCTGTTTTTAATAGAGATATTTCCCATTAGAAGCTCCGGAAGCTTTTTTACAACCACTAATTCGACTTATATTTTTTTAATTTTAGCTATTTTAATTGGTTTATCAAAAAAGCAAAAAAAAATTGAATAATTATATTTAATATATAGATTAACAATATGGAAAAAAAAGAAGTTATCATTACATCTGCAGTTAGAACCGCTGTAGGATCTTTGGGTAAATCCCTAAAGAACGTTCAAGCAGACGAACTGGGATCAGTAGTAATTTCAAAAGCGGCACAAAACTCAAAGCTTGAGAAGCAGTCAATTGATGAAGTGATAATGGGACAAGTGTTGACAAGCAATACTGGGCAAAATCCTGCGCGTCAGGCGGCTATGAAATCTGGAATTCCCAAAGAAAAACCTGCACATATCGTAAATCAAGTTTGTGGATCTGGAATAAGATCTATAGCTTCAGGTTTTCAAAGTATTAGAAGTGGAGACTCAAAAATTGTAATAGCAGGAGGGCAAGAAAGTATGTCTATGGCTCCTCATGCTATACATCTAAGAGATGGAAAAAAATTAGGTGATGCAAAAATAATTGACACTATGATTAAAGACGGGCTTTGGGATGCATTTTATGGTTATCACATGGGTTATACAGCAGAAAATGTTGCAGAAAAATTCCAAGTTACTAGAAACGAACAAGATAAATTTGCATTAAACTCTCAAGAAAAAGCTTTAAAAGCTAAAAAAGAAAAAAGATTTAAAGATGAAATAGTTAATTTTAAAATTAAATCCAAAAAATCTGAAATAAATTTTAATGAAGATGAACATCCAAGAGAAGGTATAAATATTGAAGCCTTAGAAAGACTGAAACCAGTATTTAAAAAAGATGGAACTGTAACCGCCGGTAATGCTTCTGGTATAAATGATGGTGCAGCAGCAGTGACTTTAATGACTAATGACGAGTCAGAAAAAAGAAATTTGAAAAAACTTGTTTCAATAAAATCTTGGGCAAGCTGTGGTGTAGATCCTGCTATTATGGGCACAGGTCCAATACCATCAACAAAAAAAGCTTTAGATATAGCTGGATGGTCTGTGAAAGATGTAGATCTTTTTGAAATTAATGAAGCGTTTGCAGCCCAAAGCATAGCTGTTTTAAAAACACTCTCGATACCAGAGGAAAAAATAAACGTAAACGGAGGTGCAATTGCTTTAGGACACCCCATTGGAGCTTCTGGAACTAGAATTCTTGTAACGCTAATCCATGAAATGATAAAAAGAGACTCTAAAAAAGGTTTGGCTACCTTGTGTATTGGGGGTGGCATGGGTATTGCAATGTGTGTAGAAAGATAAATGGAAATATCAAAACCTTATAAAGGAAAAGGTAAAAGAAAATTAAAAAAAATGCCTTTTACAGTAAAAGGCTACATTTTATATTATGCTTTTTTTTGGATATTAATAATTTCTATTTACTTAAGTTATAATTAATTTTTAGTTGAGATATTTTTTTAATAGAATCTTTTGAACAATAATTGCTCTGGTTGATTTTATTTCTCTTTTTTTGAACAATAAGTTAATTAGCCATTTCATAACTGATTTGACTAATTTTTGATGACAAAAAATAGCATAAAATGTGTCCAAAAATGAACTTATCAAGCAATTTGTCCTACTCTTTATAGTTTATTATTAGCCCCCTTTTTTATATGTTCCAACCAGTTTATAATAGGACTTATGGCTCAAAATATTTCTGTACCTGATATTGGTGAATTTAAAGACGTAGAGGTGATTGAGGTTTTGGTTAAACCTGGGGATAAGGTAAATAAAAACGACCCAATAGTAACTATAGAAAGTGATAAATCGAGTCTTGAAATTCCTACGCCCTCTACAGGTCTAATAAAAGATTTAAAAGTTAAAGTTGGAGACAAAGTATCAGAAGGTAGTATTTTAGCTACAATCGAAAATGGGCAAGCACTCACGTCACCAGAAAAAGAAAATCCAAAAAACAAAACTGTTGAGGAAAAAAAAAAAATTAACGGAAATTTAAGTCCAATTAAAAAAGTTAAAAAAGTCTTTGCCGAACCGGCATCAAAAGATGACATAGATCCTATAGAAACTAATGAATGGATTGAATCTTTAAATTCAGTAATTGAAAATGATGGATCGCCTAGGGCAAGTTACTTACTTAATAAAGTAATAGATCAAGCTTACAAATCTGGTTTGGTTCTTCCCGATACTAGAACTACTCCATATATAAATACTATTCCTCCTGAAATTGAAATTAAATCACCAGGTGATCAAAAAATTGAAAAAAAAATACGGGCTTATATCAGGTGGAATGCAGCTGCCATGGTAGTTAAAGCTAACAAGAAAAGTCCAGAGTTAGGTGGTCATATAGGAACTTTTGCATCAGCTGCAACTTTGTACGATGTCGGTATGAATCATTTTTGGAGAGCTAAAAATAATAAATTTGGTGGAGATCTAATTTATTTTCAAGGTCATTCTGCTCCTGGAATGTATGCTAGAGCTTTTTTAGAAGGAAGACTAAGTGCCAATCAACTAGATGGTTTTAGACAAGAAGTTTCTAAAGGTGGATTGTCATCCTACCCTCATCCATGGTTAATGCCAAACTTTTGGCAGTTTCCTACTGTTTCTATGGGGCTTGGGCCCATAATGGCAATTTATCAAGCGCGTTTCTTAAAATATTTAATTAATAGAGGTTTAGTAAAAGATGAGGGAAGAAAAATTTGGGTTTTTTTAGGAGATGGTGAGATGGATGAACCTGAGTCACTAGGTGCAATAGGATTAGCTGCTAGAGAAAAACTTGATAATTTAATCTTTGTTATTAATTGTAATTTACAACGATTGGATGGACCAGTCAGAGGAAATGGAAAAATTATTCAAGAATTAGAGGGAAGCTTTAGAGGCTCCGGTTGGAATGTAATTAAAGTTATATGGGGTTCTTATTGGGATCAACTATTAGCAAAAGATAAAACTGGTTTGCTAGTTAAAAGAATGAATGAATGTGTAGATGGTGAATATCAAGCATTTAAAGCAAAAGGTGGGTCGTATGTAAGGGAAAAATTTTTTGGTAAATATGGTGAATTAAAAGAACTAGTATCAACTATGACAGATAAAGATATTTGGAGATTAAACAGGGGTGGGCATGATCCTCATAAAGTTTATTCTGCTTATCATTCTGCAATGCAACACAAGGGTTCTCCAACAGTTATACTTGCAAAAACAATTAAAGGATACGGTATGGGTAAATCGGGTGAAAGTATAAATACAACACATCAGCAAAAAAAACTCGATGAAAAAGATTTGCTATACTATAGAGACAGATTCGGTGTTCCTCTTACAGATAAACAAGTTAAAAATATAGAATATTACAAACCTAACGAAAACTCTGAAGAAATAAAATATTTAAAAGATAAACGATTAAAACTTGGAGGGTTTATTCCAGAAAGATCGTCTTTCTCAAAATCAATCAAAGCTCCTCCTAAGGATATTTTTGAAAATTTTATGAAATCTACCGAAGAAAAAGAAATGTCCACAACAATGGCACTTGTTAGAATGCTCACTGCATTATTGCGAGATAAAAGTCTATCACC
This sequence comes from Pelagibacteraceae bacterium AG-345-F21, assembly GCA_003281795.1. Classification (GTDB taxonomy): domain Bacteria; phylum Pseudomonadota; class Alphaproteobacteria; order Pelagibacterales; family Pelagibacteraceae; genus Pelagilacustribacter. Next base: position 25,879 of record QCAW01000012.1, read on the forward strand.
AAGATTAGTTCCTATAATCCCTGATGAAGCGCGAACTTTTGGTATGGAGGGATTTTTTCAAAAAATTGGAATTTATGCACATGAAGGTCAAAAGTATGAACCGGTTGACTCTGAACAATTAAGTTCATACCGAGAAGATAAAAGTGGACAAGTATTAGAGGAAGGAATAACTGAGTCCGGCGCGATGTCATCATGGATTGCTGCAGGCACATCTTACACAAATCATGATCTCGAAATGATACCAATTTATATTTTTTATTCTATGTTCGGTTTTCAAAGAGTCGGGGACTTAGCTTGGGCTGCGGGAGACTCACAAGCTAGAGGCTTTTTAATTGGCGCTACTGCGGGTAGAACAACATTAGCAGGAGAAGGGTTGCAGCACCAAGATGGTCATAGTCATTTATTAGCTTCAAATATTCCTAATTGTGTAAGTTACGATCCAACTTTTGCCTACGAAATGGCAACGATATTTAGAGATGGAATTAAAAGAATGCATGAAAAAAAAGAAAATATCTTCTATTACATTACTGCAATGAATGAAAATTATTCTCATCCTGAAAAACCAAAGGGTTGTGATGAAGGTATTTTAAAAGGAATGTATCTTTTTAAAGAATTTAATAAAAAGGGAAAAACAAAAGTTCAACTTTTAGGCTCAGGAACAATATTAAGAGAAATTATATCAGCAGCAAAAATTTTATCTGAAGATTATGGAATAGACTCAGATGTATGGAGTATTACAAGTTTTAATGAATTAAGAAGAGACGGTATGGAAATAGAAAGATGGAACCTTTTAAATCCTGACGAAAAAAGGAAAAAATCTTATGTTCAACAATGCTTAGAGAAAAGAGATGGCCCAATTATTGCTGCATCTGATTATACAAGATCTTTTTCAGACCAAATAAGACCTTATACTGAAAAACCATTTTATTCTTTAGGGACTGATGGATATGGAAGAAGCGATACAAGAAAGAATTTGAGAAAGTTTTTTGAAGTAGACAAAGAGCACATAGTTGCCTACACCTTAAGTGCTTTAGCTAAAGAACAACTAATAGAGACAAAACAAGCAGAAAAAGCAATTAAGAAATATAAAATTGATAAAAATAAAGATTTTCCGTCAAACTTATAAATATGACTAGTGCAAAAATTTTAGTTCCTGATATGGGCGACTTCAAGGATGTAGAAGTTATTGAAGTTCTTGTAAAAGAAGGTCAGCAAGTTAAAAAAAATGATTCTTTAATAACATTAGAAAGCGATAAATCTAGTGTAGAAGTACCCTCTACTCATGAGGGAATGATAGAAAAAATTAATATAAAAGTCGGCAATAAAGTAAATCAGGGAGATTTAATTCTTAGTCTTAAATCAGAAAACAAAACTGAAGAAAAAAAGGTAACAGTAAATAAAGATAAAAAAATTGAAAGAAAAGTAGAAGATAAAAAGTCAGAAGAAATTAAAAAAAAAAAGGAGATTATTCCAACCGCTCCTACCTCACAAGGTGGAACTAAGTCCGCTAGTCCAAAAGTTAGAAAATTTGCAAGAGAATTAGGCGCAAATGTTCTTGAAATATCTGGATCACAAAGAGCAGGAAGGGTTTCTGAAGAAGATGTAAAAAATTTCATTAGATCGCAAGTTGCTGTTAGTGGTGGTAGAGTAGAAAAAAAAATCCATAAAGAAGAGTATTCTCATGAAGAGTTTGGAGAAATTGAGTTAAAAGATATTCCGCGAGTCAAAAAATTATCAGGGCCGCAGCTAGTTAGATCTTGGACAGAAATCCCTCATGTTACGCAGCATGAAGAAATTGATATTACAGAAATGGAACAATTTAGATCATCTTTGTATGATTATTACTCTGGAGAAATGATAAAAGTAACTCCCCTCGCATTTATATCAAAAGCTTTGGTAAGTGCACTTAAGACTTTTCCAAATTTTAATGCCTCGATTGACCCTATCCACAATAAAATAATTTATAAAAAATATTTTCACCTAGGTTTTGCGGTTGACACTCCCCATGGCTTAATGGTGCCTAAAGTTAGAAATGTAGATCAAATGAGTATAAAAGAAATAGGTGAAGCATTAAAAAAAACAAGTAAACTTTGTAGAGAATTAAAGATAGACAAAAAAGAATTTTTTGGGGGATCCATGACAATATCTAGTTTAGGAGGCATTGGAGGAACTTTTTTTACTCCTATAATCAATCCTCCTGAAGTAGCCATACTGGGTATTGGTAAAAGTTTCGACAAACTAGTGAGATTGAAGGGCAAAATTACCTCTAGAAAAATTTTACCTATTTCTTTGTCTTATGATCACAGAATAATTGATGGTGCAGAAGGAGCAAGGTTTTGTGTTTATTTGAGCGAATGTTTGGGTAAAGATTTTGCTTTCAAACTTGCTGTTTAATTTAAATTACAATAATTAAAATTATGAATAAAAGTTTAATTTCGTTAATTTGTGCTATTTCTTGTTCTTTTCTATGGGGGACTGCTTTCATAGCGCAAGATACTGGAATGGACTATATAGGTCCCTGGACTTTTTCCGCTGCAAGATTATTTTTAGGCTTTTTTGCTTTATTGCCTTTCTTTTTTATTTTTGAATTTAATAAATTAAGAAAAATTAAATCAAATTTAAAGATTATTTTAATTAATATGTTTTTATTAGGTTTCTTTTTAGCTGGTGGAAATATTTTTCAACAAATTTCTCTTTTATACACTGATGTTGCAAACTCAGCAGTATTTACAGTTTTATACGTTGTAATAGTCCCAGTACTAGCTTATTTTCTTTTTTCAAAAAAAATTCATAAATCTGTTTGGCCTGCCGTTGTCATGTGTTTATTGGGAGGCTTGCTTCTTAGTGAATTAGATAATTATAGAGTTAGAATTGGAGACTCCCTTGTAATTATTGGAGCCTTTTTTTGGGCGCTTCATATTGTTTATGTTTCAAAATTTTTAAAAATATTTAATTTTCCTATAACTATAGCTGCTTTTCAGTGTTTAATCGCTGCAGTATTATCAGCTTTACCTGCGGCTTCATTAGAGCTAATTACTTTTAAGCTTTTATCTTTAGAGTTGGGTGAACTACTTTATGCGGGTATTTTATCCAGCGGGTTTGCTTTTCTGCTTCAAATCATAGCTCTTCAAAACTTATCTCCAGCTCCTGCAGCGATAATTTTTTCTTTGGAGGGTGTATTTGCTTCTATCGCAGCTTGGATTTTGCTAGATCAATATTTAAATGAATTTAAAGTATTAGGAATAATTATTATATTATTAGCAGTAATTTTCTCTCAACTAGCGCCAATTTATGGTAAAAAATATTATGGATGAAACTAAAAAAGGTTTTATGCAAAATATTGGAGATTTGTCTTTTAAAAAAATAGATGAGTCAAATTTTGAATATAGTATAAAAATTTTAGAAAAATTTTTAAATACCGGTGGTATAGCACATGGTGGGTTTATCGCAACAATAGCTGACACGGGTATGGGAAATGCAGCCCATATTGCGGCGGGTAATAAAAGATGCGTAACAATAAATCTAGACATCAAGTTTATTTCAGCCGGAAAATTAAATGAAAAATTAGTTGGAAAAGTAAAAGTTTTAAAAAAGACAAAATCATTAGTTTTTATTTCAAGTGAAATATTTGGATCAGAAAAAATAGTTGCTACCGCCTCTGGAACTTGGAAAATTCTTTAGCTTTTTTTCCTTAATTTTTTAATTCCACAATCTTTACATTTTACCGTTTCAGTTGAACCTCCTGGTCCAAAACTAAAGTTAATATCTACTTTTTCATACCTATGCAATCCCACGTAGCAAAATAACAAATACAACCACTTAATCATAATTTTAACAAAAAAAAAATTTAATATAATATTGGAGGTAATGAAATGTCTGGTTGGGAAATATTAATTGTTGTTGCTATTATAGTAGCATTAGTAAATTAAAACAAAAAAACATTAAAATATTTTTTTAGTGAGTTTTATCAAGGGGAGAACTTTTTCCAAATTTGTAATTTGTATATCCAAACAGAGATAGTAATAGTAAAGCGAAAGGATAAACAATCCATTTGTTCGGTCGATCTGGATTTTCTATCTTAAAATTACTAATTATATCACCCATTTGCATACCTGACTTTTTTGCAAGTCCCTTCCAGTTCAGTTTGTCTACAACAACTTTATTATTATCTTTACCTAAATTAACTCCAAAGTCCTCTAGATTATAATCATTTTCAAACATTCCTGTATCAATCACAAATAATTTGTATCTTTCTCCGTATTCAGTAACTCTGGTTACTTTAATATGTACTTCTTTTGAAGGATCAAAAGTTAAACTTTGGATTGATTTAGATGATAAATTTTGTTCATTAAATTTAGGATAAAATTTACTTAAAACATAATCTGGAGCTAAAAAAGACAAAGCAATAATTAAGAAAGCTATAATTTCATACCATCTTAATTTATTTATAAACCATTGTTGAGATGCTGCAGTAAAAACTAAAATCCCAATTAAAGAAGTGACTATAACTATTAAAGCTTGCCATATATTATCTACCCCAATTAATAAAAGCTCATGATTAAACAAAAAGACTATAGGCAGTATACCTGTTCTTAAACTGTACCATATGGCTTGAAGTCCTGTTCTTAAAGGATCTCCACCTGAAATTGCTGCTGCAGCATAAGATGCAAGACCTACTGGTGGCGTTACATCAGCCATCAAACCAAAATAGAATACAAATAAATGAACTGCAATTAATGGAAAAATAAAACCAGAAGCGTTCCCAACATCAACAAGAACTGTCGCCATAAGCGAAGCTACTACAACATAATTTGCAGTAGTTGGAAGACCCATGCCTAGAAGCAAACAAAGTATAATAGTAAGTAATATCAATATTATTACATTGTCTCTAGCGATTGTCTCTATTACTATAATTAAATTAGTACTCAATCCTGTAGAACCAACTGCTCCTACTATTATACCAGCTGTTGCAATAGCAATTCCAACACCCACCATATTAATTGCTCCTTTTTGAAGGCCTACTATGGTTTGATTATACCAATCAATTAATCCAGTTTTGAAATTTGGATTTTTAATAACTCTATTGACTAAATTAACTAATATTAGTGAGATAGTAGCATAGAAAATTGAAAAGCCTGCGGTATATCTCATGTAGACAAGTAAAAAAATTAAAACAAAGATTGGAATTAAAAAATGCAAGCCAGATAAAAATGTTTTCTTTAAATGTGGTACATCAGCATCATCCATTCCTTTAAGACCTAACTTAAGAGCTTCAAGATGAGATATATAAAACAAAGCAATATATGAAATCACAGCGGGTAAAAAAGCATGTTTTACTACTTCAAAATAAGTAACTCCAATAAAACTTGCCATCACAAATGCTGCGGCACCCATAACTGGGGGCATTATTTGTCCATTGACAGAAGATGAAACTTCAATTGCTCCCGCTTTTTCCTTGGAGAAACCAGTTTTTTTCATGATAGGAATTGTAAAAGTTCCTGTTGTAACTGTGTTAGCAATAGATGAGCCTGAAATCATGCCTGTCATTCCTGATCCCAAAATAGCTGCCTTTGCCGGTCCACCTCTCATCTTCCCCACCATCGCAAAAGCTAGATCTAAAAAATATTTTCCACCACCTGCTGTTTCTAATAAAGCTCCAAATAAAACAAATAAAAATATGAAATCTACCGAGACGCCTATCGGTATCCCAAATATTGCTTCTTGATCAAACCATTGAAATCCTACTAATCTTTTTACAGATAGACCGCCATGAGAAATTATATCTGGAGCATATTTCCCAAAATAAGAAAATAGTAAAAAACAGACTGCGATAACGACTAGAGGCAAACCTATTGCTCGTCTTGTAGCTTCTAAAAGTATTAAAATACCAATTGCACCTATAATAAGTTCAACTGGAATTTTAAATCCAAATATATCTTTAACTAAAAGTATTCCGCCTCTATTAACTAAATCATCGTAAAAAAAATAAATATATAAACAACAAAATGCAGCTACTATACTAATGAGTACATCAAATGCTGAAATTTTTTTTCCCTTAATTGCTGGAAAAATCAGAAAAGTTAACGTTAAAGCAAACCCTAAATGAATAGCTCTAGCAGGTAAACCTTTAAACATTCCAAAATTAAACCAAAAAGGAAATGGAGAAGCGTACCAAAGTTGAAATAGTGTCCAGAGAATAGCAATACCAAAAACTATTTTTAAATGAATGCCCGACAAGTTTCGTGTAGGTGAAATATCTTCTTGAATTTTATCTTTAATCTTATTTTGAATTTTTTGGCTCATTTCGAATAAGATACATTATTCTAAAAAAAAAGGCCCAATTAAAATTGGGCCTTTTTTATTTAATAAAATTGTTAGATTACATTAATCCAGCTTCTTTATAGTACTTAATTGCACCAGGATGTAATGGAGCTGATAAACCATCAGCTATCATGTTTTTCTTTTCCAAAGGTCCAAATGCAGGATGTTGATCTCTAAAAGAATCAAAGTTTTCCATAACTGCTTTAGTTACCAAGTATACAAGTTCTTCAGAAACATCAGCACTTGTTACAACTGTAGCTTTTACACCAAAAGTTGTGGCATCTTTTTTCTGATTTGAGTAAGTACCTGCTGGAATTACAGCTTTAGCATAATAGTCAGCTCCGTCAATTAAACCTTGAACTGGCGCGCCAGTTAAATTAATCGGGCTAGCTTTCGCTTTACAAGTTGCTGCTTGCTCCATAGCACCATTAGGAAATCCTACTGAATATCCGAAAGCATCTATTTTACCATCACAAAGAGCTTTTACTTGTTCTGATGAAGTAAGTTCAGTAGTAGCTTTAAACATACTCATGTCTGCTCCCATAGCTTTCATTAGTTCTTCCATAGTACCTCTTTGACCAGAACCTGGATTACCAATGTTAACTGTTTTTCCTTTTAAGCCTTTAAAATCTTTAATTTTAGATTTTTTACTTGCCCAAATTTGAAATGGCTCATTGTGGACTGAGAACACAGCTCTTAAATTGCTAAATTGTTTGCCTTCCCATTTGCTTGATCCGTTGTAAGCATGGAATTGCCAGTCAGACTGTGCAACACCAAATTGAAACTCGCCATCTTTAATTTGTCCAATATTATAGTTTGAACCACCTGTTGAAGGTGCAGTACATCTGTATGCTTTAGCTGTACCTTTTTTTCTACCGTGATCAGCGCTTATTGCTGATTTGTGAAGCATTTTACAAATAGCATTACCTGTTTGAAAATAAACTCCAGTCGGTCCGCCTGTTCCTATCGTAAAGAACTCAGCTGATTTTGCGATTGAAGTAATAGAGCTTGAAAAAGCAAACATTACTAGTATCGCAGAAATCAATGACATTATTTTTTTCATATGATCCCCCGTTTGTTAATTAAATAATTTAACTATGGATAAAGACTAAGGTCAAAGAGAATCTTTAGAGATTTTTAGCCCAATTTGATAATTTTTTGACACCTTCAACAACATTTGGTGCATATTTTTCAATAATTTTGTCATCTAGCATTTTGCCATTAATGTTAGCTTTAAGAAATTCAGCTCCATCAAAGTCTATATAACATAGTCTGGTTAACATCCTTTTTTTGCTAAATCCAAAATCAGATGCTGGCAACATTGCTACGCCAGTCTCTTCTAAAATAGTTTCACATAATTCCGTTGAACTTTTAAATTTTTTATTTGGGAATTCAGGCATCAAATAAAATGCTCCTTGAGGATAATTTATTAAAACTTTATTCGATTTTAGATTATTGTAAACATAATTACCGACTGATCTTAAAATATTTATAGTTTTAGATTTGTATTCACTAAAATCTCCATTGTATGCCTCAACTGCAGCAAATTGTGCTGGACTGTTAACTGTTGAATATGACTCACTAGCTAAAGTTTTTATATTTTCTAAAAGTTCTGACAGTTCATCTGGAACTGCAAAAAATCCTACTCTCCATCCTCCTGCTCCACACCATTTACTTA
>QCAW01000013.1 GCA_003281795.1 Pelagibacteraceae bacterium AG-345-F21
TCAATAGTGATCCGGCCTCTGTGGCTTTTAAGACTGTTGAGTTTGCAAAAAAAAATGAAATCGATGTAGCTTTGATTGATACGGCAGGAAGACTTCAAAACAAAAAGAATTTAATGGAAGAGTACAAAAAAATTATTGGTGTACTTAAAAAAATCGACCCTTCATATCCTAACGAAGTAATTCTTGTCTTAGATGCAACTACAGGACAAAATGCGCTTAATCAAGTTGAAGAATTTAGTAAGATACATGATTTGACAGGTTTAATTATTACTAAACTTGATAGTACTGCTAAAGGTGGAATTATTTTAGCAATCTGCAAAAAATATAATTTACCTATTATAGCTGTAGGAATGGGAGAAAAAGATACGGACTTGCATCCATTTAATGCTGAATTTTTCACTAAAGCACTTTTAGGATTAAATTCTTAATATTTTTCTATAAAATCTTGGATCTTCTCTAATAAACTGAAATTGAATTCCATCATGTGATCGTCTTCGGTTGTAAAATATGATTGTTTTGGACTATTAGCTTTTTCAAATAATTCTTTTCCCATTGAAAAAGGAACAACATCATCTTTTTTACCATGCATTATTAAAATTGGAGTATTAATCATTTTAATTTTACTAATTGTGTCATATCTGTCTTTTAAAAGAAGTCTTACAGGTAAATAAGGATAATAGATTTTTGCAGAATTCTCTATCGAGGTAAAAGGTGACTCTAATATTATGCTATTAAAATTATTTTCTTTTCCTACTTCTACCGCTATTCCACTTCCTAAAGACTCTCCGTATAAAATAATTTGACTATTACTCACTCCTTGTTCATTTAACCATTTTATCGAAGCTTTAGCGTCTGTATATAAATTATTTTCTGTTGGAGATCCTTTGTTGCCACTAAATCCTCTCCAAGAAATTAATAAAATATTAATATCTAATTTATAAAGTTCATTAAGTTTATAAATTCTGTTTGATAGATGGCCTGCATTTCCATGAAAAATAACAAGTGTTTTAAATTTCTTAAAATCTTTCTGTATTAACCAGGATTTCAGCTGAATCTCTTCATCGACTTTAATAAAAATTTCATCATAATTAAACTGTATCTTATCATTTTGATAATTATTTTCTGAAGGATGGTAAAGTAGGTTCCTCTGATAAAAATATATAAAAATTACTAATACGCTGTAGGCAATTATTAAAGATGATAAAGTTAAGTATAAATATTTCATTTAACAATCTTTCTGGCTAAATAAACGCCGATAAATACAAGGGTTGCTCCATAATAATGAAAGCTCAAAAGACTCTCATTAAATAAGATTATTCCATAAATAGCAGAATATATTGAAAATATATAAAGAGTAAAACCCGCTAAGGAAGCTCCAACATATTTCTGAACTTTAGTATACAAAGTGAAAGCTATAATTCCTGGAGAAATAGCGGCAAACAAAACCCAAAATAAAAAATTATTGTTAAAAACAGTATTAAAAAAGTAAGACTCTTCGATTAAATAAAAAGGAAATAAAGAAATCGACCCGAATAAAGCTATAAGTGTAAATCTAGCCATGAGACTGAAGCTGCTTTTCCAATTAATAAGAAAAATAGAATAGACTGCCCAGCCAATAGCGGCTCCTAACATCCACAAGTCTCCAGAAGTAAACTTAAAATTTATTAGATAAGTTAAATCACCTTTACAAATTATTATTAAAACACCTAAAAGGCATAAAATTAAACCGGTAATTCTAGATAAATTAATTTTGTCTCCAAAAAATAAAACTGATAATACGATAATAAATATTGGTGAGGAAGTATAAATAATTCCCATATTTGCCATTGTAGTCGACATACCAGCTATAAATGGGAAGGCGCCACAAATCCCGCAGCCCATAAGTCCTAAGAAAAAAAGCTTTAAAAACTCTTGCTTGAATTTTTTCCTTTTTTTTATAATTTCATCAAAAAAGAATGGCATCAAAATTACGAATACAGTGAGCCATCTCCAAAACGCTAATGAAACTGGTGGAACATATTCAACGCCGCCTCTAGCAACAATAATATTAGATGCCATAAAAATTGGTTGAATAAATAATAGTAAATAAGGATAAAAATTATTTTTTCTTGTCACCAAAGGCTTCATATAACATCATTACTATTACTAAGCCCATCAGGATATAAACTGGTAAAACATCTTTAAAACCAATCATCATTGATCTGGTTAATGTAGTCGCCAGACCTATCAGAAAAGCAATACAAAAAACGCAACCAATTATTGAAGTAATCTTATTCATCTTTACAGTTTTTCTCCATCCAGTTAGCTGTTCCTAAAAATCTCAAATCATCAAGTTTATTTCCAACTAATTGAACGCCTAATGGTAAGTTATTTTCTCCAGTTAGTAAAGGGAGTGAAATTGTTGGTAAACCTAGATATGTCCAAGATTTTTGAAAATCTGCGCTTCCTGTAGATTTAAGACCTTTATCAGCAACTCCGCTTGAAGATGGAGTGATAATGCCATGATAGTCTTCAAAAACTTCTTTGTAAGACTCATAACTTTGCTTCATAAAATCTATTGCATCCGTATATTCTTTGGCAGAATACTTCATGCCTCTTTCAATCGCGTCTCTCATTTCTTTAGAAAGTTTATTTTTATCTTTTTTATAATAGACTTGAAAATTATTTGCCAAATCAGTTTCGTGAATAATTTTATGATACTTGGGAATTTCTTTAAAATAAGAGGGCATGTCAAATACTTCTATGTTCTTCTTAAAACTTTTAATTAAAAATTCAAATGCTTTTTGGGACTCTTTATCGATACTTTTCCAATTATCTGTTTTATAAAAAATGAACTTAGGTTCAAAGACTGGCCCCTCTTCACAAATTTTTATCATATCGTCAGCAGCAAAATGCACTGTAGCTGGGTCGTACAAATCTTTTTTTATTAATGATTTTGCAAGTAATGCCACATCTTTTACAGTTTTTCCGAATACACCCATCGTATCGAGTTTATCTGAAGTTTTTAAAACTCCATTTCTTGAAATTAATCCATAAGAAGGCTTATAACCAACAACTCCACAATAAGAAGCAGGTCTAATTATAGATCCACCCGTTTGAGAACCAATAGATAAATGAGCCATGTGAGAAGCTACGACAGCTGCAGATCCGCTGGATGATCCGCCTGGAGTTCTAGAATAGTCATGAGGATTTTTAGTTTTACTTGGGTGAATGTAAGCAAGTTCACAAGTTGCTGTTTTTCCCATAATAATTGCTCCTGCCGTCTTTAATAAATTAACTATTTCTGAGTCTTGGGAGCTCGACATTTTTTTTCTAAAAACAGTTCCGCACTCTGTTGGCATATCATATGTTCCAATTATATCTTTTATTGCAATAGGCAGCCCATGTAGAGCGCCAAGAGGTTTGCCAGATTTTCTGTATTCATCGGCCTCTTCTGCTTTTTCTAAAAGAATTTTTTTATCTAAAAAAGCCCATGCTTGAACATCTTTATCAAATTTTTCAATTCTCTTAATATAAGCTTTACATAGTTCTACAGAAGAAATGTCTCCAGATTTTAATTTGGAAACCAATTCATTGGCGTTTAAAGAAGCTGTATCTATCATCAAAATTTATTAGTTTGCAAATAAAGTATCAGGCAACCAAAGTGCGATACCTGGAAATAAATACATCAATACCATAGCAAAAATTACTATTCCCAAGAAAGGCATTATACCTCTAAATATTTCCATAAGTTCAACATTTTTTGATTGAACGCCTTTAAGATAATAAGCAGACATCGCCATGGGCGGAGTTAAGAAAGAAGTTTGTAAATTTAAAGCTATTAACATAGCAAAAAAATATGGATTCACTCCAAAAAACTCAACTAATGGTAAAAATATTGGAACAAATATAATTAATATTTCAGTCCATTCCAACGGCCATCCAAGTAAGAAAATTATAATCTGAGTGATTACTAAAAACTGCCAAGGTGCGAGATCCATAGCTTTAAAAAAATGTTCAAATACCTCATGGCCTCCTAAATATGAAAAAACAGATGAAAAAGTCCAGGACCCTATAAATAACCACATTATCATTGCTGTTGTCTTTGCAGTAAGAAAGACTGACTCCTTAAAATTTTTCCATTTTAAAGTTTTATAAAAAAATGAGAGAACTATCGCTCCAAAAGCACCTACTCCAGCAGCTTCTGCTGGTGTTGCTAAGCCTCCTAAAATTGTACCAAGTACTAAAATAATTAATGAAAAGAGGGGAAGAAAAGAAACTAAAACCTCTTTCATTATCTCGGCTCTTGGAGGTATTTCTTCTTCAGGTGGTTTAGGTGCTATAGACGGATTAAAATATGCTCTGGTAATTGCATAGCCTATATATAATCCAGCGAGCAATAAACCAGGAAGTATTGCAGCGGCAAATAACCTTAAGGGTGAAAGCTGAGCAATAACTGAATAAACAATTAACATAATACTAGGTGGAATTAATATTCCAAGACACCCGCCCGAACAAATTACCCCAGAAGCAAATTTTTTATCGTATCCTGCTTTGATCATGGCCGGCCATGCTAACAAACCCATTAAAGTAACTACCGCACCGATAATCCCAGTCGCAGTTGAAAAGAGCGCACAAGTAATTAGAGCTGCTACTGCCATCGAAGCTGGCAATTTATGTGAGGCTAATCTAATTGCAAAAAACAATCTGGAAACAATTCCAGCTCTTTCTACCAGATATCCCATAAATAAGAATAAGGGGACTGCGGTTAACACGGTATTATCCATTACTGTATAAGTGTTTTGAACAAATAGTTGAAAAATCCTGTTATCTAATAAATGTTCCATTCGAGTAGGATCGAAGTAAGCGTAATAACCAAAACCAACTCCCATCGCCATTAAAGTAAATGCTATTGGAAATCCTAAAAGCACAGCAAATAGAAAAAGTCCCATCATAAAAATTGCTACTTCTGGATTTGTTAGACTAAATAACATCTTTTTGATCCTCATCTTGTGAAGTTCTCATTAACATTTTTTCTGTTTCTTCAGCAACAACCATCCTTGCTGGCCAGTGACCAGTTTGAATACAGATAACTGACCTGAAGACTTCACTTATACCCTGAATAATTAAAAGTACTCCAGCTGAAGGTATTAATGCTTTTGCCATATAAATTTGGATTTGAGCAGGACTATTCCAACTAGTTTCTTTGATTTTCCATGCCAATGCAGCATATTCATATCCATAAAATGCTAAAGCTAAAACACCAGGGAAAAAAAATATAAAATATAAAATTAAATCTATGTAGCCTTGAGTTCTAGGTTTGAATAGTCTGTAAATCACATCTCCTCTTACATGAGCTTCTGTAGATAAAGTATAAGCTCCTGCCATCATAAAAATAGCACCATACATTTGTAAACTAAAATCAAAATTCCATAATGTGGGCGCGTTAAAAGCATAAGCCATTACAACTTCATAGCAAGTTCCACCCATTAATATTACAATGCACCATGAAAATGCCTTTCCTACCGAAGTGCTTAAATGATCTGCGAAACTGATAAATCCTCTCATAAAAATAAACTATTCTAAATTTTTGATTTTTTCCATAAAAAAAGGGGAGAACAAATGTCTCCCCTTTTTAATTATTTAAAATTTACTAAATTTTAACTTTAGCAATGTTTCCAAACTCATTTTCATAAGCCAATTTGTAATTAGGCTGATTCATGAGCAAGTATTTCATAACTCTCTTAGCGTAAGCTTTTTGAGAGTCCACAATTTTCTTAAAGAACGGGTCTTTTTTGTTAAAGTCACCTATAACTTTATCCCACCCTTTTAATTGTTGAGCTAAAATTTCATCAGAAGTTTGATACACATTTACTTTATGTTGATTCATCAATTTCGATAAATCAGCAGAGTATCTAACTAAAGCTTTGAAATAGTTGTCTGTATTCGCAGCATAAGCAGCATTTTTTAGGATAGCCTGATGCTTAGGAGCTAATCCATTAAATGTTTTCTTATTTACAGGAATTTCAAACATCTCTTGAGATTGGTGGAAGCTTCCTAAGTGATAATGCTTAGAAACATCTTGCATACCAAACTGTGAGTCTGAAGTTGGGTTGTTAAACTCTGCAGCTTCGATCAATCCTGTTTTCATTGCAGGTTGAATTTCACCACCAGGTAATTGTCTAACTACCATTCCCATTGCTGTTAATACGTTAGTCGCTAAACCAACTGTTCTGTACTTCATTCCTTTAACATCAGACACTTTAGTCACGTTCTTTTTGAACCAACCAAATGGCTGAGCAGGCATTGGCATGTGGAAGAATCCAATGTAATCGAAACCAACTTTTGATAAAGTTTCGTTATAAAGTTTTCTACCTCCACCGTACTCCATCCATCCCATTACTTCTTGAGATGACATTCCGTATGATGGTCCTGTACCAAATAATGAAGCGGCAGCATTTTTACCATACCAGTATGCAGTAACCCAGTGTCCCATATCTAATACTCCAGAACTTACTGCTTGTCCTATCTCACCAGTCTTTACAACTGATCCAACAGGTTGAAGATCAATCTTCAACTCACCGCCTGACATGTCGCTTACCATTTTTGCATAGTCTCCAGCCATCTCGAAGAATATATTTGCTCCTGAAGGCCAAGCTGCTTGCATCTTTAAAGTTACCGGAGCTCCAAGCGCAATATTAGGCATTGCAACTGTTGCTGCCGCTGCTGCACCCGTAGCTGCCGCTGCTTTAAAGAACTTTCGTCTTGAAGGAGTTTTAACTCCTTTGATTGTTTTTTTAGACATATGTCCCCCTTACTTATTAATAATTAAAATATTTAAACATATAAACTTAAGAGAGTCTCACCCAAACTGAACTAATTTTTGTCGCTTACAACTTAAAGTAGTAAAATAAATATCTAATTTACTTTGTTTTTACACTTTCCGGTTTTAAAAAATTCTTCAAGATTATCAATGGCAAGATTCGCCATCGCAGTTCGTGTTTCTTTGGTTGCGCTACCAAGATGAGGAAGAATAAATGCACTTTTATGCTTCAAATACCCAGGATTTAAAATCGGTTCTCCCTTGTAAACATCCAATCCGACAGCATAAACTTTTCTTCTATCTAATGCATCAATTAAAGCTTCATCGTCAACTATATCTCCTCTGGCTACGTTGGTTACTACAGCTCCTTTAGGTAAATACTCCAAAGTTTCTTTGTTGATTATATTGACCGTTTCCTTTGATGCTGGGCAACATACTGACAAAACATCTGATACACTTAATAAACTTGCTAATTTTTTGTGGTAAATAGCTCCATCTTCCTTTTCGGGACTCAACTTTGATCTATTATGATAATGAATTACCATACCTAGAGATTTAGCAATTTTTGAAATTTTTTTTCCAATTCGACCCATTCCTAATATACCTAATCTTGTTCCAGTAAGTTGCTTGCCTATTAAATAATCTGCTGACCATTTCCAATCTGAAGCTTGGGCACTTTTAATCCCTTCTGCAGCTCTTCTGCAGGCACCTAAAATTAAAAGAATGCCTATTTCAGCTGTTGCATCAGTTAATACTTCAGGGGTATTAGTTACAGCAATATTTCTTTTATTAGCTGCTTCTAAATCTATATTTCCAAATCCAACTGCAAAATTAGATAAAATCTTTACACTCTTAGGTAGTTTATCAATTGTATCTGCATCTAATTTATCAGTTAAAGCTGATAAAATACCATCACAGTCTTTACTCAATTCTATTAATTTTTTTTGAGAATAAAGTTCATCGTTAGAGTTTAACCTAATGTCGTAAAGAGTTTTTAATCTATCTTCATTTGATTGTAATAGTTTTCTGGTTACCAATATTTTTTTCATGTTATTGCAAATTTTTTAATTTTTGAGGTTTTGGCCCACCCGTAAACCAGTCCAAAAGCTCTACGGTATGAATTATTGGAATTTTAGTTCCATTTGAAATTTGTGTCATGCAACCAATGTTTCCAGTAGATATAAAGTCTGGAGAAACTTTCTCAATATTTTTTACTTTGTTCTTCAATAAAGTTTTTGCCATTTTCTGATGTAAAATATTATAAGTACCCGCAGAGCCACAACACAAATGTCCTTCAGGAATATCTAAAACCTCATTTCCAGTTCTTGAAATAAGGTCTTTTGGTTGTTGATGTACGCTTTGACCATGTTGCATAGAACACGCTGAGTGATAAGCAATTTTATATTTTTTGTCATCGCCTTGTTTAATATTTAATTTTAAATTTTCATCTAAGTATTCTGTAATGTCTTTAGTTAGTTCAGAAATTTTTTTTGCTTTCTTTTTTAAACTTTTATTATTTTTAAAAATATGACCATAGTCCTTTAGAGTGGTTCCACACCCAGAAGTATTACTTATAATTGCATCTAAACCATTATTTAAATATTCTTCATGCCAACTTTCAATATTTTTTATAAAGGATTTTTGTGCTAAATCTTTTTTGCCCAAATGATGATTTAAAGATCCACAACAATCAATATCTTGCATAACAACTACCTCCACATTATGCCTTGTTAATAATCTAATTGTAGACTCGTTTATCTCAGGAGATATAATTCTTTGTACGCAACCTGTAAGAAGTGCAACTCTAGATATTTTTTTTCCACTCTCAACTTCATAAACTTTTTTTTCTTTAATCGTTTTAGAGGGTATTCTGCTTGGCATTAATTCTAAAGAATTTTTAAGAAAATTAGGTAAAATAAAACTAAAAGGTTTTATAAATTTTGTTAAAATTGCCATTGTAAAAAAAACTTTGGGTCTTGGTAAAACATAAGAAAGAATATTTCTAAATATGCGATCAAAAAACGGTCTTTTGTAAGTTTCTTCTACGTAATTTCTACCGTGATCTATTAGATGCATATAGTTAACACCTGAAGGACATGTTGTCATACAAGAGTAACAAGATAGACAGCTGTCAATGTGCTTAACAATTTTTTCATTAGCTGGTTTTTTTTTCTCAAGCATATCTTTTATTAAATAAATTCTACCTCTTGGACCCTCAAGTTCATTTCCATTTACCAAAAAAGTTGGGCATGTTGCATTGCACATACCACAGTGAACACACTTTCTTAGAATGCTCTCACTAGATTTGTTGTCTTTATCTAGAAGCTGTTTGTCTGTAAAAGATGTTTGCATTATATACCTGTATACATTTTCCCTGGATTTAAAATCCTTTTAGGGTCAAAACTTTTCTTAATTTTTTCAGAAATCTTATACTTTATTGGGTCTATTGTAAAAATATCAGCTGATGCTTTCATGTCTTCCTCCACTTTAATTAAAGTGAAATATCCCTTATGTTGTTTAGTTATTTCTCTTATTTCATTTAGAATTTTAATTGAGATATCGTTAAGCTCAAGCCAAATAAGGCTACCTCCCCAATCTAAGAAATAGCTAAAATCCATGTTTTTTAGTTTTTGCAATAAATTTAACGTTTCGCTCATTGGAACAACTATTCTTACTAGATTTTTTTTCGTATTAGAAAAAACTTCCAAGTTTCTAGTTTTATTCCAAAAAATATTTGATTGCTCTACATCTAGAACAGAATATTCATTCACAAGAAGATCTAATTCTTTACACAACCTTTTAATTCTTTGGTCGACAGAAACAAAAGGGCCTTCTATTCTTATGCCTATTAGAGCACCTTGATGAGTTAAATCATTAAATGTGAAATATTTTTCAAATGATTCTGGATAAAAAACTCCCCCAGATGGATCCACGGAAGAAGATAATGATTTACCTAAATATTCTAAAGCTTTTTTTACATGCGGGTTATTTATTATGAGTGTTTTGCTTGTTTCAGGTTTTGGTAAAACTTTAATGGATAATTCGGTTAGTACTGTTAAGGTTCCAAAAGATCCTGACAGAAGCTTGCACAAATCATATCCTGTTACATTTTTGACAACTGTACCTCCAGACTTTATTGTTTCACCTTTTCCATTTATTCCCTGAAAACCAAGCAAGTGATCTCTAACACTTCCTACTTTAAATCTCCTTGGGCCAGAAAAGTTACAAGATACAACGCCGCCTATAGAACCCCAATTACTTTTGCCAGAAAATAAATATCCAAAGTCTGTTGGCTCAAAAGCAAGCTGCTGATTGTTTTTATCTAACTCTTTTACAATTTCTTCAATTGGTGTCCCGGATTTAACTTTAATATAAAGTTCCTCTGGTTTGTATTCGATAATTCCTGAATACTTTGATAGATCTATAGTCTTTTCTGTTTGAAAGTTTCTGCCAATTTTTTTTTTGGAATTGAGACAGGTTATTTCAAGCGGAACACTCTTTTTGTAAGAAAGTTTAATTATTTCTGAAATTTCTTCTCTAGTCGAAGGCTTTAAGACAGATTGATTAAAATCTTGGAATGTCTGGGAATTTTGTTTTTCCTCCATGGACATGAACCCTTCCTTCCTCAGCACACTTCCTAAGTATTGGATACACCTTGCCTGGATTTAGTAATGAGTTTGGATCTAATGCTACTTTTATTGTAAGTTGCTGTTGTATATCTCGATTATTAAAAGCTTCACACATCAATTCTCGCTTTTCAATTCCTACACCATGCTCTCCTGTAAGTGCTCCACCAACTTTGACGCAATATTTAAGAATATCGGCTCCAAATTCTTCACACTTTCTTAAAGACTCTTTGTCATTGGCATCGAACATAATTAAAGGGTGAAGATTTCCATCTCCAGCGTGAAAAGCATTAGCTACCGGTAAACCATATTTTTTAGAGAGTTTTGATATTTCATTTAAAACTTCAGCTAATTTACCTCTTGGTATTGAACCATCCATACACATATAATCTGGAGCAAGAACACCACATGCAGGAAAAGCTGCTTTTCTTCCCGCCCAGAACTTTAATCGCTCTTCGTTTGATTTGCTTATTTTTAAGCTTGATGAATTATTTTTTTCAGCAATATTTTTCACCTTAGTTATGTAAGCTTCGACTTCATGTTGAGTGCCATCGAACTCAACTATCATCATTGCTTCTGCATCTGTAGGATAGCCTGCTTTCGAATAATCATTAGTGGCTTTAGTTAAAGCTTTATCCATAATTTCCATACCTGCCGGAATGCATCCTTCGGCTATAATCTGAGCAACACAATTTCCTGCGTCCTCGATAGATGGAAATCCAACTAGGGCTGCTTGAACAACTTCCGGTGATCTTAAAATTTTTACAGTAACTTCTGTGATAACTCCCAATAAACCCTCTGAGCCAGTCATTAATCCTAAAAAATCATAACCTTCTGCATCCATTGCCTTACCGCCAAACTTCGTAATTGTACCATCCATTAAAACTACTTCTATGCCTAAAAGATTGTTGGTTGTCGCCCCATATTTTAATGAGTGAACTCCTCCTGAATTTTCTGCAACATTTCCTCCAATAGAACATGCTATTTGACTAGAAGGATCAGGTGCGTAGTAAAAACCTTTGTCTTGAACTGCATGTGTTATTGCTAAATTTGTAACACATGGTTGTGTAACAACACATCTATTTGTAAAATCTATTTCTAAAATTTTATTAAACTTTCCCATAGCTAATAGTACGCAGTCTTCCAAAGGAAGAGATCCTCCAGATAGACCGGTGCCAGCTCCTCTAGGAACAACTTTTATTTTATTTTCGTTACAATACTTTAAAACATTACTTACTTCTTCGACTGTTTCCGGCAAAACCACCATCATAGGCATTTTCCTATAAGCTGTTAAACCATCAGTTTCATATGGTCTCAATTCATCAGAATGAGAAAGAACGTTTTTTGGATCTATTATGCTCTCAAGATCTGACACAATTTTATCTTTTCTTGATAAAACTGAATTATCGACTTTTGGCATTTGTAAACTACTCATAATAATTCTTACTTTATATTTAAAAATTCATCTGGTCAAAAAGCTTTAACTTACTTAAGCATTTTTGCAATTTTTTCTAGTGCTTTTTGAATGTTATCTTGTGATGCAGCAAAGCTAAATCGCACATAATCAGTGGATGTTTTACCAAATGCTGTTCCTGGAACAATTGCCACACCAGCTTCATGCATACATTTTTTTGAAAATTCTGAACCACTCATTCCCGTTCCGCTTACATTTGGAAAAGCATAAAATGCGCCGCCGGGCATACTGCAGCTCACACCTTGAAGATCATTCAACCCTTTATGAATTAATTTTCTTCTTTGATCAAATTTTTCCATCATATGATGAATAGAGTCATCAGGTCCATCCAGGGCAGCTATTCCTGCAAACTGGGAAGGTGCGTTAACACATGAGAAACTATTAATTGCTAACTTGGTAACATGTGGAATTAATTCTTCCGGCCACACACTCCAGCCCATTCTCCAACCTGTCATAGAGTAAGCTTTACTCCAACCATCTAAGACGATTAATCTATCTTGAAGATCTGGGTAATTAAAAAACGTAGGCATTTCTTTTCCATCAAAAATTTGTCTGCTATATATCTCGTCACTAAGTATTGTGACGTGAGGATGTTTTTTTAATCCTTCAGCTAAAAAATCTATTGCCGGTCTCTCAACAAAGCTTCCTGTTGGGTTATTAGGATTAATTAAAACCAATAGTCTAGTTTTATCATTTATTAAAGATAAAATTTTTTCTGGATCAAATTTTAAATCTTTATCCTCTGTCAAATCGTATGGCACAGCTTTTGATCCAGTATAATTTATCATTGACTCATAAATTGGAAATCCAGGTGTAGGATGAATTATTTCTGCACCAGGTTCACCGATCATTTGAATTGCGTAATACATTGTAGGTTTACCTCCTGGCATAATCATAATTCGATCGGGACTTACCTCTTTTTTGTATAAGCTTTTAATTTTTCTCGAAACGGCTTCTCTACATTCTGTAATACCATTTGCTAAAACATATCCATGATGTCCATCATCGATTGCTTTTTTTGCAGCGTCCATAATATGTTGAGGTGTCTTAAAATCAGGTTGGCCCAATCCAAGATGTATCATTTCTTTTCCTTGGGCCTCTAGTTTTTTTGCCTCTGCCAAAACACTAAAGGCAGTTTCAGTTCCAAGTCTTTGTAAATTTTTTGCTAATTTCATATTTTATTTAAAAACTACCTTACTTTTATTCAATTCTTTAATACTTTTACAGCCTAATAATATCATATCACGTCTTAATTCTTCTCTCATTCTTTTTAAAATTTGTTCTACGCCTTTTTGCCCTCCTGCACCTAAAGCAAATAAAAATCCTTTTCCAAAGCTACAAGCTGTCGCGCCTAGTGATAAAGCTTTAAGAACATGAGTGCCTCTTCTAATCCCACCGTCTAATATAATTTCTAACTTACCGCCAACTGCCTCAACTATTGTAGGGAGTTGATCAAAAGGAGATCTAGATCCGTCAAGTTGTCGTCCTCCATGATTTGAGAGTAATATAGCGGAGGCGCCAATGTCTACTGCCCTTTTTGCATCTTCTACTGACATCACTCCCTTAATTGCAAAAGGACCTCCCCATCTTTTGATGCAATATTCTGCATCTTTCCAACTCATAGCTGGATCATATTGTTCGTTAATATATTCCATTACACCTTTTGATATACTTGATCCTTTTTTTGTAAAATTAACAACATTGGCTAATTGGAATTTTTCATTTCTTAAATAATTAAACGTCCATTTGGGCCTTTTAATAAAACCTAAAATACTTTTTAAAGTAAGTTTTGGGGGTGTAGTAAATCCCCATCGATGGTCCCGTTCACGATTGCCTGCTGTTACAGTATCCACTGTTAA
Source organism: Pelagibacteraceae bacterium AG-345-F21 (assembly GCA_003281795.1). Classification (GTDB taxonomy): domain Bacteria; phylum Pseudomonadota; class Alphaproteobacteria; order Pelagibacterales; family Pelagibacteraceae; genus Pelagilacustribacter. Next base: position 13,762 of record QCAW01000013.1, read on the forward strand.
ACACATTGCGTTAAAACCTGAACTTTTACATCTGTCTATTAAATTATCAGTTAAACCTTTTATTTTATGTATATATATTTGAAACATTTTTGGTCCTCCCGAAATATTAGAGATTTCTTCTATCGAAGAAGTCGACATAGTAGACATGCTATAAAAAGTTCCAAATTTTTCTGCAGCTCGTGCACTTGCTTTATCACCCTCGTGGTGAAAAAGTCTTTGCATGGCAACAGGTGATAAAAATAAAGGCATATCAATTTTTTTTCCAAGAACATTTGTTGATAAATCTGGTTCTCCTACACTAGCAAGAATATTTGGAACTAAATCACATTTTAAAAATGACTCAGTGTTTCTTTGAAGAGTGGTTTCATCGTCAGCTCCTCCATCAATATAGTGAAAAATTGGAGATGGTAAATTTTTTTTTGCTAATTTTCTAAAATCGTTAAAGTTATAACAATCATTTAAATTCATGATTATTAAAAATTTTTAGAAAAAGTTACAGTTGAATTATCTACCCCTGGGTTTGTATCACCCCAGTCGTTATTAGAAATGTGGCTGTAAGTTAAACCAATTTGAGAATTATCAAATAAGTCTAATCCCAATTTAATTTCACTTTTAAATTCTAAAACACTTCCTAAATCTTTTCCATCACCTTTTTCATAATAACCTGGAGTAAAACTAGGTAAAATTTTTATAGGTCCAAGATCATATTGTCCTTCAATACCAGTATATAAAAAAATTGAACTTTTTCCTGTCACAAACCCACCAGAGACCGGAGAGAATTTACCTAAAAAAGTATCTCTAAATAAATTTGGATTTTTATGTTGAAGCCCAACTAAAGAGGTTTTATCGTCACCTTCGTCATCAATTAAATCGAATGTCCCAGCGTAAAATGATACGTCATTTCTTGCTGCTTTATTTAACTCATCATCTTCCATTGCTTGAACAAAACTAAGAAAGCAGGATATAATTAATGTATATACAATATCTTTAAATTTCATGGTTTAAAAATACAATTAATTTTCATAATTGTATAGATGCCTTTTTGCTAGTTATTCTCTTTCTTTTTGAAAAACATAATAATTACTACTCCCCCAGCTATAAAAATAAGATATGGAAATAACCAGAATAAAAAATTTGATCCATTCATTGGAGGTTTGTACACAATCCATTGTCCATATTTTTCAATTAAAAAATTATAAATTTCTTTTTCTGTTTTGCCCTCTTTAATTTTATCTTTAATGACTAATTTTATCGTTTGAGCAAAATCTGAATTTGAGTCAGCAATTGATTGGCCTTGGCAGACTAAGCATCGAATATTTTTAAAAATTTGATTTTGTTCTACATTAGAACTGCTGGCGTGCACCTCAAATAGAAAAAAAACAATTAATAAAGTTAATAATTTAAATTTCATTTCTTTATAATTATACTCTTAATTTCTTTGTAATCAGCTGTAGATAAAGGCCCTACAAATTTTTTTAAAATTAATAAGTCATTATTAATTAGAATACTCTCCGGTATTCCATAAATACCGAAATTAATAGAGTGTTTTCCTAGCTCGTCTTTAGCTAAAAAATCATAGGGATTTCCCAAATTTTTTAAAAAAAGATTGGCATTACTTTTCTTATCTTTAAAATTTACTCCAATAATACTTAGATTTTTTTCTCTATTTAATTTCATTAAAATTGGATGTTCTGTTCTACAAGGAGAACACCAAGATGCCCAAAAATTAATTAATAAAAAATTATTTTTTTTTAAAATATCATTTGTTAAATATTTATCCTCATAAAAACTTTCTATATGAATTTCAGATAATTTTTTACCAACTAAATTTCTAGTATCATAATTGGAATTTTTATTTAAACTCAAATAAAAAACACCTACTATTAAGATAAAAATCCCTACAATTATAAGTTTAATAGTTTTTTGCATTTTTAAACAGTCTTAAAAAACCTCCGAATGAAATCATTGTTACTGAAATCCAAATCCACATCATAAAAGGTTTTTTTTGGAATTTTATATTGTAGTATTCAGATCTATCGATATTGCTCATAGTTAAATAATAATCTTCAATTAAATTAGATTTGATTGCCGCTTCATAAGTTAATGTTTGTGGATTGTTGTAAATTCTTATCTCTGGTGTTAAAATTTTTTCTTGATTTTTCTTTAAATCATTAATCTTTAACTTTCCTATAACAGCTTTGTAATTTGAATAATCTTTTAATTCTAATTCTTGAAATTTAATTTGATAATTTTTAAAATTCTTTGTTTCTCCTAGTTTGATATTAAAATCTTTTTCAATTGCAAAATGATGGTTTAAACCAATGAATAATACTAATAATCCAAATGATAAGTGAGAGATAATTCTTGCTAAATCTGTTTTTGACTTTTTCAATGATTGGGTAAAATCTATCAGAGATGAAATTATTAAAAAAAGAGATGATATGACTAAAAGATTTGATAAAATGCTATATCTTTTAAAAATATAAAATATAGTAAAATTTATTAATATAGCCGCCAATAGAATAAAAATTAAAATTTTTATATTTTCAAATCTATTTTTTATCCACTTAGCCTGCGGTCCAATAGTCATAAAAAAAAGAAAAATTATTACTAATGGAAAAATAACAGTATTATAAAAAGGGGGACCAACTGAAATTTTATTATTCGTCAAAGCGTCTAAAAATATAGGATAAAATATTCCTAGCATAACTGTAACAAGGTAAAACATCATGAACCAATTATTTACTAAAACAAATGTTTCTTTGCTATTCGGGTTTATAAAATATTTTTTGTTCTCATATTTCCTAAATAATATAAAGAGAGATCCAAAAATCATAAAGCTGAGGAAAATCAAAATATATACTCCTCTACTTGGATCGCTAGCAAAAGTATGAACTGAGTTAAGAATGCCTGATCTAACTAAAAAAGTTCCCATTACACTTAATATAAAAGTTAACAAACAAAGAATAATTACCCAGAAGTATAATATGTTTCTTTTTTCTAAAACTATCAGAGAATGTACTAAAGCGGTCATAGAAAACCAAGGCAGTAAGGAAGCGTTCTCCACTGGATCCCAAAACCAAAATCCTCCCCAACCCAACTCGTAATAAGCCCAAATAGATCCTACTAAAATTCCTAAAGTTTGAAAGCTCCAAGAAATAAGTACCCAATTCTTAATAGACGAAGCGAAAGAGCTTTCAGAATAATTGGTAACTAGTGAAGCCATTGCTGCTGAAAAGTAAATAGATGAACCTACAAACCCTATATAAAGTAAAGGAGGATGAATCGCTAAGGCAGGATCCTGTAAAATTGGATTCAATCCCAACCCCTCTAAAGGAATTGGAGTTAAATTTTCAAAAGGATTAGAATTAAACAATATAAAGAATAAAAATCCTAAAATTAAAAAATTTTGAAAAATTAATGTGTATAATCTAAATTTTTTAGGATGACTTTTATTAAAAATTAAAAATAAGAATGAAAATATCGTTAAAATTATAACCCAAAGCAATAAGCTACCCTCGTGATTACCCCAAGTGCCTGAAATTTTATAAAATATTGGCTTTAATGAATGTGAGTTTTGATAAACAGAAACTAAAGAAAAATCAGAAATGATAAAAGCACCGACAAGTGTAAAAAAACAAATAATTATTGATGTGCTTTGTATTAAACTATACTTATAAATTTTTGAAGATAATGAGCTTTTAGAAGATTTCAGATTTTCAAATGAGTAATAAATAATAGTTATTCCTAAGAACGTATTTAAAAATAATAGTAAATTTCCTAAATTACTTAACATTCTTTTTAATTTTATCTTTTAATTCAGGCGGCATGTAATTTTCATCATGTTTTGCAAGTATCCTGTCGGCAATAAAAAAGTTTTTATCTTGGAGTTTGCCCTCTGCTACAACTCCTTTTTCTTCAGAAAATAAATTTGGGACAGTACCGCTGTAGCTTATTTTGATTTCATTTTTATAGTCGGTTATTATAAATAATATTTCTGACCTACTTACTCTTAAAGTATCTTTCTTTACCATTCCTCCTATTCTTATTTTTTTTGCAAAATTAATATCTTCACTATTTTTGATTTCAGTTGGAGATTTAAAATATAAAATATTATTATTTAATGATTTTAGAATTAAAAAAATTGCTAGTATAGAGAAAGATAAAAATATTGTTAAAAGAGACGCTCTTTTTTTTACGTTTTTTGGAAGCATTAAATGCTTTAAATTACTTTGTTGTAAGACGATAAAACTTGAGAGGCAATTTTTGAATTTTCTAAAATAATTTTTCTTCTTTCGATTGGAAGCTCCTGTATTTCTTTTGCGTACTCTCTCTCGCTCTTTTTTAGTGTTTTATAAGTTTTCAAATAAAGACACGCACAAGAGAGAAAAGTTACTATAAAAGAAGACCAAACAAAAAGGCCAAAACCGTTCATAGATATAAAATTTTGTATCATAGTCTTTTTAAATTCTTTTTCTTTATTTTAATGATTTCTGTCTTATATTTCATTAGAAAAATTAGCGCACAATACAACAACAAAGCTAAAAACATAAGCAATAACGGTATCATCATTGATGAATGTATAGAGTTAGATTGCAAAAACTTAATACTTGCTGGTTGATGAAGTGTGTTCCACCATTCAACTGAATATTTTATTACTGGGATATTTATAAACCCGATAATGGCAATAATACTTGAAACTTTGTTTGCTTTGTCATCTTCTAGAATCATCTTATTAGAAATTATAAAAAGAATATAAAATAAAGCTAATATTACCATTGAAGTAAGTCTTGCGTCCCATGCCCACCAAGTTCCCCACGTTGGTTGAGCCCAAATAGAACCGGTAACTATTGCAAGACAAGTAAACATTAGTCCTAAGGGTGCGATACTTTTTGTAATTAAATTTGAGTATTTCATTTTAAAAATAAAGTTCAATATTGATAATAAAGCTATGACAGAAAATGCAGCTAAACCAATCCAAGCAGATGGTACGTGAACATACATAATTCTAACTGTTTCACTTTGTAAATAATCAGGTGGAGAAAATATCAAAGCAAATGAAAGAGCTGCCAACAAAAAAACAAAAAAAATAGAATTAATAAAATTAATTAATTTATCTATCCATTTAAATACAATTGTATTATTTAATAAATTTAACATTAGATTTAACTACTATAATATTATTTTTAAGTGAAGTGTGAATTTGAGCCTAATTGAGAATTTGGAGGGAGTAAAGAAGTATGATCTAATTCCCAATTAGGCAACAACATGATTAATCTAGGCATAATCTTTGTCATAGATTTGCATTAATGATGTTAAATTTTAGGCAAATATATTATTAATTGGAAATTTTGAAATAATTTGAGCCTTTTTTTCCGTAAAAAATTTCTTCAATCAAAGGATGCTTTACAGGTTTGTCAGATTTATCTAATAGTAGATTTTGCTCAGAAACGTAAGCTTCGTAAGTCACGTCATTGCTTTCAGCTAATAGGTGATAAAATGGTTGATCTTTCCTTGGTCTTACATCTTTAGGAATAGACTGGTACCATTCCTCTGAATTATTAAATTCAAAATCTACGTCATAAATGACACCTCTAAAATCAAAATGTCTATGCTTAACAACCTCACCTATTGAAAATTTAGCATTATTACTTGAAGCCATAACTAATAGTTAATAATTTTTTTGTTAAAATCAATATCTAATTTATTAAAATTTTATTATATGCTAATAACTATGTGTGAATAAGTCGTTTTTAAAATTTATTACAGATTTTGGTCCTCTATTAATTTTTTTTACTATCTACTACAAAAGTGGAAACAGTTTAACAGCCGCAATCCCACCCCTAATAATCTCTACATTAATTGCTGTTGCGATAATGTATTTTGTTGAAAAAAAGGTTCCCTTCGTACCATTAATTGGAGCCATAGTGATCTCGTTATTCGGAGGATTGACTTTATATTTTAATAATCCGATCTTTATTTATATGAAGCCTACAATAGTAAATATTATATTTGCTGCCATCCTAATTATAAGCAAAACTTATTTTAACAAAAATTTTTTAAAACTATTTTTACAAACAGCTTTTCAATTAAACGAGGAAGGATGGAATAAGCTTAACTTCAGATGGGCTTATTTCTTTATATTTTTAGCAATTTTGAATGAAATAGTTTGGAGAACACAGCCAGAAACCACTTGGGTTAATTTTAAAGTTTGGGGAATGCTACCAATTACAATTATTTTTACGGCTATGCAATTACCCTTAATTAATAAAAGCAAATTATGAATAAAATTAGATTAGTTATTAATAATGAGGTTAAAAGAAAAAATAAAGAGAAGTTTTTTGTTAAAAAAGAACTTCAAAGCATATTAAACTTGTATGCAAAAATGGTTTCTAATGGATCTTGGAAAGATTATTCTTTTTCATCTGGATCTAGAGAAATATCGTTTGACGTCTATCAAAGAGCTTCTGAAAAACCTGTTTTAAGAATACTTAAAAATTTCAAGCCAAATTACCACAATGAAAAATTTTTGATTAAAGACAAAAATGGAAAAATATTAAAAAAGTCTAAGAATTTGAGTCAATTAATAGATAAAATTAGTTGGAATAATTTAAAATTAGTGAAGTAATTATCTTCTTTGGCCAAATAGTCTTAGAAGCATAATAAATAAATTTATAAAATCTAGGTATAAAGTTAAAGCTCCCATAATAGCTTTTTTTCCCATTAATTCGCCACTATCGCTAGCCATATACATGTTTTTAATTTTTTGAGTGTCATAAGCGGTAAGTCCAACAAAAATTAAAACACCTAAAATAGAAATTACAAAATACATCATCGTTGATTTCATAAATATATTTACTAGTGAAGCGATTATAATTCCAATAAGACCCATCATTAAAAAAGAACCTAACTTTGTTAAATCTCTTTTAGTTGTATAACCGTATATACTCATTGCGCCGAAAGTACCTGCTGTTATGAAAAAAACTCTAGTTATTGAGGTTCCAGTATAAGCTATAAAAATTGAAGATAAAGATAATCCCATTAATGCCGCAAAAATCCAGAAGACAGTTTGAGCTTTAGAAGCGCTCATTTTGGCAATTCCGAAACTCATGTAAAAAACAACTCCTAAAGGAGCTAACATTACTACCCAAGCTAGACCCGAGTTATAAAGAGAATTTCCTAAAGCGGTTAAACCTATCAGTTCTCCACTTGGACCTATTACTGCTGCAAACTTAAAAGTAAACAAAGCAATAAAACCTGTGAGAGCTAAAGCCGAGCCCATATAATTATAAACCTTAAGCATGTAAGCTCTTAGACCTTGATCAATTACTGCTTCTGATGCAGAGGAACGAGCTGAGGATGATTGTTTGTTTAATTCCATAAGCTATATATATAAGTTTTTTTAACAACTTTTCAATAGTCAAAAAATGACCTAAAAAGCCTTAATATATATTACGATTTTATGAAATACAAAAAATTAGGAACCACAGATCTAGATATAAGTTTAATTTGTCTCGGAACAATGACTTGGGGTACTCAAAATTCTGAAAGCGATGCATTTGAACAAATGGACTATTCTCTAGATAAAGGAGTTAATTTTTTTGATACAGCTGAACTTTATTCAGTTCCTCCAACCGCGGAGTCTTATGGAAAAACTGAAGTAATAATTGGCAACTGGTTTGAAAAAAGAAAGAATAGAAACAAAATAGTTTTAGCTTCAAAAGTTGCTGGTCCAGGTCTGGAATGGATAAGGGGTGGTGGAAATAATTTTTCTGAAAAAAAATTAGGCAAAGCAATAGATGACAGTCTAAAAAGATTAAAAACGGATTATATAGATCTCTATCAATTACATTGGCCAGAAAGATCTACAAATTGTTTCGGTAGAAGAGAGTATAAGGTAAACGAAAGTGAAGGTGAATGGAATAATTTTGAAAATGTTTTACTTGCACTTGAGAAATTTATCAAGAGTGGAAAAATTAGACACATTGGAATGTCTAATGAAACTCCTTATGGTCTTTCAAAATATTTAGAGATATCAAAAAATAAAAATCTACCTAGAATGATGTCTGTTCAAAATCCTTATAGCCTAGTAAATAGAACTTACGAAGTGGGTATGTCAGAAATCTCTATAAGAGAAAAATGTGGTTTATTGGTTTACTATCCTTTGGCCTCTGGAGCATTGTCGGGAAAATATAGAAATGGTCAAATGCCAAAAAATGCAAGAATGACTCTATTTAAAGGTTGGGAAAGAATGATTAATCCTTTGGCAATGAAAGCGTACGATGAATACTATAAACTTTCTAAAGAAATTAATATTACTATGGTTCAACTCGCACAAGCTTTTGTTAATTCAAGGCCTTTTGTAACCAGTAACATTATTGGGGCAACTACAATGGATCAGTTGAAAGAAAATATTGAAAGTATCAATATCGACCTTAACGAAGAAGTATTAGAAAAAATCAATACTATACACAATAACAATCCCAATCCTGCTCCTTAATTCAAGCCATTGAAATAGCTAATTTTTAGTATAAAAATAAATCTATGTTAAAAAAAACTTTTATCATTTTGATTACCGTAGCATTTTCGTTAAACGCTTTTGCTAATACACCAAGATCAACGGGAAAATATAAAAATTGGGAAAGCTTCACAGCTGAAACTGAAAAAGGTAAAATTTGTTTCGCGCAAACTGTCCCAACTAAAAGAGCTCCATCAACAATACAAAGAGGAAAGTCAAAATTATTTGTAACATTTAGGCCAAAAGAAAATATTAAAGATGAAGTAAGTATAACGAGTGGGCACGACTATAAAACCTCATCTGTTACTGCTGCTTCAGGGAAAAAAAAATATTCTTTTTTTTCACAAAAAAGTTTTGCATGGCTACTTGATGATCAGGAAGAAAAAAAATTTATAAAGTTAATGAAAAGAGCAACTAATCTTATTATAAAAGCCAGAACAACTAAAGGCGCTGAAACAACAGACCATTATTCAATGATGGGTTTTACAAAAGCATATAATACGGCCAAAAAAACTTGTAGCTAGATGAAAAAAATTGTTTTAGCCTATTCAGGAGGGCTTGATACTTCGATAATTCTTAAATGGCTCCAGGAAAATTATAAAGCTGAAGTTATTGCTTATACATCTGATATTGGACAAGAAATAAATAAAAAAAAAATTATTAAAAACGCAAAGAGACTTGGTGTTAAAAAAATAATAATAGAAAATTTAAAGAATATTTTTGTTAAAGATTATGTTTTTCCAATGATAAGAGCTCATGCTGTTTATGAAGGAATTTATTTACTAGGAACTTCAATAGCAAGACCTTTGATCGCGAAAAGACAGATTGCAATAGCAAAAAAATTTAAAGCATTCGCTGTTTCTCATGGAGCTACTGGCAAAGGGAATGATCAAGTAAGATTTGAGCTTGGATATGCCTTTTTTGGAGGAAAAAAAATCAAAATTATTGCCCCTTGGAGGGAGTGGAAATTGCAATCTAGAACTGACCTAATAAATTACGCAAAAAAAAATAATATTCCAATACCAAAAGACAAAAAAGGTGCTCCACCATTTTCTGTAGATGATAATATTTTTCACACTTCGACCGAAGGTAAAATTTTAGAAAATCCTAAAAATTCTGCACCTGAGTTTATATTTCAAAGAACTGTTTCCCCTGAAAAAGCTCCCAATAAAAAAACTACAGTTAAAATTTTATTCAAAAATAGTGACCCTATTTCAGTAAATGGTAAAAAGCTCAAACCAGAAAAACTTTTAGAAAAATTAAATTTATTAGCTGGAAAAAATGGTATCGGTAGAGTTGATTTAGTTGAGAATAGATTTATTGGAATTAAATCAAGAGGGGTCTACGAAACTCCAGGTGGAACAATATTATATATAGCACATAGAGCTATTGAGTCGGTAACTTTAGACAAAGAGACTGTGCATGCCAAAGAGAGAATAATGCCGGAATATGCTGAATTAGTTTACAATGGTTATTGGTTCTCGAAAAAAAGATTAAAATTACAAAAAATCGTTGATAAAAAAAGAAATAAAGTATCTGGTGAAGTCGTGTTGAACCTTTACAAAGGTAACGTAACTATTTTATCAAGAAGAACAAAAAATAAAGCTTATTCGATGAAAAAAGTTTCTTTTGAGGAAAATAAATCTTTTAATAAATCTAAAGTTGAAAAATTTATTAAATTTCACTCTAAACAGTTATATAAATCCTAAAATTCTGATATTAAGTAGGTAATGAATAATACGATTCGAAATATACAATTAACTGCAGTCCTTTTTGTTTTGTTTTCAACTATTGTTGCTTTTTTTCTTGAAGTTAAAGAAATGTATGACGATAGAAACATTGAGTTAGCAGACTTGCTTCTTATGTTCATTTATATCGAAGTAATTGGATTAGTAAGATCATATTGGGAAACAAGAGCAGTTAGAATATCGTATCCGTTGGTAATAGCAATAACAGCGCTAGCTCGATTCATCATATTACAAGATAAAGATAGCGACCCAACAAATTTAATATATATTTCAAGTGCAATTTTAATTGTTGCGATTGCAACAGTTATAATTAGATTAAGAAATAGTAAATTTTTGAATTTAGATAAATCTAAGTCAAACGAGCTTTAAAACATTCTAAAGTATTTTTTAGCAAACAAGCAATAGTCATTGGGCCTACTCCACCTGGTACTGGAGTAATTGCTTTAGCTATATTTTTCACTTCATTAAAATCAACATCTCCTACAATTTTTTCTCCCATTTTATTTATTCCTACATCTATTACGATCGATCCATCTTTCACCCAATCTTTTTTTACTAAATTTGCTACACCAACAGCAGCGATAATGATATCCCCTTTCAAGCATTCTTCTTTTAAATTTTTTGTTCTTGAATGAGTTATTGTAACTGTACAATTTTCTTTCAATAATAATTGAGCCATCGGCTTGCCATTTAAATTTGATCTACCTAGAATTACAGCATGTTTACCGGATAAGTTTTTTTCAATTCTTTTTAATAATAATAAACATCCTAAAGGAGTACATGGCACAATCGCATGATATCCAGAAGCTAATTTACCAACATTTTCTGGATTAAATCCATCTACATCCTTCGAAGGATGAATTGAATTTATTATTTGCTCTTTATTAATTTGATTTGGAAGAGGAAGTTGAACTAGAATACCAGATATTTTATCGTCATTATTTAGCTCGTTAATTTTTTTAAGTATCTCTTTTTCTGTTATATCTTTCGAATATCTTATGACACTTGAATTTATTCCAACTTCTTTTGCATTTTTTTCCTTATTTCTTACATAAATTTGGCTAGGTAAAAAATCTCCAACCAAAATTACTGCTAACTCTGGTATTTTATTCGTTTTTTTTTTAATTAATGAGATTTCTTTTTTTATTTCTTCTCTTAAAGCTGCAGCTTCTTTTTTTCCATCTATGATCATATCAAAATATTGCTGGCCTCAAATATAGTTGCATACAAAGTTTCGTAAACCATAAACCCAGTAGTAGTATTATCGGAGAAATATCAATTTGTCCTAGATTAGGAACATAATTTTTAATCTTATTTAAAATTGGGCTGGTCGCTCTATACGTAAAATCAAGAATAGCATAAACAAACCTACTTTGTGTGTTCAAAATATTAAAGGCTACCAACCAACTCAGAATAACATGAATGATTACTACCCATTCATAAATATTAATAATCTGAAATACCAATAAGTATATTGCTTGCATCACTTTTTCTCCACATAAATAGAAGTGCTTGGAAAAGCGAAAGATGCACCATTACTCTCTACAATTTCTTTAATTTTAACTGCAAGTCGCTCTTTTATTTTAAGCCATTCGCTCCACTCGTCAGTTACAGTAAAACATCTTACATACATGTCAATGGAGCTATCAGAAAATTTATCTATACGTACAGCATGTTCTGTTTCTTCTCCTATTTTAAAGTCTTCGCTTGAAGTTATAAATTTTTCTATCTGTTCTCTGATATTTTTCAACTGATCCACAGTAGAGTTATACTGCAAAGTAATTATCCAACTGATTCTCCAATTTGTAGTTTCGCTTATATTGACTACTGCATTTTCAGCAAAGGAGGCGTTTGGTATAGTAGCAATTGATTTATCAAATTTTCTTATCACGGTTGATCTAAAGCCAATTCTCTCTACAATACCCTCGATAATCCCCTCCACATATATCCAATCTCCTATTTTAAATCTTTTCTCAACTAGAACTAAGACTCCAGATATTAAATTTTTGAACAAATCTTGAGCTCCTAAAGCTACTGCTACGCCAAATAATCCTAGTCCAGCAATTATTGGAGCTATCTTTATTCCCCAAATATCTAATGTGGCAGCAAATCCAAAAAAAATAATTAAGATTTTATTAGCTTTGATTACCCAGTTTAATAAATCTTTAGAAAGTAGTTCCTCTACTCTTTTTATTAAAAAAGTAATTGGTTCTACGATTTGATGTATTAACCAAAAAATCAATATTGTAATTAAAGATCGATTTATATTATCAACAAAGTTAGACATTTTACCATCAAACTCCATATACGATGTTGCAATAAATATACCTAAAACTATTGGAATAAACTTAATAGGACCCTCTGATGCTTTTACTAATGCATCGTCAAATTTATTTGAAGTGTTAGCAACATAATTTTTTAGTCGCTGAAGAATGAATTTAGCTATTAGACCACGTAATAATAAGAAAAATAAGAATATTGCAATTGCTAATCCTATTTGAGTAAAATTTACTCCGGATATTCCTTTTTGCCAAATTTCTAAAAATAGATCTTTAAAATTTTCTAAAATGTTCATTTATTTATTTCCTATAAATTTAATATTTCTTCACCAGGATTAAAAACGCTGATATTTTTCCATCCATCAGATTTAAATATACCTGCTACTTTTTCACTTATACACATAACTTTAGACTCTGTCATTAAATGATGAAGGCTATAATTTTTTACTATTTCAACAAAACTCTGTGCACTACGAGTGGAATATACAAAAATTATGTCAGGAGGATGACTGCTGACAATTTTTTTATTCTCCGCGTTTAAATCGGTAATTTTTTCTGAAGTGTAATTAATTATTTTTTCAACATTAAATCCCTCTTTTTTTAATTCTAAATCTAAATTTGAAGAAAGAAATTCTCCACAGATATAAGCAATTTTGGATTTTTGATTAATCTGATTTGCATTAATAATTAAATTTTTAAGAGCATTAACAGTTCCTCCAGCAGACATTGTATTATTGTAACCTGTTTTTCTTGCTATTTTTTCGGTAATTAAACCAACACAAAAACATAATTTATTTTTATCAGGATTTATATTTTTTAAATTTCTTATCGCATTGGCGCTAGTAAATATTAAAGCATCAAATTTTTTTAGATCAAGTAATTCAGTTTTGATAGGGAGAATTCTTAATGTAGGCATGTAAGTAATTTTATGTCCAAGAGAGAAAAGTTTTCCCATAAGATCTTCGGATTCTATTAGAGGTCTTGTTATTAAAATATTCATTTTTTTTTAAATTTATTTCCAGCTAAGTTTAATAGTTTTTCTCCAACATCTTTACCAATTTTAAAAGCATCGATATCTTTTCCTTTAATTTCACAATTGTAGTATTCAGAACCGTCATCTGAATATAACTCTGCAGTTAAATTTAAGTTTTTATTAACTATTACTGCTAAACCTCCTACAGCTGTTTCACAATCTCCACCAAGAGTTTTTAGCATACTTCTCTCTGCTGAAGCGCAAGAAGCAGTATCCTCATCATTAATTGTTTTTAAAATATTTTGAATATACTTATCTTTTTTTCTACACTGGGCAGCTATTATTCCTTGACCGACTGCTGGTATCATATCTTTAATTTCAAAAAACAAACTTATTTTATGTTCAAGATTTAAACTTTTAACTCCAGCAGCTGCTAAGATAATTCCATCTAAGTTTTCTTTTCCAATCTTATTTATTCTTGTATCTATATTTCCTCTCATTCTAACAAAAGAAATTCCTTTATTGATTTTTTTTAGTTGAAGCTCTCTTCTCCTAGAGCTTGAACCAATGATTAAATTAGAATTTAGTTCTTTAAGATTTTTAATCTTACCACTCAATAAAACATCTCGTGGATCATTTCTTTTTAAATAAGCGCCTATCATCAGCTCTTGATGTTCTTCTGCCTCCATATCTTTTAACGAGTGAACAGCTATGTCGATATTGTTTTCCAATAGTTCTTCTTCTATTTCTTTGCAGAATAATTTTTTTCCACCAATTTCAGATAATTTTTTCTTATTATAAATATCTCCAGTAGTGGTAATTGATTTTACTGCAATATCTTTATCGCTCATATCTGTATTTTTTAGAATAAGTTGTTTAACTTTTCCTACATAAGCTTGGGATAAAAGGCTCCCTCTAGCGCCAATTGTAATTTTTTTCATTATTAGTTTATATATTCGATAGATGTATTTTATACTATTTTAAATTTTTACAAATAAATAATGGGAAAAAAAATTACATTTTTGGGAATTGAGACGAGCTGTGATGAAACAGCAGCTTCAGTAATAAAGGAAAATGAAAAAGGCACAGCAGATATATTGTCAAACATTGTATCAAGCCAAATAGAACAACATAAAAAATTTGGAGGAGTAGTTCCAGAATTAGCTGCAAGAGCTCATTTGGAGAATATAGAATTCATTATAGAAAGAGCATTAAAGGAGAGTAAAATCTCTATAAAGGAAATAGATGGTGTTGCAGCTACTGCGGGACCAGGATTAATTGTTTGTCTTACAATTGGATTAAATATTGGAAAAGCAATTGCAGCATTTTCTAATAAGCCATTTATTGGTGTAAATCATTTAGAAGGTCATGCTCTCAGTCCTGGATTGGAAAATAAAATAGAATTTCCTTATTTGCTTCTTTTAATATCTGGTGGTCATACGCAATATTTAATTGTTAAAGATGTAAATCATTATGAGCAATTAGGAACAACAATAGATGATGCGTTGGGAGAAGCTTTCGATAAAACAGCAAAAATGTTGGACCTAGGTTATCCTGGTGGGCCGGCTGTTGAAAAATTTGCTAAATTAGGTGATGCAAATTATTTTAAACTTCCAGAGCCAATAATTAACCGAGCAGGATGCAATTTATCTTTTGCGGGGCTTAAGACTGCAGTCTTAAGAGAGTCAAAAAAAATAAATGGAGAAAATAAATTAAAATATAATTTAGCTGCGTCATTTCAAAAAACTATTAATAAAATTCTCTATAAAAAAACCAAAGTCGCAGTAGATATGTTTAGAAAAAAAACAAAAAAAGAAAATTGTAAATTAATAGTTGCTGGTGGTGTTGCGGCTAATGAAACTATTAGAAATAATTTATACAGCCTGTCAAAAGAGATTGGTTTTAAAACTGTTTATCCTGATTTAAAATTTTGTGGTGATAATGCAGCGATGATTGCTTGGGCAGGTATAAAAAGGTTTAAAAAAAACTTAACTGACAATATAGAAATTTCCGCTAAATCTAGATGGCCTCTCGATAAAGAAGCTCCATATATGAAAGGTCCAGGGTTGAAGTTATAAAGATTCAGCACTGCGTAAATATCATGGTCGCTGAAGTTAAAATAATATACTTTTTTTTATGAGAATAACTTTTTTATTACTAATTATTTAAAAATTATGCAATATTGGTTAATGAAGTCCGAGCCAGATGTTTGGTCTTTAGAGCAACAAAAAAAAGCAGGTCCTAATGGTATTGCTTGGGATGGGGTAAGAAATTTTCAAGCTGCTAATAATTTAAAAAAGATGAAAGTTGGAGATCTTTGTTTTTTTTATCATTCTAATATAGGCAAAGAGATAGTCGGAGTAGTTAAAGTAATAAAAAAAGCTTTTATTGACAAAACGGATAAAAATAAAAGGTTTGTAGCCGTTCAAGTTAGGTTCGAGGAAGAGTTTCTGACACCAATTTCTCTTGAAAAAATTAAAAAAACTAGGACTATTTCTCACTTGCCCCTGATAAAACAGAGCAGATTATCAGTAATGCCAATAGACTATAAAAGCTGGAAAATTATCTATAAGATGGGTAAAATGTCTTGAATTTAATCTGGAGATCTAGTGGCTAAAAAAAGAAAAAAAAGAAAAGTAAGAAAATCTAGAAATAAAACTAGAAAAGATAAAAAAACTAGAAAAAAAATTAAAAAAAAAAAGTTAAAAAAAAGAAAAGTTTTCAAGTCTCCTACTCAATCCAAAGACAGTGATGGAAATACAATAATAAAAGTTTCAGATAGTTGGGCTAAACACGCTTACGTAAATAAAGCCAAATATCAAAATAAGTATAAACTCTCAGTTAAAGAAAATGATAAATTTTGGGCTAAAGAAGGTAAAAGAATTTCTTGGATAAAAAAATACTCAAAAATAAAAGATGTTAAATTTAGCAAAGAGGAGGTAAAAATTAAATGGTTTTATGATGGTACTTTAAATGCTTCTACTAATTGCATTGACCGTCATTTGAAAAAAAATGGCAATAAAACAGCTATCATATGGGTTGGTGACGATCCAGCTGACTCAAAAAAAATATCCTATAAAGAATTACATCAGAATGTATCTAAAGCTGCTAACGGTTTAAAAAGTATTGGTGTTCAAAAAGGTGATAGAGTTACAATTTATCTCACTATGATACCTGAGCTTGCGTACGTAATGTTGGCTTGTGCAAGAATAGGTGCAATTCACTCTATTATTTTTGGAGGATTTTCTCCTGACTCAATAGCAACAAGAATTAATGATTGCGAGTCTAATTTTCTAATAACAGCAGATGAAGGAGTAAGAGGTGGAAAAATAATTCCACTTAAAAAAATTGCTGACGAAGCATTAACACAATGTCCAGATGTTAAAAAATGTGTTGTAGTTGAAAGAACCGGAAATCAAGTCAATTGGGTAGATGAGAGAGATATAAAATACAAAGAAATGATTTCTTCTGTTTCCTCTAAGTGTGAGCCAGAAGAAATGGCAGCTGAAGATCCGCTATTTATACTTTATACATCTGGGTCGACGGGTAAACCTAAAGGAGTTCTCCATACTACTGGGGGTTATATGGTTTATGCTTCGATGACACACCAATATATTTTTGATTATAAAAAAAATGATATTTATTGGTGCACTGCTGATATTGGCTGGGTAACTGGACATAGCTATATTATTTATGGACCTTTATCGAATGGGGCTACAACTATAATGTTTGAAGGAATACCCAACTTTCCTGATAGCTCTCGATGGTGGCAAATAGTAGATAAGTATAAAGTTAATATTTTTTACACTGCACCTACTGCAATTAGAGCTTTAATGAGAGAAGGAGATAAGCCAGTTAAAAAAACAAGTCGAAAATCTCTTAAATTATTAGGAACTGTAGGAGAACCAATAAATCCTGAGGCCTGGATGTGGTATTATAAAATTGTTGGTGACTCAAAGTGTCCTATAGTTGATACATGGTGGCAAACTGAAACTGGAGGAATTTTAATTGCTCCTCAACCTGGAGCTATAGATTTAAAGCCAGGCTCAGCTACTAAACCTTTCTATGGAATTAAGCCAGTATTAGTAGATCAAGACGGTAAGGCTATTAAGGGAGAGGGAAAAGGGAGATTGTGTATGTCCACTTCCTGGCCAGGCCAAATGAGAACAGTATATGGAGATCATCAAAGATTTATAGATACCTATTTCTCTCAGTTTGATGGGAAATATTTTACAGGCGATGGATGTAGAAGAGACAAAGATGGATATTATTGGATAACAGGTAGAGTGGATGATGTAATTATCGTATCTGGCCATAATCTAGGTACTGCTGAAATTGAAAGTGCCTTCGTAGCGCATCCAAAAGTTGCAGAAGCAGCGGTAGTCGGTTTTCCTCATAGTATAAAAGGAAATGGACTATATTGTTATGTTACTTTGAATGCTGGAGAGCCTGCTACAGGAGACTTAGAAAGAGATCTTAAGCTTTGGGTAAGAAAACAAATTGGTCCAATCGCTACACCTGATGTAATTCAATTTGCGCCCGGTCTTCCTAAAACACGCTCAGGAAAAATTATGAGAAGAATTTTAAGAAAAATTGCTGCAAATGAACCGGATAACTTGGGGGATACAACTACTTTAGCTGACCCAAGTGTTGTAACTTCTCTAGTCGAAAATAGACAAAATAAAAATTAATTAAATTTTAAATTTTTAGTCAGATCTTTAAATTCATTTTCAACTAAATTCCACTTCAACTTTATAGAATTAAGAACAATCTCTTTATCAAGAACTTTTAAATTATCAGCAATAGGTGCCCACTTGTAAAGAGCAAGACCGCTATCTTTAAATGGATTTG
>QCAW01000014.1 GCA_003281795.1 Pelagibacteraceae bacterium AG-345-F21
TTATTAAAACTGGATAACCTATTTCTTTACAAATTGATTTTGCTTCTGAAAATGATTTTACCCCTCCTTCAGAACCTTCAATTATCGGCAAACCATATTTTTTTGCAATTTTTTTTGCTTCAATTTTATCGCCCATTTTAGAAATTAAGTCAGAGCTAGGCCCGATAAATTTAATACCGTGTTTATTCACTATTTCAGCAAACTTTGCATTTTCTGATAAAAAACCATAACCAGGATGAATGGCTTCAGATCCGGTTAAGTCTACGGCAGACATGATTGAAGAAATATTTAAATAACTATTTTGAGGCTGATGAGAACCAATGCAAACACTCTCATCTGCTAAACGCACATGCATGGCATCTGAGTCAACATCTGAATGCACTGCAACAGTTCCGATACCCCACTCCTTACATGCTCTAATTATTCTAACAGCAATTTCTCCCCTGTTAGCTATCAATACTTTTTTGAACATTTTTTATTTAAGAACAATTAATGGTTGACCAAATTCTACTGGTTGACCGTCATTTACAAGAATTTTTTTTACTATTCCATCACTTGTTGAGGGAACGTGATTCATAGTCTTCATTGCTTCAACTATAATGACTGTTTGACCTTTCTTTATCTTATCTCCGACTTCAACAAATTTTTTTGCTCCTGGTTCTGGAGCTAAATAAGCAGTACCAATTATTGGAGATTTTATTCTTACTCCATCGATATCATCTAATTCACTAAGAACAGCTTTGTTGGGTGATTTCATCGCAGCCGATTTTATTTGTTCAATTCCTTTAGATGCTTTAGAAACTTTTATTTTTGTTTGACCTTCTTGATATTCAAGCTCAGTTAAATTAAATTCACTTAAATGCTCAACTAGTTCTTTGATTAGTTTTTTGTCAATTTTCATTTTTTTAAATAAACTTTCATTGCTTGTATTGCCATTATATAACCTTCAGTTCCAAAACCACATATAATGCCAGATGCTGTTTTGCTTATTAATGATTTATGCCTGAAATCTTCTCTGTTGTAAATATTAGTAATATGTAATTCGATAATAGGTATTTTAAGTATTTTTAGCGCATCATGTATTGCTACTGATGTGTGTGTATAACCACCAGCGTTAATAATTAGCCCTGCATAATCCTTTCTAGCTTCTTGAATTTTATTAACTAGTTCACCTTCAATATTTGACTGAAACAAAGTAATTTCGATATTATTTTTTTTGGCGAAATCATTACAATTATTTTCTATATCTTTTAGCGTGATATTACCGTATTTTTCTTTTTCACGTTCACCTAAAAGGTTGAGGTTTGGACCGTTAAGAATTATAATTTTATTCATCTGTAATGTTATAAATTACCTAGATAACTCAATTATGGCAAAAATACAATTAAATGGAAAAAAAATTACAATAAACTCAAAAATAAGCATTTATAATTTAATAAAAAAACTTAAACTTGATAATAAAAAAATAGCTATAGAACATAACGGGATTATTATTCAAAAAACTAACTATAAAAAAAAATATTTAAAAAATAATGACAGGGTAGAGGTTGTGCATTTTATAGGCGGTGGTTAATTAGATGAAAGATGTTTTTAAAGTATCAAGTATAAGGCTAAAGTCTCGATTAATAGTTGGAACTGGCAAATACAAAAATTTTAAGGAAACTGCGTCAGCTGTTAAAGAGTCTGGAGCAGACATGGTTACAGTAGCTGTAAGGCGAGTAAATATTTTAGATAAAAAAAAACCAATCTTGACAGATTATCTTAATCCTAAAAAAATAATTTTTTTACCTAATACCGCAGGATGCTTTACTTCAAATGAAGCATTAAGGACTTTAAGGTTAGCAAGAGAAATGGGAGGGTGGAAGTTAGTTAAACTCGAAGTTTTAGGCGATAAAAAAACTTTGTATCCAAATATGATAGAAACAATTAAATCTACAAAAATTTTAGTTAAAGAAGGTTTTAAAGTAATGGTTTACTGTACAGATGACCCATTATTAGCTAAAAAATTAGAAGATTGTGGAGCGTCTGCAATAATGCCTTTGGCCTCTCCTATAGGATCAGGATTAGGTATTCAGAATAAAATAAATATCTCTT
This sequence comes from Pelagibacteraceae bacterium AG-345-F21, assembly GCA_003281795.1. Taxonomy (GTDB): domain Bacteria; phylum Pseudomonadota; class Alphaproteobacteria; order Pelagibacterales; family Pelagibacteraceae; genus Pelagilacustribacter. The sequence continues at coordinate 2,095 of QCAW01000014.1, forward strand.
TAATAATAAAACAATCGAAAGTCCCTGTAATTGTAGATGCTGGAATAGGCACCGCATCTGATGCAACTATAGCTATGGAAATGGGTTGTGACGGAGTTCTAATTAACAGTGCAATTGCTAACGCAAAAAAACCTTTAATAATGGCAAATGCTTTTAAAAATGCAGTTATATCTGGAAGACAGTCCTATTTAGCAGGAAGAATGAAAAAAAATTTTTTCGCAGTTCCAAGTTCTCCTAAAGATGGTTTAATTTAAGCTCTTTTTTTTCTTCTAACCCAAAGAGTTCGTAGAGTTTTAGTTTTCTTTTTTATTGTTTTTGTTTTTTTTACTTTTTTTAAATTTATAATTTTTTCGGTCTTTTCTTTTTTCACCTTTATTTTTTCATCTGATATATTTTCAATTTTTTCTATTTTATTGATATTCTCAACGGTATTTAAGAGTTTCTTTGATTTATTTAGTAATTCAATTTTGTATTCAGGTATAATTAATTTGGCATCTGCAATAAAATCAATATTTAACAAATATTTTTTTTCAAAATATTCAGTTTCATTTGATAAGTTGTTTTCAATATATAGTTTTACTTTCTCTGGAATATAAGCTTTTATTATTTTTACTTTATTGGTGAAAGCTAAATGTTCAATTTTTTTAATAATTTTCTGAGCAAATGAATCCAAAGATAAAATAGTCTCCCATTTAATTGATCCTTCTCTAAGTCTTTGTCTTGTCATTTCTAACAGACCAAAATTACTTATACGCCCAACTTGGATTCTTGCTCTATCTTTTCTGATACTTTCTCTCATTTTTCTTTCTACAGATCTTCTGTTATAAAAGTTCATCATATCAATAAAATCAACTACAATTAATCCCGATAAATCTCTTAGTTTAATTTGACGAGCTATTTCTTCAGCTGCTTCTAAATTAGTATTAACTGCAGTTTTTTCGATATTAGTTTGTCTAGTTGATTGACCAGAGTTAATATCGATTGAAACCAAGGCTTCAGTTGGGTTAATTACTAAATAGCCTCCTGATTTTAATTTTACTGTTGGTTCAAAAATATTATTTAATTCTTTTTCTATATTTGCCTCATGAAAAAGTGGAATCTTGCCCCTGTATTTTTTTATATTTTTTACATTTTTAGGCATTAAAGTTTTCATAAACTTTTTTGCTTTTTGATAGGCTTCATTACCGTCAATATAAACATTTTTAGTTTCATTATCGTATGTATCTCTTAGTGTTCTTTTTATAATATCTCCTTCTTCATAAACTAGAGAAGGTGCATTAGAGTTTAATGCTTTGTCCCTAATATCTTCCCAAGTTTTTAAAGTGTTTTGAAAATCTTTATCAATTTCATTTTTTGTTTTGTTGGCTCCAGCTGTTCTAACGATAACCCCCATACTTTTTGGGATATCAATTTGATTTAAAATACCTCTAATTTTTTGTCTATCTGATGAATTAAAAATTTTTCTAGAAATACCTCCACCTTTAGGAGTGTTAGGCATTAGCACCATATACTTTCCAGCTAAAGATATAAAAGTAGTCAAAGCCGCTCCTTTTTGACCTCTTTCTTCTTTAATAACCTGGATAAGTATTACTTGCCCTGGTTTGATTACTTCTTGTATTTTGTATTTTTTTAGACCATATGAAGTTTTTAACTCTTCTCTGTATTCTTTTTTCTCATCCTCTTCCTTTTTGTCATCTGTTTCTCTTTCTGTTTTTTCATTTATAGCTTCTGAGTTTTTATTGTCTATAGTATCTTCAAGCGCTTTATTTTTAAGATTTTCTCTAATTTTTTCTTCTACATCTTTTATTTTTTCCTTATCTTCAGAAGGAACTTGGTAGTAATCAGATTGAATATCATTAAAAGCTAAAAATCCATGTCTTACTCTACCAAAATTAACAAAAGCTGCTTGTAGAGAGGGCTCAACTCTACTTATTGTTCCTAGATAAATATTATTCTTAAAGTTTAACTTATTTTTATTCTCAAATTCATATTCCTCAATTGAAGTTTCTGATTTAAGAACGATTCTTGTTTCATTAGGATGCGAAGCATCAATGTATAAATTTTTTTCCATTGTAATTGAATTCCTTTAAATGTTTTGAATTTTTTAATTCTGTAAATAATCATAAGATTATATTATACAATTTTATGCATAATTGCACTTAATATAAAATAAGGATGCCCAAAGATCGCCAGATTTTATGCGTTAAATATTTGAAATGTTCAAATTTTTAAATTTTTCTATCAAATTTTTAATAATCGCAGGTTTAGTATGCTTGCTTTTTGCTTTTTCTTCATTGTGGTATTTTTCTATTGGATTGCCAGACTATAAAAAATTATCTACATATCAACCTCCTATTTCAAGTAGAGTTTATTCAGAAGACGGAAAACTAATAGCTGAATATGCTATAGAAAAAAGACTTTTTATACCCTTCGAATCAATTCCAAAAAAAGTAATAAATTCATTTTTATCCGCAGAAGATAAAAATTTTTTTAATCATCCAGGTGTTGATGCGAAAGGGGTTTTAAGAGCATTTATAAAAAATATAAAAAATATAAGTGCCAATAAAAGACTAGAAGGAGCATCTACAATTACTCAACAAGTAGCAAAAAATTTTTTATTAACTAATGAAGTTTCTTTAAAAAGAAAAATAAAAGAAGCTATACTGGCTTTTAGAATCGAACGAGCTTATTCAAAGGAGAGAATTTTAGAACTTTATTTAAATCAAATATATTTAGGACAAGGAACATATGGTATAGCTGCCGCTAGTTTAGAATATTTTGATAAATCTGTAAAAAATTTGAATTATAAAGAAGCCGCTCTTCTAGCTGCGCTACCAAAAGCACCGAGCAAATATGATCCCTTTAAATATCCCAAAGTTGCTAAATTTAGGAGAAACTTAGTTCTAAAAAATTTAAAGGAAAATAATTATATTTCAAAAAAAGAATTTAATAATTTTAAGGACTCACATATCAAATTAAAAAGAAGAAAAATTGAAATTGTTAATGAGGCAAATTCTTACACAGAAGAAGTGAGAAGATCTATAAAAGAAAAATATGGTTTTAAAAAACTATATTCAGAGGGTTTATCTATAAGAACTCCACTTGATATAAATTACCAAATACAAGCTATTGACTCTCTAAGAAAAGGCATAGAGTCGTATGACAGAAGACATGGTTGGAGAGGCGCCATAACAAATAAATACAAAGACTCAAATTGGGAAAAAAAAATTAAAGCCTTGAAAATTGATCCGACATTGAAATGGGATTTAGCTGAAATTACTAAGACTGATTTAAATGGCGTAGACTTTAAAACATTATCAGGAATTATGGGAAGAATAAATGGAAAAAAAATGAATTGGTTAAAACGAAATAAAAAAACTTATTTAAACATCTTTTCAGAGGGAGACATTATTTTTGTTAAAAAGGAAAATAAATTTTGGGATTTAAAACAATACCCCAAAGTTAACGGAGGAATAGTGGCTATAGATCCATACACAGGTGATGTAAAAGCTCTTGTGGGAGGTTTCAATTTTAAGCAAAGTGAATTTAATAGAGTTACTCAGGCAAATAGGCAACCAGGATCTGCTTTTAAACCTATTGTATACGCAACAGCTTTAGAAAATGGATACTCGCCTAATTCAATAGTTTTAGATGCACCGTTTGTAGAAAGCCAAGGAGTTGGCTTAAAAAATTGGAAGCCAGAAAACTATGGAAAAAAATTCTATGGTCCTACAACATTTAGAAAAGGTATAGAATATTCAAGAAATTTAATGACCGTGAGAATTGCTAAAACTTTAGGCTTAAAAAAAATATTAAATGTATCAAGTCAATTAAACATTTATGAAGATATACCTGAATTATTATCTGTCTCTTTAGGCGCTGCAGAAACATCATTAATTGACTTAACCTCTGCTTATGCTTCTTTTGTAAATGGCGGAAAAAAAGTTGAGCCAAATTTAATAAACAGAATACAAGATAGAAGAGGTAAAACAATATTCAAATTAGAAAACAAAAAATGTGTCGGATGTGATAAATTTTCAAATAATTCAGAAAAATATCCATTTATTAAATATGAAAATGAAAAAATATTTAGTGAAGAAACGGCATATCAAATGACATCAATTTTACAAGGAGCTGTTAAAAGGGGAACTGCAAAAAAGTTAAGAGACTTGAAAGTACCTATAGCAGGTAAAACTGGTACAACTAATAATAATTTTGACGCTTGGTTCATTGGATTTACATCTAATTTAGTAATCGGAGTCTATGTAGGTTTTGATAATCCAAAATCATTGGGCAGATATGAAACTGGATCAAAAGCAGCTTTACCAATATTTAAAGATTTTGTTAAAAATTCTCTTTTTAAAGAAGATTTTAAAGATTTTCAGATACCTGAAGGAATATATCTGACGTCTTTAAATTATGATACTGGACTAAAATCGTCTATAGGTAATAAAAATACAATTATTGAGGCTTTAAAAAAAAAAGATATTAACAACATCAACAATAACAAATTAATTTCAATTAATAGTTATGATAAGTTAGTGAAATATAGACAATTTTATTAATGCAAAACTTTGACAACAAAATTACTAAAGTAGAAAAAACTCTAGATAATATTAGGGGGTATCTTTGAAAAAAATGATATTGCTAATAAATTAGAAGAGATAGAAAAATTACTTTTAAAAGAAAACTTTTGGAAAGATAAAACAAAAGTAAAAAAAGTTGTTAAAGAAAAAAAAATATACGAAATAATCCTTAACTCTTTTAGAGAATCGTCCTTAGAGATAACTAATTTAAAAGATTTATATAAATTAGCTCTAGATGAAAATAACGAAGATATTTTAAATGATTGTGACGTAAAAATTAATCAATTGCTTTCATCAATAAAAAAAAGTGAAGTAAATTGTTTCTTATCTGGAGAAGATGACGATCTTAATATTTATTTAGAAATTCATGCCGGGGCAGGGGGGACTGAAAGCCAAGATTGGGCTGACATGTTACGAAGAATGTATTTAAAATGGTTTGATAAAAAAAAGTTCTCTTATGAAATAATTAGCGAACACAAAGGTGAAGAAGCGGGTATCAAATCATCAACTCTTAAAGTAAACGGAAACTATTTATATGGATTAATGAAAGCCGAATCCGGCGTTCACAGACTTGTCAGAATATCTCCTTTTGATAGTGGAGCACGAAGACACACAAGTTTTGCCAGCGTATGGGTTTATCCAGCAGTAGAAGACAATATAAATATAAAAATTGATGAAAAAGACTTAAGGATAGATACTTATAGATCTAGTGGAGCAGGCGGCCAGCATGTTAATACTACTGATAGCGCAGTAAGGATAACTCATTTTCCTACAAAAATAGTTGTGCAATGTCAAAATGAAAGATCACAACACAAAAATAAAGAAACTTGTTATAAAATGCTAAAGGCAAGACTCTATGAACATGAAATAAAGAAAAGAGAGTCAGAAAATCAAAAAGACGCAAGTTCAAAGACAGATATTGGATGGGGACATCAAATCAGGTCTTATGTTTTACAACCGTATCAACTTGTAAAAGATATGAGAAATAAAATTGAAAACACCAATCCCACAGATGTATTAAATGGAAATATTGACGTATTTATTGAAGCAGGAATAATTAACAAGTAATGAATAAAGTTTTTTTTAGATTAAGCGTATTAATTTTATTCCTTATAGCCTCTTTTATTGTAGTTTTATCAACAACAGGAATTGAAACAAATAAATTTAACAATGTAATTTCAAAAAAAATTGAAGAAAATAACAAAAATATATTTTTTAAATTTGAAAAAATTAAATTTAAATTTGACCTAAACGATATAAGTTTATTTATTGAAACCAACAATCCAGAAATTGATTATAAAAAAACTACAATTCCATTAAAAAATATTAAGGTTTATTTAGACCTTATTGCATTAATTAAATCACAACCAAAAATAGAAAAAATCATACTATCTTCAAAAGAACTTGACATTAATGATTTAAAAAAGATTTCAGTGAAACTGAAACCTTCTAATATTACAAGTTTTATTAACAATAAAATAAAAAAAGGAAAAATAAATACAGAATTAGAACTTTATTTTAAAGAAGATTTAGATCTAACTAATTTTATTGCAAAAGGTGAAGTGAAAGAGATAGAAACGATAATAGGAAAAAACATATCTTTAAAGAGAACAAACTTTAATTTTTTCTTTGATAAAAGTGATATTTTAATAAAAAATATTAACGGACAATTAAATGATACTCAAATAAGAAATGGCGATATAAGGATTGAAAAAGAAAATAAAATTAAAATTCAATCTAGTTTTGAAAGTTCTATAGATATTAATGAAAATAATATTAAAAATTATTTAGCGTATTTAAAGAAAAATCAATATTTAAATGAGCAAATTAAAATACAAGCTAATTTAAATAACACTGTAAATATAGTATTAGATAAAACTTATAAAGTAGAGGACTATGAAATTAAAAGCCAAGGTAGAATTAAGGATTTGAATTTTATTTTAAATAACTCAGTTAAAAGTCCCTTTTTGGTCAATGATATTAGCGAAGTAACTTTAAAGGAAACAAAAACAAGTATTAGAATTGGATTTGATAAAAAAAATAAGATTGATTTAGAAGGAAAATATAAATTAAATAAACAAAATTATCAAAATTATATTTTTAAATATAGTCTTGAAAAAAATAATTCGAATATAGATGTTAACTTTAAGTTTTCTGAACCTGTGAGTATTAATTTCATTAATTATCAAAAAAAAAAAGATATGGTAGCAGAAATTTCTACTAATTTTGATTTAAAAGGCGGTATAATTTTTTTTCAAAAAATAGATTATAAAGAAAATAAAAACCATATATTTATAGAAAATTTAAAAATAAAAAAACAAAATTTAGAGTCAATAAAAAAATTCAAAATTAAAACTTTCAATAATAATATATTAAATAATGATTTTGCTCTAGATTTTGGAAAAACCATTTATATCAAAGGAAAAAAATATGATGCTACAAATTTAAACAAAATTCTAAATCAAAAAACAAATAATGATTTTTTAAAAAAAGTAACAAAAAAAATAGATATTAACATAGAAAATATTCAAACCCCTTTAACAGATCAACTTTATAATTTTAAACTATTAGGGAATTTAAAAAATGGTAAATTTATAAAGATTTCTTCAAAAGGAGATTTTGGTAATGATAAATATTTAGACATTTCATTAAAAAATGACAATAACAATAAAAAATATCTAGAAGTTTATTCAGATATACCGCAAGCCTTACTTTCTGAATATTCTTTTTTCAAAGGACTGTCAGGAGGAAAACTCACTTTTTCATCTATCTTAGATAAAGATTCTTCTACTTCTAAATTATTAATTGAAAATTTTAAAATAGTTAATGCTCCAGGAGTAGTAAAACTTTTATCCCTCGCTGATTTTGGTGGTCTTGCTGATTTAGCAGAAGGGGAAGGCTTGTCTTTTGAAAAATTAGATTTAAATATTAATAAAGACAAGAATATTTTAAAGTTAAATGAACTATTTGCAGTTGGCCCAAGTATATCTGTTTTGATGGACGGATATCAAGATTCAAATGGGTTAACCAGTTTACGAGGCACCCTAGTCCCAGCTAAAAATTTAAACAATCTTCTTTCTAAGATTCCAGTTATAGGTGATATCATTATTCCAAAAGAAGTTGGTGAAGGGTTATTTGGAGTTAGTTTTAAAATGAAAGGGACACCAGGAAAAATTAAAACTACAATAAATCCAATAAAAACACTCACGCCAAGATTTATTTCAAAAGCTTTAGAGAGATCAAAAAAAAATTAGACTATTTTAATTAAATAATGCTTTTTTTTACCGAAAGAAATTTTAAGAACATTATTTGTAAAATCTTCTACTTGAACAATTTTTGACTCATCGTTAAGTATTTTGTTATCTATTTTTATTGCATTACCTTTAATAGCTCTTCTTGCTTCACTTTTAGAAGACATAATTTGATTTTGAAACATAAAATCTAAAATATTTATTCCTTTTTCTAAAATATTTTTTTTAATTTTAATTTCTGGAAGATTTTTTCCAATACCTCCTAATTCAAAAGTTTCTCTAGCTGTTTTTTCTGCATTTTTAGATGCGCTTTCCCCATGTAAAATTTTTGTTGCTTCGTTCGCTAATAAAATTTTTAGATTATTAATATTATTTTCTTCAGACACTAGTTGGTCTATTTTTGTTGACTTTATTTCTGTAAAAAAATTCAAAAATCTTTTGACGTCTCTGTCATCTGTATTTCTCCAAAACTGCCAATAATCATATGTTGAAAATAAATCTTTATTTAGCCAAATGGCGCCTTTTTCTGTTTTCCCCATTTTAGCTCCTGATGAAAGAGTGATCAAAGGCGTTGTGAGTCCAAACGCCTCTTTCTTTGACATTCTCCTAATTAATTCAACGCCGTTTATAATATTTCCCCACTGATCTGACCCACCTATTTGTAAAATGCATTTATTTTTTTTATAAAGTTGATAGAAGTCGTAAGCTTGTAAAATCATGTAATTAAATTCCATATAACTTAAAGATTGTTCTCTTTCTAATCTCAATTTAACACTATCAAAAGTTAACATTTTATTAATCGTAAAGTGTGAACCAATATTTCTCAAAAAATTTATGTAATTTAATTTAGATAACCAATTATAATTATCAACATAAATAGGCTTTGTTTTTTTATTTGTTGTATCTAAAACTTTATTAAAAACTTTTTTAATTTCTTTTATATTCATTTTAATTTCGGTGTGATTTAAAATCTTTCTAGTAGCGTCTTTTCCTGACGGGTCTCCAATCAAGGTTGTTCCACCTCCTAAAAGCACAATAGGGCGATGACCATTTTTTTGCATTAACCTTAGAACCATAATTTGCAACAAGCTTCCAACATGTAAGCTTTTAGCAGTGCAATCAAAACCAATATAACCTACAACTGATTGATTATTTGCAATATCTTCCAGCTTTTCCAAATCAGTACACTGATTTAAGTATCCTCGAGATTGCATTTCTGACAAAAACTTGTTTTTCATAGAACAATTTATGTAATCCACTATTATACAAAAATTGTTATAAATAAATATAAATATGAATGAAGAATTCACATCTTTAGGCCTTATGAGCGGGACTTCAGGAGATGGTGTTGATGCATCAATTATCAAATCTGACGGAAAAACAAAATACGAGGTAATAAAGGATGAATATTTTGAATACGATGAAAGCATTTATCAAAAAATACATGTTTTAAAAGATAAGATTCATAACCTTGACGGATTAAATAAATTTAAAAAAGAACTGAGTAATTTGGAACGAGAAATCACATTATTTCATGCAACAGTAGCAAAAAAAATTTTAATTGGTAAAAAAATTGATTTTGTTGGATTCCACGGACATACAGTTTACCATAATCCAAGTGAAAAAATTTCAAAACAAATTGGTAATGGCAGTCTCTTATCTAAATTATTAAAACAAAAAGTTATTTTTAATTTTAGACAAAATGACATTAAAAATGGAGGGGAAGGCGCACCTTTAACTCCAATATTTCATCAGATATTAGCTATACAAAAAAAAATAAAACTACCACTGTGTATTTTAAATATTGGGGGAATATCAAACATAACTATTATAGATAAATTAATTGGAACTTCACAAAATTTAAAGAGCAAAGATATTGGCCCTGGAAATTGTTTAATTGACAAGTGGGTGAGAAAAAATTCAAAACAAAAGTTTGATCGTGATGGTATTTTGGCTTCTAGAGGAATTAGAAATGAAATAATTTTAGAACAAGCACAAGAATTATTTTCAAATAGAAAAAATCAAGATATCAATACTTTTGATGTAAATGATTTTGACGTGTCATTTGCAAGAGGACTATCTTTAGAGGATGGCGTTGCAACTCTTACAGATTTTACAGGAAATATAGTAGGTAAAGTATTAAATTCCATTCTTTTAAAAGAAAGTGATAAAGATTGGAAAATTTTATTATGTGGAGGAGGAAGAAAAAATAAAGTTTTAATTGATATTATTAGAAAAAATTGTTCAAAAAAATACACAATTGAATCTATAGACAATTATGCTGTTAACGGAGATTTCATAGAGTCACAGGCTTTTGCCTTTTTAGCAATAAGATCTTTTCTTAATTTACCAATCTCATTTCCAAACACCACAAGATGTATTAAACCATCTACAGGGGGAGAAATTATAGAATTTAAATAAGAGCTGTTTTTTCTTTTATATACTTATTAATTTCAAGAGATAAATCTTTTTCTTTATTTTTAAAAAAATGATTAGAATTTTTTATTTTAGAAAAAATTACTTCAACTCCTTTTTGGCTTTTAATTCTTTTATCTAGTTCATTTATACTTTCTCTAGTAACTAATTCATCATTTTCACTATGAACAACTTGCCCAGAAGTGGGGCATGGTGCTAAAAAAGAAAAATCATAAACATTAGGTTGAGGGGATACAGCAACAAAATTATTTACCTCAGGTCGCCTCATTATTAACTGCATACATATAAGAGAACCAAAAGAAAATCCAGAAACCCAACATTGGCTGTAATCTAAATTTTGCCTTTCGATCCAATCTAATGCAGCTGCAGCATCTGATAATTCTCCTTGACCATTATCAAAAACTCCGTCACTTTTTCCCACTCCTCTAAAATTTACTTTAATAACAGAAAATCCATTTTCTAAAAAAATGTTATACATTAGTTGAACAATTTTGTTATTCATTGTCCCTCCATATTGCGGATGAGGATGTAAAACAATCGCAACAGGAGATCCAAATTTTGGGTTTTTATAGTACTTAGCTTCTAACCTACCAGCTGGTCCAGGTATAAAAATTTCTAAACTTTTTGGTTTCATATTTGATAATGATTATTATTAAAAAAAAAAGTAATGAGTTATAACACGTTTTTATGCGACAAATATTTTTTTTTAATCCTGACTAAATTAGTAGGAATTGACTTAAAATTATTATAATACAACGTTAATTTATGAAACTAACAAATAAAGGAAGATACGCAGTGATGGCTATGGCCGATCTAGCTTCAAACTCTAGTGAGGGTCCGGTAAGTTTAAATGAAATATCTATTAGACAAAATATTTCCCTAGGCTATTTAGAACAAATTTTTTCAAAATTAAAGAATAACAAATTAGTCAAAAGCTCAAGAGGAGCATCTGGTGGATATATTTTAGAAAAACCAGCATCTGAAATTAAACTATCAAATATTATTTTTGCTGTAGACGAAGAAGTCAAAACTTTAAATTGCAAAAAACAATCTAAAAGAGGATGCAACAACAGAGCTACTAAATGTATAACTCATAATTTATGGGATCAGCTAGATCAGCACATCAACGGTTTTTTTGAAAAAGTAAAATTACAAGATTTAACTAAACAATAGCATTTAATATGAAAAAAGAAGAATTTAAGCATCAAGAATACAAATATGGTTTTACTACTGATATTGAAAATATCAAAGCTCCTAAAGGGTTAACAGAGGAAACTATAAAATTTATTTCCAAAATTAAAAAAGAGCCTGAATGGATGTTAAACTGGAGATTAAAAGCCTTTAACAGGTTAAAAGTTCTAAAAGAACCAAATTGGCAAAAACCAAAGTATCCAAAAATAAATTACCAAGATCTTTATTATTATTCCGCACCAAAAAGTATGAAAGATAAGCCTAAAAGTTTAGACGATGTAGATCCAAAACTAATAGAGACTTATAAAAAACTTGGAATTCCATTAAATGAGCAAAAAAGATTAAGTGGGGTTGCAGTTGATGCTGTTTTTGACTCTGTCTCTGTTGCAACAACTTTTAAAGAAGAACTAACAAAAAAAGGTATAATATTTTGTCCAATCTCAGAAGCAATTCAAAAACACCCAGATTTAGTCAAAAAATATCTTGGTTCAGTAATTCCTATCAGTGATCATTATTTTGCTACTTTAAATTCCGCGGTATTTACTGATGGTTCTTTTGTTTATATTCCTCCTAATACAAGGTGTCCCATGGAACTATCTACTTATTTTAGAATTAATGCATCAGAAACAGGTCAATTTGAAAGAACATTGATTATTGCAGATAAAGGAAGTTATGTAAGTTATCTAGAAGGTTGTACAGCTCCAATGAGAGATGAAAACCAACTGCATGCTGCCAACGTAGAGTTAGTAGCTTTAGATGATGCTGAAATAAAATATTCTACAGTTCAAAATTGGTATCCTGGAGATAAAGATGGTGTGGGTGGAATTTATAATTTTGTTACTAAAAGAGGTGCATGTAGAGGAAAAAATTCTAAAATTTCGTGGACACAAGTAGAAACAGGATCAGCTATTACTTGGAAATATCCAAGTTGTATTTTGCAGGGAGATAATTCTGTAGGTGAATTCTACTCGATTGCTATAACCAACAATCATCAGAAAGCAGATACTGGAACCAAAATGATTCACTTGGGGAAAAATACAAAAAGTAAGATTATTTCTAAAGGAATTTCTGCAGGAAAAGCTGATAACACTTACAGAGGACTTGTAGATATAGGATCAAAAGCCTTTAACTCAAGAAACTATACTCAATGTGACTCTTTATTAATGGGAAACAAATGTGGTGCTCACACTGTGCCTTATATAAAAAATAAAAACTCTTCTTCGACAATTGAACATGAAGCAACAACTTCAAAAATTAATGAAGACCAACTGTTTTACTGTAATCAAAGAGGATTAAACCAAGAAGAAGCAGTAAGTCTCATAGTTAACGGTTTTTGTAAGGAAGTGTTGCAACAATTACCTATGGAATTTGCAGTAGAAGCACAAAAATTAGTCTCTATAAGTTTAGAGGGGAGCGTTGGTTAATGCTTCAACTACAAAATTTAAAAGCTTCGGTTAATGATAAATTAATTTTAAATGGATTAAATTTAGAGATTAAGCCAGGCGAAGTTCATGCAGTTATGGGTCCTAACGGATCAGGTAAAAGCACTTTAGCAAATATTTTATCTGGGAAAAATGGCTACGAAGTGAGCGGGAGCTTAAAGTATCAGGACAAAGATCTTCAAGATATTCCAATCGAAGAGAGAGCACAAATGGGAATATTTCTAGCATTTCAATATCCCTTAGAAATACCTGGTGTTAACACGACTAATTTCTTAAAAACTTCTCTTAATACAATAAGAAAGTCCAAGGGTGAAAAAGAATTGGACACACTTTCACTATTAAAATTAATTAAAGAAAAAGCCTCAGAACTAAACATTGATGAAAAGTTTTTATCAAGGCAACTTAATGTTGGTTTCTCAGGTGGTGAAAAAAAGAAAAATGAGATTCTTCAAATGAAACTATTGCAGCCAAAACTAGCTATATTGGACGAGACCGACTCTGGTTTGGACATCGATGCTCTTAGAATTGTGGCGGATGGAGTAAACACTCACAAGAACGAGGAAAATGCATTTTTAATAATTACCCATTATCAAAGACTGCTTGATTATATAAAACCAGATTTTGTTCATGTGTTGTCAAAAGGTAAAATTGTTAAAACAGGTAATGCGGATTTGGGTCAAGAATTAGAAAAAACAGGTTATGAGAATTTTAAATAATGGAACAATTATTCAATTTCAACTTAGAAAAAGTACCTAACTCCTCTGAAAAGGAAGCTTTAGATAGAGAGAAAAATCTTAAATTATTTTTAGACTATGGCTTTCCGAGTAAAAAAGATGAAAATTGGAAGTTTACAGATTTAAATTTTATAATAAATAAAAACTTTAAGCACATTACAAATAATCTAGATTTTGAATTAGAAAAAAAAGTAGACGTTATTAAAGATTTTGATCATAATCACATTGTCCTAGTTAATGGGATCTTGAAATCAAGTAATATTAAATTTGAGGACGAGGGAAAGGTAAAACTAGAAGGTTTAACGTCTATAACAGATTTTGATTATGAGCCTAATAACAATCTCTCATTTCTTAATAGAGCGCTCTCTTTAGGGGGATTTAATTTAGAGATACAAAAAAATTATACATGCAAGAAACCAATAATAATTTATAATTATTTTACTTCTAAATTAGATAATAAGATAATTAATAACTCAAATAAAATTAAGCTTAATCAAAATTCTGAATTAATTTTAATAGAGTATAATATCGGTGAAAAAAGTAAATTTATAAAAAATACTTTTGAAAAAGTAATTATTGATAAAGATGCAATATTTAAGAATATTTCGATTCAAAAAAAGAAAAGTAATGGGTATTTTTATAAACATATCTCAGGATCTCAAGGACACAATTCAAGTTATCAAAATTTTATTTTAACTTCTGGATTAAAGCTTAATAAAGTTGAAATAGATATGAACTTGGAAAAAGAGAACAGCAACTGTTTTATTTTATCTAGTTTATTTTTAGGTCGTGGAGAACATCAGGAGATTAAAAGTAAGATTAATCACCTGACGCCAAATTGTAAAAGTTATCAAAAAATTAAAAACGTTCTAGAAGAGGACGGAGTTGGCGTTTATCAAGGTAAAATATTTGTCAAAGATATAGCCCAGAAAACAAATGCTTATCAACTAAGTAAAGCTCTTATCTTAAATGATCTAGCTGAATTTAACGCAAAACCTGAGTTAGAAATATATGCAGATGATGTTAAATGTTCTCATGGATCTACTTCAGGAAGCATAGATGAAGATGCTATTCACTACTTGATGACAAGAGGTATTAAACTTTCAAAAGCAAAAAAACTTTTAATAAAGGGCTTTCTAAACGAAATTTTTGAAAATATCCCAGAGCAAAATATTAAAACTTTTCTTGAAAACAGCATAGAGGAGCAAATTGAAGAAATTTAATGATATAAAATCAAAATTCCCAATATTTAAACAAAAAATTAAAGGTAAACCTTTAATATATTTAGATAGTGCTAATTCTGCTCAAAAACCAAAAACAGTTATAGATGCAATATCAAATTTTTATGAAACTGAATTTTCCAACGTAGGTAGAAGTGTTCATACTTTAGCGGTCAAAGCTACAAATCGATTTGAGGAAACAAGAGATATTGTTAAATCCTATATTAATGCAAAACATAGAGAGGAAATAATTTTTACGAAAGGCGCAACCGAAGCAATCAACTTGGCTGCAACAACTTTTGGTGAAAAATATATAAAAGCTGGAGATGAAATTTTACTTACAGATCTTGAACATCATTCAAATTATGTTCCATGGCATTATTTAAGAAAAAAAAAGGGGGCTATAATAAAATTTGCCTCTATCGATGAAAATGGAGAGATAGATGTTGATGAATTTAAAAAACAAATAACTAATAAAACTAAAATTATAGCATTTACTCATATATCAAACGTTACAGGAACCATATTGCCTGTTAAAAAAATCATTGATTTAGCTAAATCAAAAAATATTCCTGTTTTAATTGATGGCACTCAAGGCGCTCAACACATAGGTTTAGATGTACAAGATTTAGATTGTGATTTTTATGCCATTTCTTGTCACAAAATGTATGGCCCTAATGGACTAGGTATACTTTATGCAAAAAAAAAATGGTTAGATAAGTTACCTCCATATCAAGGAGGAGGAGGGATGATCAGCGAAGTTAAAAAAGATGATATAACTTATGCAGACTCACCAACAAAATTTGAAGCAGGAACAATGCAAACAGCAGAAGTCGTAGCTTTTGCTAAATCAATCCAATTTATTCAAGATTTAGGTATTAAAAATATAGAAAATCATGAGAACCAAATTCTTGAGTATGGGCTAGAAAAATTAAAAAAAAATAATTCTGTAAAAATTATTGGAAATCCAAAAAAAAGAGCATCCATTATGTCTTTTACAATCAAAGGTATTCATCCGCATGATATTGCAACGATCTTGGATGATGATGGAGTAGCAATAAGAGCTGGGCATCACTGCTGTCAAATATTGCATGATAAACTTGGCATTCCAGCGTCTGCAAGAGCTTCTATAGGAGTATATAATACCAAAGAAGATATTGATGTATTATGTGAGTCAATTAATAAGTGTAAGAAGGTATTTCAAATTTAAATGGAATTAAAAGAATTATATCAAGAAATTATCTTAGATCACGCAAAAAATCCTAGGAATAAAGGGAAGTGCGAGGGATATAACCACGATGCAAAAGCACACAATCCTCTCTGCGGGGACAAAGTTCATATTTATTTAAAGTTAGATAAAGATAAAAATATTTCTGGTTTAAGTTTTGAAGGTGAAGGATGTGCAATATCTTTAGCTTCAGCTTCAATTCTTACAGATACTTTAAAAGGTAAAGACTTGCAATTTTCTAAAAAAGTTACGGATGATTTTTTAAACATGTTAAAGAAAAAAACAAAGATAACTCTAAATAGTCTGTCAGAAGATCAAATAACTACTATTTCATCTTTATCTGGGGTTCAAGAATTTCCAATGCGAATAAAATGTGCTACAATGGCGTGGCACACTTTATTATCAGCTCTAAAAAATGAGACCAATTAATCAAATGAGCAATTTAAAAGAAAATATAATACAAGAAATTAAGAAAATATACGACCCAGAAATACCTGTAAATATTTATGATTTGGGCTTAATTTATAAAATTGAAATTGATAATTCAAATAAAGTAAGTTTAGAAATGACTTTAACTAGCCCTAACTGTCCTGTAGCAGAAAGTTTGCCTAATAGTGTCAAAGAGACTATATTAAAGGTTGACGGTGTAAAGGATGTCAATTTGAAATTAGTTTGGGATCCACCTTGGGATAAAACAAAATTGTCTGAAGCAGCAAAATTAGAATTAAATTTATGAACGAACAAATAATTAAAATAAGTCAAAATGCAGCAAATAAAATTAAAGAAATAATGTCCCAAGATAAAAACTCTTCTATAGGAATTAGAGTAGGAGTTAAAACTGGGGGTTGTGCAGGTATGTCCTATGTTATGGAGTATGCTAAAGAAATCAAACCTAATGAAGAAGTAATTGAAGATAAAGGTGTGAAAGTATTAATTGATCCTAAGGCCATCATGTATCTCCTAGGTACAGAAATGGATTTTAAAAAAGAAAAGTTCAATTCACAATTTATTTTTAAAAATCCTAATGAAACCGAACGTTGTGGATGCGGCGAGTCTTTTAAAGTTTAACCACTATAATACATCTCAAATTCTATCGGATGAGGCGTATGTTCAAATTTATATATTTCTTGAAATTTAAGCTCAATATATGCATCTATTTGATCATCAGTAAAAACGCCACCTTGAGTTAAAAATTTTCTGTCTTTATCTAAGTTTTGCATCGCCTCTCTTAAAGAGCCGCAAACTGTAGGAAGTTTTTTTACCTCATTTTCAGATAGGGAGTACAGATCCTCATCAAAAGATTTTCCAGGATCAATTTTATTTTTAATCCCATCTATTCCAGCCATTAGCATTGATGCAAAAGTTAAATATGGATTTCCTGCAGCATCAGGAAATCTTATTTCCATTCTTGCTGCTTTTGGATTCATTATCACGGGTATTCTGCAAGATGCAGATCTATTTCTAGCTGAATAAGCTAAGATTACTGGGGCTTCAAAACCAGGTATCAATCTTTTATAGCTATTTGTAGTAGCGTTAGAAAAAGCATTTATAGCTTTAGCGTGTTTTAAAATTCCACCTATATAATATAATGCTGTTTTTGATAAACCTGCATACTCTTTACCCATAAATACAGGAGTATTTCCTTTCCATATTGATTGGTGACAATGCATCCCAGATCCATTATCTCCTTTTACCGGTTTTGGCATGAAAGTCGCTGTTTTACCAAATGAATGTGTAACCATTTGAACTGCATATTTATATAGTTGAACGTTATCAGCCATGTTTGTTAACGTTCCGAAATACATTCCTAATTCATGTTGACTTGGTGCAACTTCATGATGATGTTTCTCTACTTTTACACCCATATCCTTTAAAGCTTTTAAATATTCTCCTCGCATATCCTGAGCGCTATCAACTGGAGGTACTGGAAAATAACCTCCTTTAACTCCAGGTCTATGACCCATATTTCCATTTTCGTATTTTTTACCGGTATTATAAGGTCCCTCTGAACTATCAATCGTAAAGCTAGTTTCGTTCATATCATTTTTAAATCTTACATCGTCGAACACAAAAAACTCGGGTTCTGGACCAAAATACGATTTATCGCCAATTCCTGATTTTTTTAAATAAGCCTCAGCTTTTTTAGCTGTGCCTCTAGGATCTCTTTCGTAAGGATTTTTTTTGACAGCATCCAAGATATCACAAAATATATTTAGTGTTGTATGCGAATTAAAAGGGTCAATAATTAGTCTTTCTAGGTCCGGTTTCAAAACCATGTCTGATTCATTAATTGCTTTCCAACCTGCTATAGAAGAACCATCAAAAAAAACTCCTTTTTCTAACATTTCTTGGTCGACTACATTGGTGTCCATAGTCAAATGTTGCAACTTTCCCTTCGGATCAGTAAATCTTAAGTCTACAAACTCAACTTGTTTGTCCTTTATCAATTTTAAAACGTTTTTAGAGCTCATTATGCTAACCTTTATTTATAAATTGTAATTACTAATAAAAACTATATTGAACATATCCTATATCCAATAGAATAATTAGAAGATATAACAATTAATATATATCAGATATGCGTTTTAATCATAACAGAATTTCCGCTTAGAATGAGAGAAGCACGATCTATAGACCTATTACTTCTTGTTTTACTGGGTTTGATTTGGGGTTCTTCTTTTTTTAATATCAAAATTGCTACGTATTCATATGAGCCTTTCACGTTAGCACTTGTAAGAGTTATATTTGCTAGCATACCACTTTTTTTATTATGTAAATTTAAAAATATTAAAATTGAAGCTTTTTCTAAACACTGGAGGCCATATGCTTTAATTGGATTGTGTAATATAGCAATTCCATTTACTTTAATTGCAATTGGAACAAGTGAGATTAATAGTTATTTAGCAGCAATGTTGATGAGCACTACACCAATGAGCGGATCCATATTAGCTCATTTTTATACAAAAGATGAAAAAATAACTTTTTTCAAGTCAATCGGAATTATGATTGGTTTTATAGGAATTATTTTTCTTTTTTTTGATAAACTAATAATTAATGAGAATAATTATATTTACGCACTAGTTACAATTTTAGGTTCTACGTTTTATTCCATAGGAGGAATAATGACACTAAAACTTAAAAATAAAGGAAATGAAAATGTTACTACTTCGACAACATTGTGGTCAGTAATTTTTTTATTACCACTATCAATTTTCTTTGAAACTCCTTGGGTGCTAAATCCTTCAATTGAGTCTACTCTAGCACTTCTCTACCTTGGTGTTGTAGCTACTGGATTAGCGTGGTTAATAAGATTTAGAATACTGACAGTGAACGGTATAGTTTTTCAAACTCAAGTTGCTTACTTAATTCCAATATTTGGTGTTTTATTTGGGTATTTTCTGATGGATGAATTAATTACTTGGCGAGTTTTAATTTCATTAACTATTATAATTTTGGGTATTTATATTGTAAAAAAAAACAATAAAGGTATAAAAAATTAGCATGCAAACTGATTCAATTGAACTAGGTTTTTTATCAATTTTTGCACTAATAACTTTTTTCACTTTTTTAATTACTAGCAAATTTTCACACAAAATTAGTGACGGGATTCTTCTAGATGCAGATTTTTCAAAACCTCAAGCTTTTCATAAAGAAGCTGTTTCTCGAAGCGGAGGTATTGCTAGTTTAATTTCTTTATTGGTGTTTTTAGGAATTTATTATTTATTATATTCAAAATTTCTTTATGAGTATTTTTTTATTTGTTTAAGTATATTTGCTGTTGGATATCTTGATGATATTAAAATAAAAATCACTCCAAACGTGAGATTATTCTTAATGATAGTTTTTTTATTTATATTTATCAATTATCTATCTATCAGGATAACAAATATTGATTTAATATTTCTAAACACATGGCTAGATAATGCAGAAGATTCAATTTCTGGAATGATTTTTTTAAATATTTTCACAATTTTATGCTTTTTATTCATTATAAATGGAGCAAATTTAATAGATGGATTTAACGGCCTTTTAGTTATTAATTTAATAATTATTAATTCAGTTTTATTATTTGTAAACTTAAAAAATAATCATCTAGAGTTTTCCTTTTTTTTAACAGGGCAAATAATTATTTTAATTTCATTTTTACTTTTTAATTTTCCTAAAGCCAAAATGTTTTTGGGAGACAGTGGGTCTTATTTAAGTGGATCACTTGTCTCATTAAATATTATTATTACAAATAATCTTAATCCACTTATTTCATCTTTTTTCTTTTGTATTCTTTTATTTTATTTATTTTTTGAAGTATTTTTTTCTTTTTTCAGAAAAATATACCAGAGAAAATCGCCAGTTCTACCTGACAATCAGCATTTACACATGCTTTGTCATAAACAAATTCTTCAAAAAGTAGGACCAAATAAAAGCAATTATTTAAATTCAATTTTTATAAATTTAGTTTTTTCTGCTCTAGTTTTACCAAGTATTTACTTTTTAAATAACAGTTTGGTGTGTAAGTATTGGTTTTTTTCTTTAATTTTAATTTATATAATGTTTTATATTCGACTTTATCATTTAACAAAAAACCAATTTGATATATAAAACACCGATTACTAATCCGGGCAAGTGGCGGAATTGGTATACGCGCTGGTCTTAGAAACCAGTGCCGCAAGGCTTAAGAGTTCGAGTCTCTTCTTGCCCACCAAATAAAACTATGAAAGTAGAAGTACAGTCAAAAAAAGGTCTCAGAACAGTTTTATCAGTAATAGTTGATAAAAAAACTATACAAAATAAAATGGACCAAAGATTAACGGAACTACAAAAAGAAGTTACGTTAAAAGGTTTTAGAGCAGGAAAGGTTCCTCCCTCATTAATAAAAAGCCAATTTGGAAAATCCATCTATGGTGAAGTGATAGATAAAATATTAAGAGAAACTTCTGCAAAAGCTATTCAAGAAAAAAAAATTAAAATTGCTGGACAGCCAAAAATAGACCTAAAAACATTTGGTGAGGGTAAAGATTTAAATTATGAATTACAAATTGATTTATTACCAGAAATTAAACTTAAGTCTTTTGAAAATTTAAAAGCTGTAGATTTTAACGTTGAAATTGAAAATAGTATAATTGATATAAAACTAAAAGAATTATTGCGACAGAATAAACAATTTTTTGATAAAAAAGAAAGTGAAAGCGCTAAGATTGGAGACCAAGTTGTTTTTGATTATTCCGCTACTGTAGATGGCAATAAATTCGAAGGAAGTGAAGGAAAAGGTGTACAGCTAGAACTTGGAAAAGATTTGTTTTTGAAAGGATTTGATCAACAATTAGTAGGTGTAAAAAAAAGTGATGTTAAAATTTTAGACGCAGTACTTCCAGCAAACCATCCTAAAAAAGAATTATCAAACAAAAAAACTAAGTTTGAATGTAAAATTCTAAACGTTAAACAATCTAAAGAAAGTAAATTAGATGACAATTTTGCTAAAATAATGGGAGCTAAAAATTTGGATGAATTAAAAAAATTAATTAAGAGTCAAATTTCAAGTCAATATTTACAAGCTTTAAATTCGATTACAAAAAAAGAAATATTAGATCAAATTGAAAAAAATCATCAATTAGACCTTCCACAAAATTTAATTGATCAGGAAGTATCAATTATGACTCAAAATTTAAAAAAAGAAGATAAAGAAAAACATAAAACTAACAATGAAAAAATTGCTAGAACCAGAATTAAACTCGGATTAATTCTAAATGAGATTGGTGAAAAAAATAACTTACAAGTTTCTGAAAATGATGTGAAAGCAGAAATTCAAAAACAGATAAAAACTATGCCCGGGCAAGAAAAAATGGTTTTAGATTATTATCAAAAAAATCCTAATGCAACGCAGAGCCTAAAAAGTTCAATTTATGAGATAAAAATAATTGATTTAATTAAATCAAAAATAAAACTTCAAAAAAAAACTATTAACACTAAAGAAGCAGAGAAAATTATATCAGAATTTAATAAACCTAATTTAGAAAAAACTAATATTAAAAAAACCGATACTCCTGATAAAAATAAAGCAAAGACACAAAAAATTAGTAAAAAGTAATCAATAGTTGTATAAATCTTTCTATGAGTCGCGAATACGAAGAACAAATGAATAGCCTTATCCCTATGGTTGTTGAGCAGACAAGCAAAGGGGAGAGAGCATATGATATCTATTCAAGACTACTTAAAGAAAGAATAGTTTTTCTTGTTGGTCCAGTTAATGACAATGTAGCGTCATTAGTCACAGCCCAACTTTTATTTTTAGAGTCAGAAAATCCTAACAAAGAAATTAATTTTTACATTAATAGCCCAGGCGGTTTAGTGACTGCAGGACTAGGGATTTATGATACTATGCAGTATATTAATTCTCCAGTTTCAACATTATGTATCGGTCAAGCATCTTCTATGGGGTCATTTTTGTTGGCGGCAGGAGAAAAAGGAAAAAGATATTCTTTGCCGAACTCTA
This sequence comes from Pelagibacteraceae bacterium AG-345-F21, assembly GCA_003281795.1. Lineage (GTDB taxonomy): Bacteria > Pseudomonadota > Alphaproteobacteria > Pelagibacterales > Pelagibacteraceae > Pelagilacustribacter. Next base: position 24,670 of record QCAW01000014.1, read on the forward strand.
GAATTATGGTACATCAGCCCTCAGCAGGATTTCAAGGTCAAGCAACAGATATACAAATCCATGCCAAGGAAATACTTTCTCTCAAAGAGAGGCTGAATAAAATATATTCCAAGCATACTGGAAAATCTGTAGACGAAATTTCCAAAGCTTTAGAGCGAGATAATTTTATGACAGCAGAAGACGCTAAGAAATTTGGTCTAATTGACTCTGTGGTAGAAAAAAGAAAATAATACACTACATATTGATTTGTTTACAACTTCAGCTTGATAAGATTATCAGAGACATTTAATATAAGGGTATTGATTCGATATGAGTGAAAAAAATAATAAAAATATTCTGTACTGCTCTTTTTGTGGCAAAAGTCAGCATGAGGTTAGAAAATTAATTGCAGGTCCCACTGTTTTTATTTGTGACGAATGTGTGGAACTTTGTATGGATATTATTAAAGAGGAAAATAAAAGTTCTTTAGTCAAACATCAAGACGGAGTACCTACGCCGAAAGAGATTTGCAATGTGTTAGATGAATATGTTATTGGACAAAAACTCGCTAAAGAAATTTTATCTGTAGCAGTTCACAATCACTATAAAAGATTAAATCATGAGACGAAAAATAATAAAGATGTAGAATTGTCTAAATCAAATATACTTTTAGTTGGCCCAACTGGATGTGGAAAAACTTTATTAGCACAAACTCTTGCTAGAATTTTAGATGTTCCTTTTACAATGGCAGACGCAACTACTCTTACCGAAGCTGGATATGTTGGAGAAGATGTAGAAAATATTATATTAAAACTTTTACAAGCAGCTGATTACAATGTTGAGAAAGCACAAAGAGGAATAGTTTATATTGACGAAGTAGATAAAATTAGTAGAAAATCAGAAAATCCCTCAATTACCAGAGATGTTTCAGGCGAAGGAGTTCAACAAGCTTTATTAAAAATAATGGAAGGAACTATCGCTAGCGTTCCACCACAAGGAGGAAGAAAACATCCTCAACAAGAGTTTTTACAAGTAGATACTACAAATATACTTTTTATCTGTGGGGGAGCTTTTGCTGGATTAGATAAATTAATAGACAGTAGAGGCAAAGGAAGTTCAATTGGTTTTGGCGCAAAAGTTAAAGATTTTAAAGAACAACCTCTTTCTGAAATTATGAAACTATTGGAACCAGAAGATTTGATAAAATATGGATTGATACCTGAATTTATAGGAAGAATGCCAATAATCGCAACTCTTGATGATCTTGATGAAAAATCATTGATAAAAATTTTAAAAGAACCTAAAAATTCTCTGATCAAACAATATAAAAGACTTTTTGAATTTGAAAATGTAGATCTTGAATTTAAAGAGGAAGCAATTTCTGAAATAGCAAAAAAAGCTATTTCTAAAAAAACTGGCGCAAGAGGTTTGAGATCAATTTTAGAAAACATTCTTTTAAAAACGATGTTTGAACTACCAGATATGGAAGATGTTATTAAAGTAACAGTAGATAGATCATCAGTTAAAGGAAAATCTGAACCGATTGTCACATACGGTAAAAAACAATCAACATCTGTAGCATAATTTTAAATTGATCCTTGATATTAGTGTAATAATTGCCATATAAATTGATTATGAAAGCTTCTTACACAAAACCACTACTGCCGTTAAGAGACATAGTAATTTTTCCATCAATGGTAGTTCCTTTATTTGTTGGAAGAGAAAAATCAATCAAAGCTCTTCAAGAGGTGATGAAATCTGACAAGTCTATAGTCCTTGTAACTCAAAAAAATTCAGAAATTGATGATCCAGAAGATAAAGATTTATATAGTTATGGATGTTTAAGTAAAGTCCTTCAATTGCTAAAACTTCCAGATGGCACAGTAAAAGTACTTGTTGAAGGTGAAAAAAAAGTAAAGATATTAAATTGTCAAGAAAAAGAAAAAAAATTTTTAACAAGCGAAGTAGAAATAATTGAAGATCCTAGTTATTCCAAAGATCTAGATGTTTTTGCATTAGGTTTGGTTAAAAAATACGAAAAGCTATTAGTTTTAAGCAAAAAAGAATTTAACGAAAGTTTGAACAATCTTAAAAATTTAAAGAATGCAAATCAGATAGCTAATAATTTAAGCTCAAATTTAAATATTCAAATATTTGAGAAACAAGAACTGTTAGAGATTTTAGACCTTAAAAAGAAGCTTGAAAAAATTCATTCATATATTGAAAAAGAAACAAGCGTACTTTCAGTCGAAAAAAAAATCAGAGGAAGAGTTAAAAACCAAATGGAAAAAACTCAAAGAGAGTATTATTTAAACGAACAGTTAAAAGCTATTCAAAAAGAACTTGGCGAAATAGATGAGGGTAAAGATGAACTAACTAATCTTTCAAAGGCTATAGCAAATGCAAAAATGCCAAAATTGGCTAAAGAAAAATGTTTATCAGAACTTAAAAAACTTAAGTCAATGAGCCCAATGTCGGCCGAAGCAACAGTGGTAAGAAATTACTTGGACTGGATGACAGAGTTACCATGGTCATTAAAATCGAAGATAAATACAGATTTAAATAATGCTCAAAAAATATTAGATGAAGATCATTATGGATTAGAAAAAGTAAAAGAAAGAATAATAGAGTTTCTTGCTGTACAGAAGAGAATTCAGAAAATGAAAGGTCCTATACTTTGTTTAGTAGGACCTCCGGGAGTAGGAAAAACTTCATTAGGAAAATCAATAGCGAAAGCAACTAACAGAAAATTTATAAGAATTTCACTTGGCGGAATAAGGGATGAAGCAGAAATCCGAGGTCATAGAAGAACTTATATAGGTTCTCTACCAGGAAAAATAATTCAAATGATGAAAAAAGCTGGAACAAAAAATCCTCTTTTTTTACTAGATGAAATAGACAAAGTTGGGAATGATTATAGAGGAGATCCATCTTCCGCTTTATTAGAAGCATTAGATCCAGAGCAGAATAAAGAATTTAATGATCACTATTTAGAAGTTGATTATGATTTATCTGATGTAATGTTTGTAACAACTGCTAACACTTTAAATATTTTGCCTCCTTTACTTGATAGGATGGAAGTTATTAGACTGTCTGGATATACAGAAGACGAAAAAGTTAATATATCTCAAAAATTTTTAATTCCAAAACAAAGTGAAAACAATGGATTAAAAAAAGAGGAATGGAACATTGACGAAGATGTAAATAGAAAAATTATTAGAAACTATACTAGGGAGTCTGGCGTGAGAAATTTAGAAAGAGAGATCTCGAAAGTTGCCAGAAAACTCGTTAAAAAAATTGATAACAAAGAAAAAATTAATAATCCTATAAAAGAAGAAGACATGAAAGATTTATTAGGTGTTCAAAAATTTAATTATGGAGAGATAGAGGAAGAAAATAGAGTTGGAGTTGTAACAGGTTTAGCATGGACTGAAGTTGGAGGTGAAATATTAAAGATCGAATCCGTAGTAATGCCTGGCAAGGGAAAGATGCAAATTACTGGTAAACTTGGAGACGTTATGCAAGAGTCAGTTAAAGCTGCAAAATCTTACATTAGGTCTAAAAGTTTGGAGTATGGAATAATTCCACCAGTTTTTGACAAAAAAGATTTTCACATTCACGTTCCAGAAGGAGCCACTCCAAAAGATGGTCCCTCTGCAGGCATAGGAATGGTTACGTCTATTATTTCAGCAATTACTGAAATACCTGTAGACAAAAAAGTCGCTATGACTGGAGAAATAACATTAAGAGGAATAGTACTTCCTATTGGAGGTCTTAAAGAAAAACTATTAGCGGCACACAGAGCAGGAATAACAAAAGTTCTTATTCCATTAGAAAATAAAAAAGATCTTGTTGAAGTACCAAAAACTATTTTAGACAATATGGAAATAATTACAGTTAAAAATGTAGATGAAGTTTTAAAAGTTGCTTTGACCAAGCCTTTAAAGAGGGTTGAATGGGTTGAAATTAATGAAGTCAATAGAAACAAAGAAAATAAAAACGAAACTACTAGCAGGCACTAGTCTTTAATTTTTTCACAAATGAAAATATATGACTGTTTTATCTTTTATGATGAAGAGTTGCTATTAGAAATAAGACTTAATTGTCTCGATAAGTTCGTAGACAAGTTTGTTATCGTCGAAAGTAAGTACAGTCATAGAGGACAAAAAAGAAATCCAGTTTTTAATATTAGCAAGTATCAAAAATTTAAAGATAAAATAATTTATATTTTATTGGAAAATGAGCCAAATAATTTAAGTGAAATTTATAATAACGATAAACATATAAATGAAAAAATAATTTTAAATGGAAACCTTAGAGAATTTTACCAACGTAATGCAATTTCAAAAGGTTTAAATAAGGCAGGCGATAACGACATAATAATTGTATCAGATGTAGACGAAATTCCGATATTGGATCAAATAGATTTTAAAAAAATAAAAAGGAACCCAATTTTTTTTAATCAAATTTTTTGTTGCTATAAATTTAATTTATATTCTAGTCTAAAATGGTATGGGTCAAGATTAATCAAGAAAAAATATTTAAAAAGCCCCCAGTGGTTAAGAGATATAAAGGATAGGAATTATCCCAAGTGGAGGTTGGATACATATTTTTCCAAAAAGAAAATAAATAACATTCAATTTATTGAAAATGGAGGATGGCATTTTTCGTATTTGAAAAAGGCAGAAGGAGTTGAAAAAAAATTACAGTCAATAAGACATCATATTGAATATGATCAAAATCCCTTAGGAGTAGAAAAAATTAAGAAAATGATAGATGAAAAAAAATTAATTTATAATTATAAAGCTGATCAAAGAACTAAAAATAAATTTGTAAACAACGAAATTTTAAAAACATTAAATTTAGACAAGTTACCTAAGTATATTCAAGATCGCAAAGAACAATATTCTGAATGGTTTGATTAAATCTTGATAATTTAGTTTTCTATCCATTCTAAATATTTATGAAAATTTTTATTTATAAAATTAGGTAAATATTTTTTATCAATTTTTTTTAATTCTATATCTGTATCCCATTTGTTTTGATTTTTCTTATCTAAACTATGATCATACAAAACTTTTTTTTCTCTCATTTTTTTTTTTAAATCATCCAAAGAAACTTTTGAATCTTCAAAATCTTGATGATGAAGAAAAGTTGAAAGTTTCTTTTTTACATCTTCAGGTTTTTTAATACAGGTAAAATGCCATCCCCCATTTTCTATAAATCTAATATTCATATATTTATTATCTGACCATAATGTATCCAATCTTAAAAAAGAGTATTTTTTATTTTTAATATTACGTAACCATTGTGGAGATATAATATTTTTCTTTTTAGTTGCTTTAGGTCCAAACCAAGTAAAATTCGGGTAATGTAAATTGAATTTATAGTAAAACATTTTTTGCTTAAAAATTAGAATTTCGTTTTTAATTTTTTGAAACATTATGCCCTCTAAATTTGGAATTTCATCCAAATCACTTACTATTATCAAATCTTCCTGGTCTGCTTGATTAATTCCCTGTAAAATTTGATTTCTTTGATAATTTTCTCTTCTAAGACTATTTATAATCTTTTTTTCAGATTTAACACTTTTACTATCATCTATATTTTCTTTAATAAGATTTTCTGGCTGGTTCTTAACCACTACATATTCAATTTTTTTTTTAAACTCTCTAAAGTTATTTATATCAAAATTTAATTTTTTCGGACTACCATCATGGGTGTAAGCAGCTTCGGTAATGATAAACTTATCTATATATTTATTTAATTCGTTAAGCCGTATTAAAAGAATCATGTTTTCATCTGAAAACATAAAACAATCGTAAATTTTCATATTTTTGTTATTTTTATTTTTTATTTTTAATATATACATGATTATATGAAAAAAATAGTTATCACAGGGGGTATTGGGTATATAGGCACTGAATTATGTAAAATATACTCAGGTTATAGCTGGAACGATCGCATCACTGTTATAGACAACAGATTTATTTCCGAAAGAGTCAATCAACTTAGAAACTGGAACATGAACTATGTTCATGGCGATATATTGGACAAAGAATTAATCAAAAAATATTGTCATGATGCTGATATTATACATCACTTGGCCGGTATAACAGATGTTCCTAGAGTTAAAAGTCAAAGCAATAAAGAACATGATGAAAAAATTAAAAGAGTCGCTGAAGAAGGAACGCAGAATATTTTAGATGTTATAAATGATAATTGTAAAATTATAATGCCTTCGACCCATGTAGTTTTTGAGGGAATTGAAAAAGTAAAAAATGACATTAAAGAAGATGAAAAAACTTCTCCTGTTTTATCTTACGGTACTTCTAAAGATATAAATGAAAAACAATTAAAAGACTCTGGAAAAAACTATATAATTTTAAGATTGGGTTCCGTTTATGGTTATTCCTCTGATACAGCAAGAATAGATATTATGGCAAACTTTTTTGCTAAAACTGCATCTCAAGATGGTGTGTTAAAACTATTCGCCGGCGGAAGACAAGTAAAAAGCTTAGTACCTTTAATGGATGTTGCCAGATGTTTCAAGTTTATGGAAGAAAAAAAAGAATTAAAAAATCAAATTTACAATTTAACTAAAGATACTGTCACTGTTAAACAAGTAGCTGAAATCTGCAAGAAATATAACCCCAAAGTTATTTTAAAAGAGACAAATGATGAAATTCCAAATTTGGGTTTTTCATTGTCAAATAAAAAAATTTTAAACGTAGGTTTTAAATTTCTATATGGCTTAGATGAAAGTATTAAAGAAATGATTTTAAAATGGTCAAAACAGGATTTGATCAAAGATTTAGAGTATGTAAGAGATGGAGACAATGTATTTAAAGATAATAGAGGAAAAATTAGCAATCATGAATTAACAGAACCTATAAATTTAATTGGTCTTATAGATTCAAAAAAAGGAACAATTAGAGCCAATCATTACCACCCTCAACAAGAACAAAAATGTTTATTCACCAAAGGTCAAATTATAGAAGTGTATCAAGATTTATTAAATCCCAATTCACCTAAAATCACGCAAGTGGTAAACGAAGGTCAACTCTCAATAATAAAACCAAATGTTGCCCACACT
>QCAW01000015.1 GCA_003281795.1 Pelagibacteraceae bacterium AG-345-F21
GATAGGATTTCAGATATGGTTGTGGACTCTTATTTAGAGCGTGATCCTTTTTCTAGAGTAGCTTGTGAAACCTTAACTACTACAAATAAAGTTGTTTTAGCAGGTGAGATAAGAGGACCAAAAATAGACAAGGAAGAAATAATTAATAAAGTACGAGATTGTATTAAAGATATAGGTTATGACCAAAAAGGTTTTAGTTGGCAAACAGCTGATGTAGAAACATTTTTACACGAACAATCTTCCGATATAGCAATGGGAGTAGATTCAAAAGGAAATAAAGATGAGGGAGCTGGCGACCAAGGAATAATGTTTGGTTATGCATGCACTGAAACTGATGATTTAATGCCTGCCCCAATACATTTTTCTCATAAAATTTTAAGATTAATGGCTGAAGACAGAAAAAAAGGAATTTTAAAAGGAATTGAACCTGACTCAAAAAGTCAAGTCACTATGGAGTACCAGGATAATAAACCATCAAAGGTAACTTCAGTTGTTATATCAACGCAACATTCAAAAGATTTAAATCAAGAAAAAGTAAAAAACTTAATTTTACCTTATATAAAAAAATCTATACCTCAAAAATATATTAATGAATTAAATCCAAAAGAAATATATATAAATCCTACTGGACAATTCATTATTGGGGGTCCCGATGGCGATACAGGTTTAACTGGAAGAAAGATAATCGTTGATACTTACGGAGGAGCAGCTCCGCACGGTGGCGGTGCTTTCTCCGGTAAAGATCCAACAAAAGTAGATAGATCGGCAGCATATGCAGCGAGATATTTAGCAAAAAATATTGTTTCAGCTGGTGTATCAGAAAAATGCTTGATCCAATTGGCTTATGCTATCGGAGTTTCAAAGCCCTTGTCAATTTTTATAAAGCTCGATCAAGGTGATGAAGATAAAGTAGATTTGATAAAAAAAGTAATTGAAAAAAATTTTGATTTATCTCCGAGAGGAATAAGAGAAATGCTAAAACTAAACAATAATATATATGAAATTACTTCTGCATATGGGCATTTTGGAAGAAACCCAACAAAAAAAGGAGAATTTACTTGGGAAAAAACCGATAAAGTAGACTTATTTAAATTGTAATCTTGAAAAAACCATAATTTTAACTATTATACATTTATTACCGGAAATTATCAAAATGGGCTTTTGCCCATTTTTTTTTAGGAGCAATTAAAATGTTAAATAGAGGTTTAGATAAATTAGAACTGTTAAGAATTGTGGATGCGGTTGCTAATGAAAAATCAATCGATAAAGAACTAGTAATTGGTTCTATGGAAAGTGCTATTCAAAAAGCTGCGCTTACAAAATTTGGAAATGATAACAATATCGAAGTTATTATAGATAGAGAAAGCGGCGATATTAAAATACAAAAAGTTTTAGATGTAGTTGAGAAAGTCGAAGATCCTGCAAGAGAAATATCTTTAAACGATGCAAAAAAAATAAAGAAAAATGACGATAATATAAAAGTGGGTGATAAAATTTTTGAAGAATTGCCACAAGTCGACTTTGGTAGGATAGCCGCACAAAGCGCTAAACAAGTAATAAGCACCAGAGTCCGAGAGGCTGAAAAAAATAGGCAATATGAAGATTTTATTGATAAACAAGGACAAATACTAAGTGGCATTATCAAGCGCCTTGAATATGGAAATGTAATTGTTGATCTAGGTAAAGCTGAGGGGGTTATTAAAAAAGATGAATTAATCCCAAGAGAAATTTTAAAAACTGGAGATAGAGTAAAAGCATACTGTTATGAAGTTAAAAAAGAATTAAAAGGTCACCAAATTTTTTTATCTAGAGCCCACCCACAATTTCTTGCAAGATTGTTCTTTCAAGAAGTCCCAGAAATTTATGAAGGTACAATTGAAATTAAATCAGTGGCTAGAGATCCTGGAAGTAGAGCAAAAATTTGTGTGCATTCACAAGATTCATCAATTGATCCAGTAGGTGCGTGTGTTGGAATGCGAGGTAGTAGAGTTCAAACTATTGTTAACGAGTTGCATGGAGAAAAAATTGACATAATCAAATGGACGGAGGATTTGCCCACTTTGATTTCAGAGTCTCTGTCTCCGGCAGAAATACAAAGAGTATTAATTGATCAAAATAACAAAAGAATAGATATTATTCTTACAGAAGAAAATTTAAGTAAGGCGATCGGCCGAAGAGGACAAAATGTAAGACTAGCATCTAAACTAACAAATTATGAAATAGATATTTTAACCGACAAAGAAGACTCTGAGAGACGTCAAGCAGAGTTTAAAGATAGAACAGATACGCTAGTAAAAAATTTAGAAGTTGATGAAACTTTAGGTCAGCTTTTAGTTTCTGAAGGCTTTCCCACAATTGAAGATATTTCTCAATCAACACCAGAAAATATTTCAAAAATAGATGCAATCGATGAAGAAACCGCTAAGGAATTAATAAATAGATCTAAAGATACTTTGCTTAAAGAAAAAGAAGCAGTTGCTCAAAAGTTAAAAGAATTAGGAGTAGAAGAATCTTTAATTAACTTAAAAGGGATGACACAAGGAATGTTAGTAATTTTAGGTCAAAAAAATGTAAAAAAATTAAACGACTTTGCGGATCTATCCTCCGATGAATTAATAGGTGGATTTGATGAAATTAAAGGGAAGAAAATAAGAATAGAAGGGTATTTAGAGGAATTTTCTTTGTCAAGGAAAGAAGCTGATGAGTTAATAATGGCAGCTAGAGAGATAGTTTATAAATAATGTTATGGAAAAGGAAAGTAAAAAAAAAACACTCACAATATCATCTGGATTAAAAAAGAAAATTGATACAAGCTCAATAAACACAAGTGGAAAACAGTCTTTTTCTGTTAAAAAGAAAGAGCCTTTCAAAGGCAGCAAAGGAACTAAAAGAACCGGTCAAAATTTTAATTCAATTAAAAATTTTGATAATAAAAAGAAAAATTTTGCTAGAAAGTTTATAGAACAACAGGCAACTAAAGCTTTTATCAAACAGGACGATAAACCTACAGGAAAAAGCAAATTAAAGCTTAAAGGCCCTATAGACAAAAGAGATTTCAAGCTTACTGTTTCTAGAGCTTTAAATGTTGAAGAAATAGAGATAAAACAAAGAAGTTTAGCGTCGGTAAAGAGAGCAAGGCTTAAAGAAAAAAAATTAAACCCCGCTAATGAAGAAAAAAAAGAATTTAAAAAAGTTATTCGCGATGTAAAAATCCCTGAGCAAATTACAATTCAAGAACTATCAAATCGGATGGCAGAAAAATCTAGCGATATAATTAAATTTCTATTCAATATGAAAGTAATAGCTACTATCAACCATAATATTGATAAAGATACTGCAGAATATATAGTTAAAGAATTCGGGCATACTCCAGTCTTAGAGGAAGAACCAGATCTTGGTATAGCAAAAGTTAAGGAAAAATTAGAAGGCGATATAGAAAATAGACCTCCAATTGTTACAATAATGGGACACGTGGATCATGGAAAGACTTCACTATTAGATTCATTAAGAGATTCAAATGTTGTATCTGGAGAACATGGAGGAATAACTCAACATATTGGAGCTTATCAAGTGAGGACAGAAAATAATAAAGTTATTACTTTTATAGATACTCCTGGACATGCTGCTTTTACAGAAATGCGGGCTAGGGGATCAAAAATTACTGATATAGTAGTTTTAGTAGTCGCAGCAGACGATGGGATAAAACCTCAGACAGTTGAAGCAATAAAACATGCTAAAGCTGCAAAAGTTCCAATAATAGTAGCAATAAACAAATGTGATTTGCCTGAAAAAAATATTAGCAAAATTAAAAATGAAATGATGCAATATGAACTCATAGCAGAAGACCTAAGCGGAGATACATTATTTGTAGAAGTTTCAGCGACAAAAAAAATTAATCTTAACAAACTTAAAGAGAGTATATTATTACAATCAGAAATATTGGATTTAAAAGCTTCATTTTCTGGAAAGGCTAAGGGAGTTGTAATAGAGTCAAAAATAGATAAAGGCAAAGGTCCAGTATCTACAATCTTAATAAACAATGGAAGACTAAAGCGAGGTGATTATTTTATTTGTGGAGACACTTGGGGAAAAATTCGAGCTATGATTAATTATGAAGGTAAAAATGTTGAAGAAGCCTCTCCCTCAATGCCGGTTGAAATTCTAGGAATGAACAGTTCTGCTTTTGCTGGAGCAGAATTTTTTGTTACTAATAATGAAGAAGAAGCAAAAGAAATGTCAGAATTTAAAAAAAATAACTCAGCAAAAAATAAAATTTTAGCGAAAGATAAAACAACACTTTTTGATAATACTAAAACCAAGGATGAATTAAACGTTATAATAAAATCTGATGTTCAAGGATCAAGTGAAGCTTTAAAAATGGCAATAAACAAAATTGAACATCCTGAAGTAGAGGCGAAAATAATTTTATCTGACATAGGAATGATTAATGAAACAGATGTTTCTCTGGCTAAAGCTTCAAATGCTATTTTAATAGGTTTTAATGTAAAACCCAATAGAGAAGCAAAAAAACTAGCAGAGGAACAAAAAATAGACATTAAATATTTTAACATAATTTATGAGGCAATTGATAATGTTGAGAAATCTCTTTCAGGTTTATTGGAACCAGATATTAAAGAAACAGTTCTTGGTTCAGCCGAAATACAAAAAATATTTAAAGTATCTAATGCAGGTAAAATTGCAGGTTCAAAAGTAATTAATGGAGAAATAAAAAGCAAATCGAAAGCTAGGATTATAAGAGATGGAGTTGTTGTTTATAGCGGAGAAATACAAAGTATTTTTAGAGAAAAAAATCAAGTGAAAGAGGTGGGCACGGGGTTAGAATGCGGAATTAGTATCAAAGATTTTATCGACTTTAAAGAAAAAGATGTTATCGAGTCTTACCTTGCAGAAGAAATTAGGAGATCTATTTAATGGGTAACACAAGATCTCAAAGACCTTTTAGTCAAAGACAATTAAGAGTTGGAGAAATGGTTAAACAGAATTTAGGTGAACTATTTATTCGTAATGAAGCTAAAATTCCGACAATAAATTCGAAATTAATTACTGTAACAGAGGTCAGAATGACCCCGGACCTTAAAACAGCTCGAGTTTATGTAATTCCTTTAGGGGGTATTGAGATGAAAGAAACAGTAAGGATCTTGACGGAATACTCTCATCTTGTTAGAAGAGCCTTATCTAAAAGGCTAGATATTAAGTTTCTTCCTAAACTCACATTTGTAGAAGATAACTCATTTGAATATGCTGAAAAGATTGAAAATATTATTAAAAAGATAAAAATAAATGACACAGAAAAAAAAAGATACAATTAAATCTCTTGCTATTCATGAAAAAGATGTTGGTTCAACTGAAATACAAATCGGTTTATTAACTGACAAGATATCTAAATTAGCCGACCATTTTAAAACTGCAAAAAAAGACAAACATTCTTCCGTAGGTTTAGCGAAATCAGTTAATAAAAGAAAAAAATTACTAAATTATTTAAAAAAGAAAAATGTATCGTCATATCAAAAAGTTATAAAACAATTAAATTTAAGGAAATAATGTTTAAAATTAATAAAGAAGAAATCGAAGTTAATGGAAAAAAAATAATTTTAGAAACAGGAAAAATTGCCCGTCAAGCTGATGGAGCGATAATAGCAACATGTGGCGAGACAGTAGTAATAGCTACCGTTGTTGGCGCCAAAAACTTAAAAGACGGCCAAGATTATTTTCCTTTGTCTGTAAATTATCAGGAAAAATATTATGCTGCAGGCAAAATTCCTGGTGGCTACTTTAAAAGAGAGGCTAGACCGACTGAAGCGGAAACTTTAATTTCTAGATTAATCGACAGACCAATTAGACCATTATTTCCCTCAAGTTTCATGAATGAGGTACAATTATTACCTACAGTGTTATCTTATGATGGGGAAAATCAACCAGACATTTTATCTATAATTGCTTCATCAGCGGCTTTGGCTATATCAGGTTTACCTTTTCAAGGACCAATTGCTGCGAGTAGAGTTGGCTATAAAGATGGAAAATATTTATTAAATCCATCACCATTAGAATTGCAAGACTCTAAATTGGATTTAGTTGTGGCTGGAACAAAAGATGCAGTTTTAATGGTAGAGTCTGAAACTTCAGGGTTAACCGAAAAAGTTATGTTGGATGCTGTAAAATTTGGGCATGAAAATTTTATACCTGTAATAAAAGCAATTGAAAATTTAGCTAAAAAAGCTGGAAAAACTAAGTGGGAAGTTGAAGAGGTAGACCATTCAGCTGTCAAAAAAAAAATTACTAGTACTTTTGAAAAAGACCTAAGAAAAGCATTTCAAGAAACTAACAAGAAGAAAAGATCAACTGCTATTTCAGAAATAGATACTAAATGTAAAGAGATGTTTGCTGAAAATGAAGATATAACAGAAAATCAAGCTATGGCTCAACTAAAGTCATTAGAAAAAGATATAGTTAGAACAGCAATTCTAAAAGACAAAAAGAGAATTGATGGCAGAGGACTCGCAGATGTAAGGCAGATTAAATGTGAAGTAGGTGTACTACCTAGAACTCATGGTTCAGCGTTGTTCACTAGAGGTGAGACTCAAGCTTTAGTGGTAACTACGTTAGGTATGTCAGATGATGAGCAAAGACTAGAAAGCCTTGACGGAATGCAAAGATCAAATTTTATGCTTCATTATAATTTTCCTCCATTTTCAGTAGGAGAATGTGGAAGAATAGGTACTGGAAGAAGAGAAATTGGTCACGGTAAGTTGGCTTGGAGGGCCATTAAATCATCTTTGCCAAAAAAAGAAAATTTTCCCTACACTTTAAGAGTCGTGTCTGAAATTACAGAGTCAAACGGATCATCTTCAATGGCAACAGTTTGTGGAACTTCCTTATCTTTAATGGATGCTGGGGTGCCCATACAAGAACCAGTAGCTGGAATAGCCATGGGCTTAATTAAAGAAGGAGATAAATTTTCTGTATTATCGGACATTTTGGGAGATGAAGATCACTTAGGTGATATGGATTTTAAAGTGGCTGGAACTAAAGATGGAATTACCTCTCTTCAAATGGATATTAAGATTACTGGTATTACATTTGAGATTATGGAAAAAGCTTTGGATCAAGCTAAGGAGGGAAGAGAAAAAATTTTAGAAGAAATGAACAAGGCTTTAAAGTCATCAAGAAAAGAATTCTCGAAACACACACCTAAAATGGAAACTATAAAAGTTGATAAAAAAGATATTGCAACGGTTATAGGTAAAGGAGGAGCAACAATTAGAGAAATAGTTGAAACTTCAGGGGCTAAAGTAGATGTAAAAGATACCGGAGAAGTTACAGTCGCAGCACCAGATGAAGAGTCAAGAAATAAGGCAATAGAATTTATTAAAAGTCTTATCGCCAAACCTGAAATGGGTAAAATTTACAAAGGAAAAGTTGTTAAGATTATGGAGTTTGGAGCCTTTGTAAATTTTCTAGGAAAACAAGATGGTTTAGTTCACATTTCAGAACTTGCAGCTAAAAGAGTTGCAAAGGTTGGCGATGTAGTAAAAGAGGGTGACGAGGTTTCTGTAAAAGTTGTAGGTTTTGATAGAGGTAAAGTTAAATTATCTATTAAGCAAGCTGTAGCTTAAAATTTCAAATTTTATATTCAAAGTTTTGCGTTTTTTCATTTATTTGAAGTTCAAAAGCACCATTTCGTAAATGAAAATTTCTAGCCATTTCAGTTAAGGGAGATAAAGTGACTAGTCTATTTAAATGATTTGATTGTTTGATTTTTTTAAATACTTCTTTAACAATTAACTTTCCTCCACCTTTTTTTTTAGACCAGACTGTGTACGCTATTGCTATCTTGCCAGTATTTTGATCCCTTAACGTGCTTTGTAAATGTGCATCTTTAGTCATCAAATCTAGTTCCTCAACTGTTTTTGGAATATCATTAGTAAATCCAAAACACATAATGGCGCAAATTTCTTTTTGATATTTAACACCATAGATTTTACGTCCATATTCAGTTCTAAATTTTACATCAAGTTCAGGTCGTACAGGATCTTCGTTTGTGTCACAAGTTTTCAGCTCAATTAGCTCTGCTCCTTTAATCCAATCAAAAAAATTTTCTATTTTTTCTTTTACTTTTTTATTTAAGTTTTTCATTATTTTAATAATTTAACTATTATTTTTCAGGATTAGGTATGTTACCTTTGCAAGTCAGGATATATTTTTAGGATTGGGCATTCCAACTTTATTATACCCCGCGTCAACGTAATGTATTTCTCCCGTTACACCTGCAGCTAGGTCGCTGGTCAAATATAAAGCTGAATTTCCAACATCATTTATATCTACATTTCTTTTCAAAAAAGAATGATCCTCATTCCATTTGTATAAAAATTTTGCATCTCCGATAGCAGAAGCCGCGAGGGTTTTAATAGGTCCAGCACTAATAGCGTTAACTCTTATTTTCTTAGCACCCAAATCTCTAGCTAAATATTTTACACTAGCTTCAAGAGCAGATTTACAAACACCCATTACATTATAATTTGGTATTGCTTTTGTAGATTCATAAGTAAGTGTCAGCATGCTACCATTTTCTTTCATAATTTTTGATGCTTCCTTAGCAACTTCAGTAAAGGAAAAGCAAGAAATTAACATACTTTTTAAAAAATTTTCTCTAGTTGTATTTAAATATTCACCAGATAACTCTGATTTATCTGAAAATGCCACAGCATGTATTACAAAATCAATCTGACCCCATTTCGACTTAATATCTTCAAACAGTTTTACAATTTCTTCCTTTTTTTCTACATCACAACTAAAAGTTACATTTGAGTTTAATCTTTCTGCAAGCGGGATTACTCTCTTTTTTAATGCATCTCCCAGGTATGTAAAAGCCAGTTCTGCGCCAGACTCAGCTAGTTTTTGTGCAATACCCCATGCAATAGAACGTTCATTAGCGACGCCCATGATCAATCCTTTTTTGCCTTTCATCAATGCCATTTTTTAAACCTTTTCAAAAACTAAAGTTGCATTAGTTCCTCCAAAACCAAAACTATTCGACATAACAGAATTTAAAGTTACATCTTTTTCTACTTTTGTTACAATTGGATATTTTTTTGCCTCATCATCCATCTCAGTGATATTAGCCGAGGCAGCTATAAAATTATTTTTCATCATTATTAAACAGTAGATAGCTTCATGAACTGATGTAGCACCAAGTGAATGACCAGCTAAAGATTTTGTTGAACTAATTTTAGGTTTATATTCTTTAAAAACTTCACCAACTGCTTTTAATTCAGTTATATCACCCACAGGAGTTGAAGTACCGTGAGTATTTATATAATCAATTTTATTTTTTGCTGATGTCAAAGCCATCTTCATACATCTTACAGCACCCTCACCTGATGGTGCCACCATATCAAAACCATCAGAAGTTGCTCCATAACCTGTAAGTTCAGCATAAATTTTTGCTCCTCTTGCTTTAGCGTGTTCGTATTCTTCTAAAACTAGTACGCCACCGCCACCAGAAATAACAAATCCATCTCTTGTTTTGTCGTATGGCCTTGAAGCTTTTTCAGGGGTATCATTGTACTTAGAAGATAATGCAGTCATTGCATCAAACATAGCTGTCATAGCAAAGTGAACTTCATCACTACCACCAGCAAAAATAATTTTTTGCTTTCCAAGTTGAATTAACTCCATAGCATTACCTATACAGTGGCCACTTGTGGCACAGGCAGAACTAATTGTGTAGTTAACTCCCTTGATTTTAAAAGGAACGGCTAAAGTAGCTGAAGCAGTACTAGACATTGTCCTTGGGACAACAAAAGGACCCATTCTTTTTGGATTTTTTTCTCTTGTTTTATCTGCTGCTAAAATGACATTTTCTATTGAAGGACCTCCAGAACCCATAATCATACCAGTGCTAATATTACTTATATCTTTTTCTTCTAAACCAGAGTCTTTTACAGCTTCATTCATTGATATAAAGTTGTAAGCAGAACCTGGGCCCATAAACCTTATAAATTTTCTGTCAACGTGATCTTCAAGTTTAATGTTTGGTTTACCGTGAATATTGCTTTTTAGATTATATTCTTTGTATTCTTCCGAAAAAGAAATTCCAGATTTTGAATTTAAAAGTGATTTGTAAACTTCATCTTGATTGTTGCCAAGACAAGATACTACCCCGAGACCTGATATTACAACCCGTTTCATGATTTAAATAAACCAACTTTTAAGTTTTCTGCGCTATAAATTTTTTTTCCATCTGCATTTAATATACCATTAGCTAATCCTACTACAGCGCCCTCTTTTTTTAAAATTCTTTTCATATTTATTTCATAAGTAGCTAATTTGACATTTTTAAGAACTTCTCCAGTAAACTTTACTGTATTGACCCCTAAAGCTCTTCCTTTTCCAGGTTCACCGACCCATCCTAGATAAAAACCAACTAACTGCCACATTGCATCTAAACCTAGGCATCCGGGCATAACGGGGTCATTTTGAAAATGACAATCAAAAAACCATAAATTATCTTTAATATCTAATTCAGCTTTGACGTACCCCTTTTTGAACTCTCCCGCATTTTTTTTTGATTTCAGTTATTCTGTCAAACATTAACATAGGTGGTAAAGGCAGCTTTGCGTTTCCTTTGCCAAACAAATCACCTTTTCCGCAAGCGATCAATTCATCGTAATTAAAACTATTTTTTTGCATAGGTTAAGTTAGTAGTTTTTACTTGATTTATATACAATTTTATATAAATAATTACGAATTATATCAATAAATTGCGAAGTTTATGAACCAAAAAAAAGAAATTGCAAATAAATTAAGAACTTCTGGCTTAAGACCCACTAAACAAAGAATTTTAATAGCTAAAAATTTATTTGATAGAAATAAAACTTTCCATTTTACAATTGAAACATTGAATAAGAAAATAAATAGAAAAGGAAAGGAGCAAATTTCTTTAGCAACAATATACAACACAGTCGAGGCATTTATAAATGCCGGATACTTAAAAGAAATTTTAACCAGTAAAAATAAAAGTTATTATGATACGAACATTAGGTCGCACCATCATTTCTACGACGAAGGATCTAAGGAACTTACTGATATTAATTATAACCAAGTAAAATTAAGCAAAGTACCAATTCCTCCAAAAGGTAAAAAAATAAAAAATCTTGAAGTTGTAATACGAATTCAAAAATAGTTATCTATTGTTGACTTTCTAGTTTAGAATTATTATAAACTAGAAATAGAGCTAAAATAGTATGAGCGTAGAATTTAAAAAAAATGGAAATGGTAAATGCCCCGTTATGCATGGCGGCGTAACGAAAGCAGGCGAGTCTAATACTGCGAGACTTTGGCCAAATAGCATTAATTTAGATATCTTACATCAACATGACACTAAAACTAATCCTCTGCCAGGATTTAAATACAGAAAAGAAGTTAAAAAATTAAATTTTAAAGCACTAAAAAAAGATTTGTTAAAATTAATGACGGATAGCCAAGAGTGGTGGCCGGCAGATTTAGGAAGCTATACTGGTCTAATGGTAAGATTGACTTGGCACCAAGTAGGAACCTACAGAGAATTTGATGGTAGACCAAATGTTGGTTCTCATAGGTTCTCCCCACAAGATTCTTGGCCAGATAATACTAATTTAGACAAAGCAAGACGTCTTCTTTGGCCAATAAAAAAAAAATATGGAAATAAACTAAGTTGGTCAGATTTAATGGTATTGGCTGGAACTATGGCTTATGAAAAAGCGGGATTTAAGACTTTTGGTTTTTCATTTGGCAGAGAAGACATATGGGGACCTGAAAAGGATGTTTATTGGGGCAAAGAGACGGTCCCACTAGCTGTAAATAGATATAGTGACCCGCAAGACCGTTCATCTCTAGAGGCTCCACTTGCAGCATCTCATTTTCAACTTGTTTATGTAAATCCTGAAGGTGTAGAAGGCAAACCAGACCCATTAAGAACGGCAATGGATGTTAGGGAAACATTTGGCAGAATGGGAATGAATGATATTGAAACTGCAGCACTTACAGTTGGCGGCCACTCTATCGGAAGAGCACATGGTAATGGAAATCCTGCTAATTTAGGTCCTGAACCTGCAGGAGCTGATATTCACGAACAAGGATTTGGATGGAATCAAAAAAATGGAACAGGTGTAAATCAAATAACTTCAGGTCTCGAAGGGGCATGGACAACCAATCCTGATAAATGGGACCATCAGTACTTAGATCTTTTATTAAATTATGAGTGGGAAAGTAAAAAAAAGCCCAGCGGGTGCATGGCAATGGGAACCAGTTAATCTTGAAGAAGAAAAAAAACCAGTAGATTTAGGTGATCCAAAAAAGAAAGCTAGATTAATGTTTACTGACGCAGACATGGCCATGGCTATGGATCCAGAATATAGAAAAATTTCAGAGAGATTTTACAAAGATCCTAAGTTTTTTGAAGACTCATTTGCTCGTGCTTGGTTTAAACTAACACATAGGACAATGGGGAATAGAGAAAATTATATTGGTCCCTGGGCTCCCAAAGAAGATCTTCTTTGGCAAGGCAATGTTTCATCTCCAAAAAAAAAATACAATATAGATAAAGTTAAAAAAATGGTTGCAGCTAGCAAACTAAGTGCTAGTGATTTAATTAAGACTGCTTGGGATAGTGCTAGAACTTATAGAGTTACAGACAAAAGAGGAGGAGCTAATGGGGCAAGAATTCGATTAGCACCTATGAAAGATTGGGAAGCTAATGAACCAAAAAAACTTTCTAAAATATTAAAAGTTCTAGAAGGGATAGCAAAAAAAACTGGAGCGACAGTTGCTGATACAATTATTATTGCAGGAAACGTAGGATTAGAAAAAGCTATTAATAAAGCTGGCTCTAATGTAAAAGTTCCATTTAATCCAGGTAGAGGAGACTCCTCTCAAAAGCAAACCGAGATCAAGAATTTTAAGTGGCTAGAGCCTTTGCATGATGGATTTAGAAATTACGTAAAATCAGATTACTCCGTAATGCCAGAGGAGCTTTTATTAGAACGTGCTTCTTTGATGGGGCTGACCGCGCAAGAAATGACATGTTTGGTTGGTGGCATGAGAGTACTTGGAACAAATCATGAGTCCGCAAAAAATAAAGGTACATTCACTGATAAAGTTGGAACATTAACAAATGACTTCTTTATTAACTTGGTTGATATGAAATATATTTGGAAACCAACAGGTAAGAACTCTTACGATATGATTGATCGCAAAACAAACAAAGTTAAGTATACCGCATCCAGAGCAGATTTAGTTTTTGGTTCTAACTCAATACTTCGATCTTATTCTGAGGTTTATGCTCAAGACGACAACAAAGAAAAATTTATCAAAGATTTTGTTTCTGTATGGACGAAGATAATGAATGCAGACAGACTAAATTTAAAAAAATTGAATTAGTATGACTGAATTAACTTCAGGAATTTTTAACTCAGCAAAAGAAGTATATAAAAATAATAAAGGTTCAATTTTAAGAACAATAGTCTATACGATTGGACACTTTTTAATAGCTATTACTGTTCTAATGATAATAGCGGACGTATCTTTTATGATAGCTTTAACAGATGCTATAGTAGAACCGTTGGCTAATGCTGTGTGGTATTTTTTACTAGATAAATTTTGGGCCTCAAAGGTCAAATCCTAAAGCAACCCCCATAAACTGTCTTTTTTAAGCCACCCTTTATATTTGTCTGAACTAACTTTACACCAATCTTCACGGCATTTTTTGATTTTTGTGAGTCTCCCCTTTTTTAAAATTGCAACTGGTTTTGAATAAATAGTCGGACTTTTAAACATAATCGCTTCTTCCTTATTAACTATAGCCGCCTTCTTTTTTGAAAGCTGAGAAATATGTATCCAACCTGAGTTATTTTCATGGTCCTTAATTTTTCTAAAATTTTCATATTTGTCCAGGACTACAACAGGTAAAAATTTTTTTTTATAAAAGATTTTTACCGGATAATCTTTGGAAGGACCTTGTCTTAAATTTACTTCGTCATATCTTAAAGTAAGAAAATCTTCATTTTTTTGAGAAACTTGAAGTTCCAAAAAAAATTACAGAGATGATTATTAAGGCTATTTTGAACATTTATTTATACAGTTTGAATTAATTGATATTGTTGATTTTCTAAATTCTGTTTTTAAACTATCGAATATAATTATCCTTCCTTTTAAATTATCTTTAAGTTTTAAAATAGATTTTAAAACTTCATTTGCTTGTAAAGTTCCCATAATACCAGGTAGTGGAGAAAATATTCCCTCATTTTGACAGTTATTATCTATTAGCGGCATTTCTGGCATAAAACATCTGTAACAAGGCCCTTTTTTTTTAAAGTTGAATTTAATTAAATGACCATCGAATTTACTTATTGCCGCTGAGATAAGTAATTTTTTATTTTTTTTACAATAATCGTTGATTAAATATCTTGTATTGTAGTTATCCGTTCCATCA
This sequence comes from Pelagibacteraceae bacterium AG-345-F21, assembly GCA_003281795.1. Classification (GTDB taxonomy): domain Bacteria; phylum Pseudomonadota; class Alphaproteobacteria; order Pelagibacterales; family Pelagibacteraceae; genus Pelagilacustribacter. The sequence continues at coordinate 14,489 of QCAW01000015.1, forward strand.
CAAATTATATCAAACTTACTTAAAATACTTTTAATATTTTTAGGAGTAATCTTTTTTTTAAAAGTGATTAAATTAATATTTCCGTTTATTTTGTTAGTCCATTTTTTAGCTAGATCTACTTTATATTTACCTATATCGCTTTGATTAAATAACGTCTGTCTATTCAAATTTGATATTTCAACTTTGTCAAAATCAACTATTCCTATTTTCCCCACTCCGGATGAAGCAAGATAGGTCAGCAAAGGGCATCCTAACCCTCCCATGCCAACTATTAATACATTCGAGGAAAAAATTTTTTTTTGCCCAGAAAAACCAATTTTTTTTAAAGTTATTTGTTTTTCAAATCTTTTTATTTGAGTTAAACTTATTTTCATTTTTTCTTAAACCCCAGTAGATCCGAATCCACCTTTTCCTCTTGAAGTATTTTCTAACTCTTCTACTTCTTCGAGTTCAACTTGTATTACTGGTGAAACGACCATTTGTGCAATTCTAAGACCTTTTTCTATTAAAAATTCATCTTCTCCGAGATTGATTAATATAACTTTTATTTCACCCCTGTAATCGGCATCAATAGTGCCAGGCGTATTTAAAACACTTATCTTATTTTTTGCTGCCAAACCTGATCTGGGTCTTATTTGAATTTCATAACCTTTTGGTATTGAAACAGACAAACCTGTAGGAATTATAACTGTAGATCCGGGATTAATTTTTACAAAAGTCTTTATATTTGCAGAAAGGTCCATGCCAGAAGATCCTGAAGTTTCATATTTAGGCAAGGAAATTTCTTTAGAAGTCCTTTTAATTAATATTTTTATCATTCATTAAAAGCTTATCTAAAATGATCTTGGCAACCATGTTTGCTATATAACTTTTTTTATTTTTTTTTATATTTTGAATTTTTCCGTTTTTATGAATTATAGCAACTTTATTATAATCTGAGTTAAAACCAGTACCTTTTTTTGATACATCGTTGGCTATCATAAGATCACAATATTTATTTTTCATTTTTGATTTTGAATTAAAAATAATATTTTCTGTTTCTGCAGAAAAACCTACTACTATTTTTGGCCTGTGTTTATTATTTTTACCTAAAAAATCCAAAATATCGGGATTTTTTTCTAGTTTGATTAAGCTTAAATTTGTTGCATCTTTTTTTATTTTATTTTTATTTTTTTTGACTGGACTATAGTCTGCAACAGCAGCAGCACATATTGCTATATCTACAGGAAGTAACTTTTTAACTTCATCTAGCATATTATTTGCAGAAATTACTTTTTTAATTTTCAAATCTTTTGAAAAATTTAAATTTGACGGCCCAACAACTAAAGTTGTTTTAATACCCATTTTTTTCAATGCTAAAGCGAGTTCATACCCTTGTTTTCCACTTGACTCGTTGGAAATATATCGAACTGGATCCAAGTATTCTCTCGTCGGGCCAGTTGTAACCAGGGCTTTAAAATTTTTATTTTTAACAATATTTTTTCTATTAAAATAATTTTTTAAATATGAAAAGATCTGTCTGGGACTAGACATTTTACCCTCACCATATTCACCACACGCCATCTCACCTTTTTGAGGCCCTACAAAGTGATAACCATAATCTTGTAAAATTTTTACATTTTTTTGAGTAGCTTTATGAAGCCACATTCTTACATTCATCGCAGGAACTAAAAGAATATCTTTATTTGAAGCTAACAAAACGGTAGTAGCTAAATCTTCAGCTTTTCCTATGCTTAATTTTGTCATGAAGTTTGCTGTGGTAGGTAAAACGACAATTAAATCTGCCCACCTCGACAAGGAAATGTGATCAATTTCAGCCTCATTATTTTTATTAAAAATATCCTCATAAACCTTATTTTTTGTCAGGGCTGCTATAGACAAAGGCGTTACGAATTCTTTTCCACTTTTAGTTAAAATTGTTTTTATACTAACACTATTTTTTTGAAGCAATCTTATCAAATCAAGAGATTTGTAAGCAGATATCCCCCCACCAACTATAAATAAAATTTTTTTATTTTTTAAAGTCATTTCGTTATTAAAATACTAATAACATTATAATTACAATACCAAATGAGCCGATAATTAAATTATTTTTAAAATTTTTCAATTTCATTTGTTCAATTTCTAAATTTTTACTATTTCCATGTCCCAAATTTAGTTTGCCCTCAGCTAACAATTGTAGAGCATAATTGGCCTTATCCATTAATTCTGGAAATTCAGGTATTCTTTTAATTATCTCTGATGAGGTATTTAAAGCTGTATCAATTTTAGACTTTGGACTTTTGATATTTTTTAACCAATCTTCCAATACTGGTTTCGAAACTTGCCAAATATTAGTTTCAGGATAGAGTTTACGCGCCACCCCCTCAACAACAACCATAGTTTTCTGAAGCAATAACAAAGAGGGTTGAGTTGCCATATTAAATTTTTCAGTAATTTCAAAAAGTTGTGCTAATAAATTTCCTCCAGATATATCTTTTATAGATTGACCAAAAATAGGCTCTCCAACTGATCTTAAAGCTTGAGCGAATTCTTCTTTCGAGGCATCTTGAGGAACTAGACCTGCTTGAAAATGAACTTCAGCAACTTTAACATAATCTCTTTGAATAAAACCATATAATATTTCTGCTAAAAATTTTCTGTTATTTTTATCTAATCTTCCCATTATACCGAAATCAACAGGAATTATATTTCCTTTTTTATCTACAAACAAATTCCCTTGATGCATATCGCCGTGAAAGAAACCATCTCTAACTGCCTGTTTTAGAAAATGCTGTATTAGATTTTCTGCTAAATTTTTTAAATTAACCCCATAATCTTTTAATGTTCCATATTCACGAATAGAAACTCCATTAACTTTATCTAAAGTAAGTACTTTTTTTGTAGTATAATTCCAGTAAATTTTTGGAACATTAAATCCAATATCATTTTTTGTATTCTCAAAAAGCTCATTTGCTGCAGCTGCTTCAAATCTTAAATCCATTTCAATGTTAGTAATTTCTCGTAGTAAATGAACCACTTCGATAAGTTTAAGCCTTTTTGCTTTTGAAAAAGTATTTTCTACAATATAAGCAAACAACATTAATGCATCTAATTCTTCATTAAATAATTTTTCTATATCAGGTCTTAATATTTTTATAGCTACTTGCTTATTTACATTATTTTCTTTTATATCTGCGATATGTACCTGTGCTATTGAAGCAGCTGCTATCGACTCACTAATGTTAGTTATGTTTTGATATTGTTTATCTCCAATTTCTTTTTTTATAATTTTCTTAGCTTCATAAAGATCAAATGCTGGCACTTTATCCTGAAGCTTTTCCAAACTTTTGGCGGTTTCCTCTCCAATTATATCTGGCCTTGTTGCAAGGAACTGCCCTAGTTTTATAAAAGTTGTCCCCATACTTTGTAAAGCCGCACAAAGTTTTTCTCCTGGATTTTTTTGTTTACTCGAATTTTTGGATTGTAATCCTATAGAGATAAAATTGAAAAATAAGTTTATAAAAAAAGGCAAACTATAAATTTGATTGATTGTTTCTACAGCTCCAGACGCTGATAGTTTTCTTGCAACTTTAAATAATAGAAAAATTCTTTTAAACATTTAGATTTTCCACCCAGAATGTATAGCAGAAATACCATTGGAAAGGTTCCTATATTCTACTTTGGTAAAGCCGTTTTTTTTTCATCAATTCAGCAAGATGTTCTTGACTATGAAATTTCTTAATACTTTCAATTAAATATTTATAAGGTTTCGAAGATCCAACTATATATTTACCTATGATAGGAATACTTTTGGAGTATTGATTGTATAAAATACTTACTATTTCATTTTGCACTTTCGAAAATTCTAGGCACATAAAACGACCTCCTGGTCTTAAAACTCTAAAAGCTTCTTGTAAGGCTAAGTTGATATTTGATACGTTCCTTAAACCATAACTAATTGTATAAAAATCGTATTTATTTTTTTCAAATGGGAGTCTTTCAGCTTTTGCTTTATACCATTTAATATTTTTTAACTTACTTAAATTTTTTTTACCTATAAGATACATTTCGTTATTAGGTTCAACACATGAAATTTTATTTAAGTGATTGTTTCTTTTAGAAAAAAGTTTTGCAATATCGCCTGTGCCAGATGCAACATCGATAAGCGTGTCATTTTTTCCTGGGTTCATCCAGTCAATCAGTTTATTCTTCCAAATACGATGGATGCCTAAGGACATAATATCATTCATAATGTCATATTTTTTATAAACTTTAGAAAATACGGAATTGACTAGCTTCTTTTTATCTTGGATAGTGCTTTTCATTAATAAATTATATGCCAGAATTACCTGAAGTTGAAGTTGTTAAAAAGTCTCTAGAGAGTACTATTACTAATTTAACTATAAAAAGTGTTCAAATCAACGCCTCATCACTTAGATACAAAGTTAACAAAAAGGATTTAAATCAAATAATTGGCTTAAAGATAAAAGACATAAAAAGAAGATCCAAATATTTGCTTATTTTTTTTGAAGATAAAAAAAAAGAATTAGTGATGATGGTTCATTTAGGTATGACAGGAAAATTTTTTATTACTAAAAATAAATATAAAGAAAAGACTAGTTTTTATTATAAATTAAATGAAAAAAAAGATAAAAAACATAATCATGTAATTTTCTTTTTCAAAAATAAAATAAAGTTAATTTATAATGATGTAAGAAAGTTTGGATTTATCAAAGTTGAATTAACTAAAAAGATAAGAGAAAATAAACACTTAAAGATATTAGGACCCGAACCTTTAACAGATGAATTTGACTATAAATATTTCAAAATATCTTTAAAAAAAAGAAAAAAAGTTATTAAAGATCTTTTAATGGATCAAAAGTTTGTATCCGGGTTAGGCAATATTTATGCAAATGAAATTTTGTTTTTTAGCGGGATTCATCCTTTTAGAAAGGTTGAGCATTTAAAAAATAAGGAAATTAAAAGAATTATACAAAATACGAAAAAAATATTGAAAAAAGCGATAATTTTAGGAGGATCATCTATAAAAAATTTTTCTAGTGCCAGTGGTAAATCAGGAACTTTCCAGCAGTTTTTTGCTGTATACGGTAAAGAGGGAGAAAATTGTTCTAACTCTGATTGTAATAATAAAATAAAAAAAACTGTATTATCAAATCGATCAAGTTTTTTTTGCCCTAAGTGTCAAAAATAATAAAGTTGACCCAGATTATACTGGGATATATATAGTTTAAAAAAATGCCAAATACTAAATCAGCAATTAGAAGAGTTAGAAGGGTAAAAAGTCAAACTCAAGTAAATAAAATTAGAAAAAGTAAATATAAAAACGCCGTTAAACAAATAGAATTGCTTATTAAATCTAAAGAAAAAGACAAAGCTAAGAAATATTTTCCAAAATTTCAGTCAATTCTAATGCAGGTTGCTAAAAAAGGCTCTGTAAGTAAAAAAACAGCAGCTAGAAAAATCTCAAAAATCTCTAAAAGAATTTAATTTTTTTAAACAATTCTAAGTTGATAAAATTTTAAAATTTATTCTACATTTAGTTTTTTTTATCAAGATATAGTTTAAAGGTTGTATATAAATATATTTTTTCTATCTCAACGTTAACTCTACAACCTGATCAAAAATATTTTTCATTACAACCTGTAGCTAGTTGCAAAAGATTTTCAAAAAGAGTTTAAAGGAATTTCTTTTAAAAACTTATTACATGGAAAAAAATAATCACAAAAAACATAACGTTTATATTTCTGAAGAAGAGAATATCTTGAAATGGGAAGATGTGCAAAATTTGTTTAAAAATACTTTTGGAAACGAAGTATACTCAAGTTGGTTACAAAAAATTTCTTTAATAAAAGAATTTAATGATTATTTAGTTCTTGGAGTGCCAACAAGATTTTTCAGAGATTGGATCGTTTCAAGATATTTAGATAAAATTTTAGAACAAGTAAAAAGTGCTAAACCCTCTTTAAATAGAATAGAATTTAAAATTATAGAAGAAAACAAAAATAATTCTGATTTAATTAAAATTGACGAATTGAATAAAGTTTCTGAGATCAAAGACTCAATTCTAAATTATAATAGATTAAATCCAAACCTTAACTTTGATAATTTTATTCAGGGCAAAAGTAACGATATTGCTTTGTCTTATTCAAAAAAGATCTGTGAACACTTGTCAAGATATAATCCACTTTATATATGTGGAGGAGTTGGTTTAGGCAAAACACACCTTCTTAATGCTATAGGTCTTGAACTACAAGGCGAAAATAATGTCATGTTTATATCTGCTGAGAGATTTATGTATCATTTCATTAAATCGATTAAAAAAAATGATATGGTAAATTTCAAAGATTTTTTTAGAAAATCCTCAGTGTTTATTATAGATGACATTCAGTTCATCAGAGGCAAAGAAAGTTTACAGGAAGAGTTTTTTCATACATTCAATAGTTTGATAGAAAAAGGTTCACAGATAATTATTTCAGCTGATAGAACTCCAATGAAATTGGATCGAGTTCAAGAGAGAATTAAATCTAGATTAGCAGGTGGATTAGTGGTTGATATAGATATTCCAGATCTCGAACTTAAAGTAAAAATTATAAGAAAAAAATTAACCGAAATAGAAAGTCAATTTAAAGAAAGCATTAATCTTAGCGATGAAGTGATTAACTATGTAGCGAACGAAAGCAAAGCAAGTATAAGAGAACTTATAGGAATTTTAAACCGAGTGATTGCATTTAGCCGGGTGCACAATAAAGTCTTAAATTTGGCTGACTGCAAGAATATTTTAAAAGATGTGTTTAGTCAGATAAAAGTAATTACGGTTGATAAAATACAAAATGTTGTTTCAAATTATTACAATATTCCCTTAAGCGATATGCTCTCTCAAAGGAGATCAAGGCCCTTAGCACGTCCTAGACAAGTAGCTATGTATTTAGCAAAAAAAATGACATCTAGATCTCTTCCCGAGATAGGAAGACGATTTGCAAATCGCGATCATACAACAGTTATTCATGCTGTTAAAACTATTACCAGGCTTTCTGAACAAGATGATGAAATGAAAAAAAATATTAATCAAATAAAGGATCTTTTACAAGAACAGTAATAGAAATGCAGTTTATTGTAAAAAGAGATATATTACTAAAATCATTAAATTTTGTTCAAGGTATAGTTGAAAAAAAAAACACTCTGCCAATACTTTCTAATGTTTTGTTACAGCTGAAAAACAATAAACTATCTATCGTAGCAACAGATTTAGACATAGTTTTTTATGACGAGATAAGTGAAGTAAAAGTTTTAAATGAAGGCAGCACCACTACTTCCGCAGCAATACTTTATGATATATTAAGAAAAATATCCTCTAATTCTGAATTGAAATTTGACTTAAAAACTCAAAATAAATTAAGTTTGAAAAGTGAAAATTCAGATTTTAATTTACTATGTTTACCCACTGACAATTTTCCTACATTTTCTGATGAGTTTGAAAATCAAGAAATTGAATTAAACAATAATAAATTTTTAAAACTTTTAAATAAAACTAAAATAGCAATTTCAAATGATGATACTAGACACTATTTAAATGGCATTTATCTCCATATGACTGAGGGACATGGGAGAAGTTTTTTAACAGGAGTGGCTACAGATAGTCACAGACTATCTTCAAGTAGTCTTGAGATTGAAAAACCTAAAAATTTTTCTTCTTTAATTTTACCTAGAAAAACAGTATTTCAACTATGTACTTTGTTGGCTGAAATTAACGAAAAACTTAAATTCCAAATAAGTGAAAATAAAATTAAATTCACTCTAGGAAATATTAAATTAATTTCAAAAGTCATTGATGGAAAATTTCCAGATTACAAGAAAGTTGTGCCAATTGATAACGATAAAATATTAACGGTTTTAACAAAAGATTTTATAAACTCGATAGAGAGAGTCACAAGTGTTTCGCTGGATCGAAAAGAGGGCGTTAAGCTTGTTATTAATAAAGAAAATGTCCAATTATCAGTAAATAGTGCAAATTCAGGGGACGGAAATGAGGTTATTAGTGCAAAATTTAATTCAGGAAATGTAAATATTAGTTTTAATTCAAAATATTTAATTGATATTGCATCAGAAATCGAAGATAAAAATCTAAAAATGAATTTAAAAGATTCAGTTTCTCCTGTTTTGGTCGAAGACCAATCTGACAAGAACAGCTACTTTGTTATAATGCCTATGAAAATCTAGTTTTAGTAGAAAAATATAATTCTTTTTTATTTCAAGCTAAAATCATTGATATTAAATCATTTTAGAAGACTGATATCTAAAGTGGTTTTCTATTAGTCAAAAAAAATGTTATAAACTGTCATCTAAATTAAAATAATGCCAAAAAAATCTATCACAAATTCAAATCCTTCTTATGGTGCTGACTCCATAAAAGTTCTTAAGGGACTCGATGCTGTAAGAAAAAGACCAGGGATGTACATAGGAGATACCGATGACGGATCTGGTTTACATCACATGGTTTTTGAAGTAGTGGACAATGCTATCGATGAAGCTCTAGCTGGTTATTGCAAGAATATTGTGGTTAAAATGAACCAAGATAACTCAATATCAGTAGAAGATGATGGTAGAGGTATACCTGTTGATCTACATAAAGGAGAAAAAATGTCTGCTGCAGAAGTAATTATGACTCAGTTACACGCAGGAGGAAAATTTGATCATGATTCTTATAAAGTTTCAGGGGGATTACATGGTGTAGGGGTCTCAGTAGTTAATGCTTTATCAGAAAAATTAGAATTAAATATTTATAGAGACGGAAAGGAATATTTAGTAACATTTGAAAATGGAAACACCAAAAAATCTTTAAAAGAAACTGGAAAAACAAAAAAAAGAGGAACTCGGATAAATTTTTTACCATCAAAAGAAGTTTTTTCATCAACAAAATTTAGCTCTTCTATTTTAGAGAAAAGAATAAGAGAACTTGCTTTTTTTAAACAAGGGAGTTTGTATAAAATTAATCGACCAAACTATTAAAAAAGAAAAAGAATTTGTTCACAAATATGATGGTGGAATCATAGAATTTGTTAAACACATAAATAACAAAAAACCATTATTAGTGAATAAAAATGAAAAAGAAGTTTTTAAAAAACCTGTATACGTATTTGCTACTAAAAATAATGTAGTAGTAGAATGTTCTTTTGAATGGAATGCAGGTTATTCAGAAGAAGTTCTGCCTTTTACAAATAATATACCTCAAAAAGATGGAGGAACTCACTTACTAGGTTTTAGGAGCGCTCTTACAAGAGTGATCAATAAGTATTTTAATGAAAGAAATAGCAAAAAAAACAAGTTTACCCTCTCTGGTGAAGACATAAAGGAGGGATTAACATCAGTTTTGTCTATCAAAATGCCTGATCCAAAATTTTCTTCTCAGACCAAAGACAAACTTGTTTCTTCTGAAATTAGATTAATAGTTGAAAGCATTATAAGTGATAAAGTTTCTACTTGGTTTGATCAAAATCCGTCTATAGCAAAAGTTGTTCTAGAAAAAATAACACAAGCTGCTATGGCAAGAGATGTTGCAAGAAAAGCTAGAGACAGTGTTAGAAGAAAAGGATCTTTTGAATTATCAGGACTGCCAGGCAAACTTGCAGATTGCCAACTTCAAACGAAAGAGGGTACTGAACTATTTATAGTTGAGGGAGATTCAGCAGGTGGATCTGCAAAACAGGGAAGAGTAAGAGAATTTCAAGCTGTGCTTCCATTAAGAGGAAAAATATTAAATACATTTGTTAATGGCAAATCTAACGGACAAGATCAAGACACTAAAGCTTTATCTAAGATGATGTCATCTAACGAGATAGTAACTTTGATAAATGCTTTGGGAACAGGATCAAAAGATTTTAATATCGAAAATTTGAGATACGACAAAATAGTTATAATGACCGATGCAGATGTAGATGGTTCTCACATCAGGACTCTTTTACTTACTTTTTTTAATAATTTTCCTTTTTATAAATTAATAGAAAATGGTCATATTTATTTAGCTCAACCACCATTATTTAAAGTTACTAAATCCAATAAGAGTGTTTATATAAAAGACGAAAAATCACTTGAAGAATATATATTTAAAGTTGCAGGCAAAGCAGATAAAAAATTAAAAAAAGGTTCTCGCGAATACAATCAATTTATGCAAGAGCAAAGAGAAAAACTTTCAATACAAAGATTTAAAGGATTGGGTGAGATGAATCCCGAAGAACTATGGGAAACCACATTGAACCCTGAAAATAGAACCATGCTGAGAGTTCAATACACGAGGGGAACCAAGGAAAAATCTAAAGAAGATCAAAAAATGATAGAAATTTTGATGGGCGATGAAGTTGCTCCTAGAAAAGATTTTATAACTAGTAATGCTTTAGAAGTAGTTAATTTAGATATTTAAATTTTGAAATGAATTTTTCTACTCTTTTTAGATTAGGAGAAAACCTTAATTTAGATAGAAGAACTCTAGTCTATTTAAGATGGATCGCGATCATTGGTCAGTTTTCAGCAATAACCATAGTTTATTTTTATCTAAAATTAGAATTTTTAATTGTTTATGCGTATTTAATCTTAGTTGTAGGCTTACTAACAAACTTTTATTTACAATACAGAATAAAGACAATTTCTATTAAAGATTTTAACGCTAGTGCATTTCTAATCTATGACTTGGTACAATTATCTGCCCTACTTTATCTAACAGGCGGTATTTCAAATCCATTTACAATACTTATTATTGTTCCAGCTATAGTCTCATCAACTTTTTTAAGTATGGGAACAACTATCATTCTAGGGTTTTTAACCATTATCCTTTTATTTGGGTTGACATTTTTTCATTATCCTCTTCCAGGGATACACGAGCATTCAATTACTTTTCCAAAATTATATTTAACAGGATATATTATAGCAATAATTATAGGTTTAGTATTTTTATGCTATTTTGGAATTAGATTTTCCGGGGAGAGTAAAAGAAGAACTGATGCAATCAATAAAGTTCAACAGGTATTAGCAAAAGAATATGAACTTGAGTCTCTTGGAGGGCAGGCAGCAGCAGCAGCCCACTCGCTGGGTACTCCGCTAGCTACGATTAATGTTGTCGCGTCTGAACTCAAAAAAGATTTAGGACAAAACAATGAACATTCGAAAGATTTAGAATTATTGATTAGTCAAACCAAAAGATGTGGTGAGATATTAAAACAAATTTCAAAAAAAAAAATAAAAGAGGATGAATTTTTCTCCAAAACTACAATTGAAAACTTGCTTAATGAAATTATTGAGACATTTAAAGAAACTTCTTCTAAAAAATTGATAATAAATTTAGATGAAGATAATCAAAAATTTGAATTTCAAAGATCTCCAGAATTAATATATGGGTTGAGAAATTTTATTGGTAATGCTGTAAAATTTGCCAAGAGCACAGTAGAAATAAAGATAAAAAGTAATTCAAAAAGGTTAGAGGTCTTAATAAACGATGATGGCCCTGGATTTCCTGATGATATAAAAGAAATTCTTGGAGAACCTTACATTAAATCTAAATCAACTTCAGTTAATTCAAATTCAGGAACAGGATTAGGAACCTTTTTGGGAAAAACACTTTTAGAAAGAAAATCTGCACGTTTATCTTTTTTTTAAAAGACGGTAAACTAGGTGGTGCATCAGTAAGTATTATTTGGAGGCAAAATGATTTAAAGTTTAACGTTTAAATTCAAATACGTAAGATAAAATTTTGTACGCTAATTTTGCAATTAGAAAATTATAAGAGTCAAAATTTTTTATTGGGGCTAACTCATTAATATCGACACCAACTATATTAGAAATTTGACATACATTTTTTATTATTGGAAGTACATCTTCCCATAGCAACCCCCCCTGGTTCTGGCGTTCCTGTTGCTGGCATAATACTTGCGTCAAAACCATCTACGTCAAACGTTATATAAACATTTTTCTCTTTAAAAATAGTTTTGAGACGACTCAAATCCCAATCTTTTTTGTCTTTACCCCAAAATATTTTAATTCTATCTTGATTTTCTTTGTAAAAGTTCATCTCATATTGAGATAAGTTTCTAATTCCAAAAGAAACAACCTTTACATTTTTGAAATCTAAACATCTTTTTATTGCTGAAGCATGTGAGTATTTTTCTCCATTATAACTTTCTCTTAAATCTGCATGGGCATCAAAATGAAGTAAAGTTATTTCATCATATTTTTTTACAAAAGGCTTGATTGATCCTACCGTTAAAGAATGTTCGCCTCCAAAAACTATAGGAAATTTATTATTTGATAAGATTTTTTCATTAATTTTTGTTAATTGACTTAGTGCAGATTTAATTTCTTTTTTTATCAAAAAAGGTTTAAGAGTTTTAATTCCAATTTCTTTGTATGGCTCTTTGTTTAATTCTTCATCAAATAATTCAACTTGATGAGATGCTTTGATTATTTCTTTTGGACCATTTTTTGTCCCACCTCCATAACTAACAGTCTTTTCTAATCCAAATGGGACTACAACTACTTTATGATTAGCTTTTTGATTGGTATCATAACCAAGAAAACCTTTTCTTTGACTTAAATAATTCATTAGGACATAAATAATTGGGAAAAATTTCTTTTTTTTCTATTTTTCCAATTTTCTCGATGGTATGCGTCGCTAGCAATTAAGGGTAAAACACTAGTTGCTTCTGCAAAGACCATCTGTTCTTTAGTTACATCTACTTTTCCCCATGAACTTGCTTCCTTGAGAGTTGAACTACTACAAGCCCCATCTCTGGTATCTGCAACAGTTATTTGAACTGCATATTTATGCATATCTACTTTTTTTGCCTAATAACTCTGCACATACAACTGTATCTTGTACAAAATTTTTAGGAACACCGCCTCCGATCATTAATAAACCAGATTGTTTTGATTTAAGTTTAATTTCAGTTAATTCTCTAAATTCTCTTATTGAGTCGATTGTTATATGCTTCTTGGGATTTTGTTCTTGATGCATAACTAATCCAAATCCAGCCGAGCTATCTGTAAATGCAGGGCAAAAAATTGGAACATTATTATCATATGCGACTTCTATTAATGAATTATTTTTTTTTTGCTTTCTTTTTTAAAAATTTACCCATCTCTTTAATAAATTCTCTAGATGTATATGACCGAGGTTCTAGTGAATTTGCAATATCACAAATAATTTTATCACACGCCTGAAGTTCTTCTTCATCAATATAAGTGTCATATATTCTATCAATATAATTATTTCTTAGTTCTGTATCATCTTGAAATTGATCACCTTGATAGTGTTTAAACCCTAAAGCTTCAAAAAAATCCATGTCTACTATAGATGCTCCAGTAGCCACAATTGCATCTACCATGTTATATTTGACTAAATCTGAATAGATTTTCATGCACCCGGCTGCAGAAGTTGATCCTGCTAAAGTTAAGAAAATAGAGCAATTTTTATCTGATATCATTTCGTTATAGATACCTGCTGCTTTAGCTGTATCTCTAGAAGTGAAAGACATTTTTCCCATAGAATCTATTATCCTACGCGCATCAAAAGATTTGATGTCTATGTGTTCTACAGGTTTGTTTAAAAAAGATTTTTTATTATGTCCAATTTTAGGACTATTTTTTTTTATTCATTATGCAACCAAGTAATTTACTTTTTTACTTGAGCTTTCATATAGAGACATAATTGGCTTATCATTTACTTCAAAAACTCTGTGGATATGTTCCCACTTTACTCTGTCAGCGGACATTGGATTTTCTGGAGGTTTTGCTTTTGACTCTGGGGAAGCTAATAATGCTGCTTCAACGTCATCTGCATCTGCTGGTTTGGCTATATAATCTATTGCTCCAGCTTTAACTGCCGCTACTGCTGTAGGTAAATTCCCGTATCCGGTTAACATTACTATTCTGCTATCTTTATTGCTTCTTGATAACTCTTTGACTAAGTCTAATCCATTCCCGTCTTCTAATCTCAAATCTACTAGAGCAAAAGCAGGAGCTTTTTCTTTAACTATTTGCAACCCTTCGGAGACTGATTTAGCCTCTTTAACAGAAAAACCCTTCTTTTCCATGGCTCTTGCCAATCTTCCCCTTAAGGGATCATCATCGTCTAAAATAAGCAAGGACTTATCAGCAAAATCACTTAGTTTTAGTTGCTCCGGATAATTTTTTTGGGCTCTCATGTAAGTAGA
>QCAW01000016.1 GCA_003281795.1 Pelagibacteraceae bacterium AG-345-F21
TTGCAATATTTATTGATTCTGCAAATTTTTCATCTTGCAACATTAAAACATATCTAGTGCCAATCCTTGTTTTTAAATAACCATAAAGTGTTGTTTGAGTAACGTGAGCTGATCTTTCTTGAACAAAATTTTGTAGATCTTTTTTTGAATTTATTGTTTGAAATTTAGAAGTAATTTTCTTCATTGGAAAGAAATACTCTCCAATAGTTTTAACTGTTTCTAGGATGTTTTTAATATTCAATTTCAAGTTGTATTCTAAAATCCCTTATTTTCTTAATTAATAGCATTTCATTCAAGTTTTTGGAGGCCTTTTTTCTCTTTAAATTAAGATCCATATGGGTATGATCTCATCCATTAATTAATACTTTTTACGTAAAAAGTTACAAAAGGGGGAAAAATGTCAAACAAAGACGCATATTGGGCGAAAACCAAAAACCACATGATAGTAACATTGGTTCTTTGGGCTTTCTTCTCATTAGTCATTTTCATGTTCGGTTCTGAACTGAACACGATGTCTTTTCTTGGGTATCCATTAGCATATTATATGACGGCACAAGGATCACTTCTTGCTTTCGTTATAATGTTATTTTGGACTGCCAATAAACAAGAGAAGATTGACGAAGAACATGGGTTCTCAGAAAGAGAGGAGGACTAATGGACTTTAAAGGTGGATTTATAAAAAATCTTCCAAAAATATATGGTCTCTACACTGGAGGTTTCGCAGTATTCATTTTAATAATGGCTATTGCTGAACAAGCAGGTGTGTCAGCAAAAAACATTGGAGTGATGTTTGTTGCTTTCACCGTTTTGATTTATGCCTTTATAGGTTATTTATCTAGAACGATCCAAGTAGATGCTTATTATGTTGCTGGAAGACAAGTGCCAACCGTGTTTAACGGAATGGCAACTGCAGCTGACTGGATGTCAGGTGCATCATTCGTAGCATTAGCGGGTGGAGTATACTTTGGTGGCTATACTTATATGGCTTTCTTAGTTGGTTGGACAGGTGGATATGTGCTTGTAGCAACTTTAATGGCTCCGTACCTTAGAAAATTTGGATGTTACACAGTTCCTGATTTTATCGGAACACGATACGGTGGTAATCTTGTAAGAGCTTGCTCTGTATTCGTGCTTTTCATAGCTTCATTTACTTATGTAACCGCACAAATTAACGCTACGGGAACAATTGCTTCAAGAGCACTAGGTATTCCATTCGAACTAGGAGTTTGGGTTGGATTAATTAGTATCTTAATCTGTTCTATGCTTGGCGGAATGAGAGCCGTTACATGGACACAGGTAGCTCAATACATTGTATTAATCATCGCTTATCTACTTCCAGTATTCTGGATTAGTTCTAAAGTAGGTGGAGGAGTATTCCCTCACTTAATGTTAGGAGATGAAGTTGCAAGATTGGGTGAACTTGAACAACAATTTGGACTAGTAAAAAACAGCGCCGCAGATATGAAAGCAGCGGGAGTACCAGGAGGATTGAAATACATCTCTGGCTCTCACTCTGGTGTACCTGAAGGTGGAATGGCTGTCTGGAAATACTTATCGTTAGCGATTTGTATGATGGTAGGAACTGCATCGTTACCTCATATCTTAATGAGATACTTTACTACTCCTTCTGTTAAAGCAGCGAGAAAATCAGTAGCTTGGTCGCTATTCTTTATCTTCTTGCTTTATTCTTCAGCGCCTATGTTAGCAACTCTGTCTAAACTTGCTTTAATGGACCCTAATTTACCTACAGGAATTATCGGAAAATCTATTTCTGAAGTTCAAAGTATAGAGTGGGTAAAAAACTGGTCTTCAGTTAAACAAGTTTTCATCGCAGACTTTAATGGTGACGGAATACTTCAGTTGAATGAATGGTTCATGAGAGGTGACGTTGTAGTGTTAGCTACTCCAGAAGTAGCGGGACTACCGTTTGTAATCTCAGGACTTGTGTTTGCTGGTGGTATGGCTGCTGCCATGTCTACTGCAGATGGATTAGTTTTAGCGATATCAAATGCTTTATCACATGATATTTACTACAAAATCATTGATCCAAAAGCTGATACAGCTAAGAGACTATTAGTTGCTCGTGTACTTCTAGTAATAATCGGTGCCGCAGGTGCTTACATAGCTTCGTTTAGGCTTACAAGTATCTTAGGATCGGTTGCTTGGGCATTCGACTTTGCAATGTCTGGCCTATTCTTCCCACTTGTACTTGGTGTATGGTGGAAGAGAGCTACTAGACAAGGTGCAATTGCCGGAATAATGTCTGGAATACTTTCAGGATTACTATATCTATTATGGGTATATCCAAAGTTTTCAGTACCAATATTCGGTGGTGTAAATACTCCTTTCTTAGGTATTGACCACTTAAGATTTGGTTTAATCGGTGCACCAATTTGTTTAGTTGTGATGATAGTCGTTAGTTTAATGACTAAAGAACCAGATGCAGCTACGCAAAAAATGGTAGATGATACTAGAATACCTACAGGTAAAGCAATCTTAGGTAAACAACACTAGTTTATAAACTTAAAAAATTAAAAGGGGCGATTTTTTCGCCCCTTTTTTTTTGCCTAAATAATGATATTGTTTAATAATGATACCTACTTGGGCAATCGTCTTAGATTATATACTTGGAATGATAATGTGGACTTTGATTGGAAGGGCTGCAATGAATATATTTCAAAGGGAGGACTCTACCTTTTTCTTTATGAGAGTTTTTGTTAAATATACTAATCCAATAATAAAATTATTCAAACCTGTAACTCCAAGTTTCTTGTTTGGTGGTTTTATTGCTCTTTACGTTGCATGGTTCTTTTATTTATTTAGGTTTTACGCTATGCCATATTTGCTAGGGTATGATGTTTGGGGAATGTTAGCTTTTCCTTTAGAAAGTGATTTTTCAAAACAACTCTATCAACTTTTTAATTAACAATTTATTTTTTTGACATATTTGTTGATTAAAATATAACTAAATAATGAACTTCCCAGTAAAAATATCACCCTCTATACTTTCTGCTGATTTTAGTAAGTTGGGGGAAGAAGTTGTGGCATTAGAAAAAGCTGGAGCCGACTACATACATATTGATGTCATGGATGGACATTTCGTTCCAAACTTAACAATAGGACCTGAAGTAATTAAAAAACTAAGGCCTCTAACGAAAAAGGTTTTTGATGTTCATTTAATGATATCCCCGGTTGATAATTTTATAAAAGATTTTTCTGAAGCGGGTGCTGACATAATAACATTTCATCCTGAAGCTACGCCAAGTATCTCAAATACAATAAATCTTATAAAAAAAGAGGGTAAAAAAGTTGGGATATCATTAAAACCTAAATCTAAAATAGAATTAATAGAAAAATATATTGACCAAGTAGATCTTATTTTAATGATGAGTGTAGAGCCTGGTTTTGGGGGACAAAAGTTTATGCCTGAAGTTTTGGATAAAACAAAAAAAGTTAAAGAATTAATTGATAAGAAAAAATTAGCAACAGAAATAGAAATAGATGGTGGAATTAATTTTGATAATTGTGTCTTAGCCAAAAAGGCTGGGGCAAATATTCTTGTCTCAGGCTCTACTATTTTTAAAGAAAATAAAGGTGACTTAAAAAAGAATATAGGAATTCTTAGAACAAATTAATAGATGTTTAATTTAAAAAGTATCTATTTTTACTTTTTAGCAATACAAATTAGCTTAATAAAATTTTTTAAAAAAATATACTTTTCATCAAACTATTATAACAAATTATTAATTTCAAAAAGTCCTCAGCAATTTTATTTTTATCCAAACCCTTTTTTGCTGTCTACAATTACTAGTTATAAAAAATATTCATTTAAAATAAGTGAAATAGACCCTAATTTATTTTGGGTGAAACAAAAAAATATAAAAGAATTAAAAGAATTACATAGTTTTTTATGGCTCAACTTAATAGATAGAAAAAATGACGGAAAATCTTTACAAAAAATTATTAATGTTTGGATACTAAAGCACTCAACATATAAAAAGAATATTTGGGAAAACTCTGTATTGAGTAGAAGAATTATTAGCTGGATTTTAAATGCAGATATAATTCTTAACAATGGTTTATTCGAATTTAAAAGAAATTTTTTAACAAATATAGTTAAACAGACAAATCATCTTAAAAAAAATATTAAATTCGAGAAAAATTATTCTAATAGAATAGAAATAATTACTGCATTATTATTATCTGGTCTAGTTTTTAAAGAATACGAAGAAAATTACAATATTGCTATTAAAGAATTAGAAAAATTAGTAAAGGAATTTTTTGACCAAGATGGTTTTCCACTAACAAGAAATCCAAGTGATCTTATTTTTTTCTCAAAATATCTTATAATTTCAAAAGAATGTATTAAAGATGCTCAAAAATATATTCCTGAATTCCTAGAGGAAATAATAAATAAAAATTTAGTTTGTATAAAAAATATTATAACTCCAAATAATTATGTTCCTCTATTTAATGGTGGAACTGAGGAAGATTTAGAAATATTTAACAAAATAATAAATGATTTTAATTATGAAAAAAAAGATAAAAAAAACAAAATTGGAGGTATTCAGATATTAAAATTTAAAAATGAGTACATATATTTTGACGTAGGAGGTTCGCCAAAGAAAAATTTTTCAAAGAGTTACCAATCAGGCCCTTTGTCTTTCGAATATTACTTAGATGAAACCAAAATTATTACTAATTGTGGTTTCGGGTGTAATGTTTCACCAAAAGCAGAATTTTTAAGCAGACTGACTTCGGCGCAGTCTACTTTAACAATTAATGATACGTCGGTAACAAAATTTGAAAGGAATAAACTTATAAATAGAATATTTGGAAATTCTATTAAAAACTCATTTAAAATCTCAGATTTTAATTTTTCAGAGAATAAAGAAAGTATTGAAGCTATCGCATCTCATAATGGTTATGAAAAAAACTTTGGTTGTATTTATAAAAGAAGAATTTCTCTTAATAAAATCACTAAAAATTTATTAGGTTGTGACGAGATTACTAAGAAAAAAAATGGGAAGCCAATTAATTTCAGTCTTAGATTTCACTTATATCCTGGATTAACAGCAGTTAAAACTATTAGTGGTAATAGTGTTTTAATTCAATTATCTAAAAATAAATCATTGATTTTAACTGTTAAAGATCAAAATATCTCATTAGAAAAAAGTATATTTTTAGGTGCTAATAAAATATTAGATAATACTTGTATATCAGTTTCTGGTAATTTAGTTAATAAGGATAAAACTATTCACTGGGAAATTAAAAAAAATATTTAAGATGATAAAAAAAGTTAAAAATGCTCTAATTTCAGTTTCTAATAAAGCAGAATTAATTACAGTTGTTAAAGTTTTAAAAAAACTTAAAATAAATATTATAAGCTCAGGTGGAACTTTTAATTATATTAAAAAATCAGGATATAAATGTCGAGAAATTTCTCAATTTACTGGATTTGATGAGATTTTGGATGGAAGAGTAAAAACTTTACATCCAAAAATTCATTCTGGGATACTTTTTAACAGATCTAAAAAACATCATTGGTTGCAAATTAAAAAAAAGCAATATGAACCCATAGACTTGGTTATAGCCAATTTTTATCCTTTCCAAAAAATATTAGAACAATCAAATATCAGAGAAAAAATAATTGAAAATATTGATATAGGAGGTCCTGCTATGGTAAGAGCTGCAGCTAAAAATTACAAAGATGTTGCGGTTATAACTAGTACCGAAGATTATTCTCACCTAATTAATGAATTAAAAAAAAATAAAGGAAAAACTAGAATTGAATTTCGTGAAAAGATGGCGAATAAGGCATTTAATTTAGTAGCTTATTATGATTCTTTAATTGCAGAATGGTTTAATCAAAAACTTGATGTTAGATTTCCTGAATACAAAACTTTTTTTGGAAAAAAAATTAATGAACTAAGATATGGAGAGAATCCACATCAAAAAAGCTCTATTTATATTAGTGACTTAAATAAAAACAATTTAGGTCTAAACAAGCTACACGGAAAAGATTTAAGTTATAATAATTATAATGATATTTTTGCTGGCCTTGAAATTATCTCATCTGAAAAAAAAATCCCTACAACAGTAATAATTAAACACGCGAATCCATGTGGTGTTTCCTCTAATAAATCCTCAATTTTATCCTTTAAAAATTCTCAGGCAAGTGATCCGATAAGTGCGTTTGGAGGCGTGGTAGTTTGCAATTTTAAAATTAACTTTAAGATAGCATCTGAGATTTTTAAAACTTTTTTTGAGATAATCTTAGCGAAAAGTTTTGATAAAAAAGCATTGCGGCTATTAAAAAAAAAGAAAAATATGAGAATTATAGATATTTCAAAATTTGAAGAAAAAAATAATTTAAGTGTAAGAATGTTTGAAAATTCATTTTTACTACAAAATAAAAATAATGAGCTGCTTAATAAAAGTAAATTAAAGTTTGTTACCAAATTAAAACCAACAAAAAATGATTTGAAAGAAATAGAATTTGCTTACAAAATTTGTAAATTTGTAAAATCGAATGCAATAGTAATTGTTAGTGATAAATCCACAATTGGTATTGGTGCAGGACAACAAAATAGATTGGATAGCTGTAAAATTGCAGTTCAAAAAGCCAAAAAATTTAACCCCAGAAAACTTTCTAACTCTGTTGCGGCTTCTGATGCTTTTTTTCCTTTTGCTGATGGTATAAAAGCCTTAATAAATTCTGGGGTTAAAGTTATTGTTCAGCCTGGAGGCTCACTAAGAGATAAAGAGGTTATTAAAGCTGCTAATGATGCAAAAATAAAAATGATTTTCACAGGAATTAGACACTTTAATCATTGACTATATTGTATCTATTTTTGAGGCTAAGATAAAATCACTTTCAGCTAAACCTTTGATCGCATGTGTTGAAATTTTAATTTTTGCATATCCCCATCCAAAATTTATATCTGGATGATGACTTTCATTTTCAGCAATTCTACCTACCTCAAGGATAAATTTTTCACTTTCAATGTAGTTTTTAAATTTAAACTCTTTTTCTATAAAATAGTTATTTTCATTATTTTGAGAAACATTCCAACCATTTATCTTTTTTAGATACTTATGAATTTCATTTATATCAAATGGTGGGATTCCGCCATCACATGGGATACATTTTTTTTTTGATAAATCAGTCATTGTTAAAATGGAGCGGGCAAAGGGACTTGAACCCTCGACCTTCTCGTTGGCAACGAGACGCTCTACCACTGAGCTATGCCCGCACTTACTTAATCTTTAAAGTTTAACCGCATAAAACGTAGAAAGCAAGATGATGAAAAATATATTGGTGTGGTTTGATGTATACTTAAGCGGAACGAAGTCTATCCCTATACTATTACTCATTTAGTAGTGTTTTTTAGGTGAATTTCTTTTTACTATCCCTATACCATTCCTTGCTATCAATTGTATAATCAGAATATGAATCTAAGAAAAATTATACTCAGTATTATTTTTATCTGGTTATCAGGTGTAGGTTATTTAACTTGGTATAATGGATTAAAAAATCCAGGAAGATATAAGGGTTTCAACTGGGAGGAGTGGATTTGGTTTGGACTAGTTCCAATCTTATTGCCAACAATATTATATTTTATTTGGAAACCAGAAAGTTTTAAAAAGCTTATACAAGATTTTAAATCACTTTTTTAATTTATGGAAATACAAATTTTTACACCCAATTTAGAAATATTAATTCAAGATGGCATAATGTTGATTGAGTATTGTTATCATGGAATTATTCAAATAGTTTCGTCCATAAAATTATAAAATCTTGCCTGAAATTATTTTTCTATTCTTAACTTTTTTATTTGGTTTAATCTTTGGTAGCTTTGCTAATGTTTGCATCTATAGATTGCCAAAAGCTAAACCTTTTATGTGGAATAGATCTTTTTGCCCAAATTGCAAAAAGTTGATTAATTGGTACGATAATATTCCTTTAATCTCTTACTTAATTCTAAATGCTAAATGTAGAAAATGTAAGAAAAAAATACCCAAACAATATTTTCTAATCGAATTAATATCAGGACTAAGTTTCTTGTTCATTTATATGACAAGCTATAGTTTATTAACTCAAGCTGTTTTAGCTTTTTTATTTTTAACTTATTTAATAATATTCTTTATCGATCTCAAACATTTCATTATTCCTGATAGTTTAAACTTTGGCTTAATAATTTTCGCATTCGTCAAAAATTTCTTTACTGATTTAAATTTAAATTTTACACAAGATTTAGAAGTTTCAATTATCGGCGGGCTAGTTGGTTACTTTGCTATTTGGTCAATTATTCAACTTTATTACACTTTAAGAAAGATAGAAGGAATGGGCTTAGGCGATGCTAAATTAATGGCTGGTATTGGTTTATTGTTTGGTTGGCAATCAATACCTTTTATTTTATTTGTTTCTGCAGTGTTGGCATTAATAATGGTTCTTCCTTCTTTAATTAATAAAAAAAGAAATCTTAAGACAGAAATTCCTTTTGGTCCTTATATTATATCTGCTGGGGTAATTTATTATTGCTTTGGAGAATTTCTATATAGTTTTATTCTTTAACTCTTTTTTATTAGTCCCATTGTGTTGAATAATTTAATATATTAGAACTATTGCTACAGGGACTATCAACGCAAGTGCAAACGTCAATTTTTTTTGTTGAAGTAGTATAATTTACAAAAGAGTAACCAATATATTTTTCTTGAGTACATGCCCAACTACCTCCTGAAGTGGCTACATGATTTCGCCCCCAAGGCTCTTTTGTATGTTCATTTGTCCACCCAATAGAATTATTTAAATCATTGGTGAAATACTCTCTAAAAAAAAGATAAGTATTAACATCGTACCAGCAACCTTTTTCATATTTAGTTTTATCATTGACTTTAAGCATTAATTTCACTTTCCCATTATCGCTCATATGACATTCTTGAATTAATATATTAAGTTTTTTAATAACTGTACTATGATTTGATTTTGAGGCAGATATCTTTGCCTTTTCCTGAAACCCACTAAACGTTGTTACTCCTACAGCTGCAAGAATTCCGATGATGGCTACAACGACTAAGAGTTCTATGAGGGTGAAGGCTTTGAGGTTCATTAATAGTTTATAGTTGCTGTTAAAACATTATCACTACTACTACATGGTGTCTCAAAACATGATCTCATACTTGATGGCCAGGTTGATCCAAAATTTAAAAAAATATAACCAATCATATTATCTGGTATGTTTGATCCTTTATAAACATCGTTTCTTAATACTTGTTGACTATCTCTATTCCCAATCCCATTATCGATGGGATTTAAAAATCTAAGACTAGGATCAAAAACCATTGCTGTATAAGTTCTACCTGGATTATCAACTCCACTACAACTAACTTTATTTGATCCTGAATTTATAAAAATATCTGTTTCGCCTAGAGTACATTTCATTAATTCTGCGGAAGTATATTTTTCAATAGTTTTAAAATTTGATTTAATAGCAGAAACTTTCGCCTTCTCCTGAAACCCGTTAAACGTCGTAACTCCTACAGCTGCAAGAATACCGATGATGGCTACAACGACGAGGAGTTCTATTAGAGTGAAGGCTTTATTCAAAAAATATTTCATCTTCTAAATATACCGTCGATCCATTTTTGTATTCTAGATTACTGCATATTTTAATTTTATTGTTTCCACTTTTAAAAACACTTAAATATCCTAGCTGATCAGGATTGCTAGGGCAGGCGGACATATATCCTGGGGGAGAACAGTTTGTAACATTTAATCTGCACCATGAGGGGTTTGGAGTGCCGTATGGACTTAATAAATTCATACCATAAACATTTTGATTCATATAACCAACAAAATTTTCAATTGTCGTTGGACAAGTAAAAGTTTTTTTTGAACCACTTATATTTAAATAATCTACATCACCACCTATTGAACACATAGTGGCTTTGGCGCCTATCAATTTTGTTATACTTTTATGATTAGATTTAACAGCAGCCACTTTAGCTTTCTCTTGAAACCCACCAAACGTCGTTACCCCTACAGCTGCAAGAATACCGATGATAGCTACAACGACTAAAAGCTCTATAAGGGTGAAGGCTTTGCCCATTTTAACACCATCCTATTGGGGTAATTATAATAAGTTTTGTTTCTTTATGCGTTTTAGCTCTTAATGCTATTTGTTTTTTTGATGAACCGCTAGTGCATTCTGTCTCGTCTAGCCTTAATCTTCCTAACACTCTGTCTCCTCCTCCACCTGTTCGAACAGCAAATGGATCTGAATTATTATAAGCATTTTTAAAACCTTGGTCTAAAAAATAATTCATGAAAACATCTAACATTGCGTTAACGTTAGAAGTATTGTTAGTTATATCGCAATTAATCGAACGAGTTGGGCTAAGTTTCAAAGTTCCACCTCCATTAAGCTGGCAAGTAGCTAAAGAAGTATTAATAAATTTTTCAACAGTATGTAAACTTTTTAAAGTTGTGCTGGCTTTAGCGTTATTTTGGATACCATTAAAAGTTGTCAATCCTACTGCAGCCAAAATTCCGATGATGGCTACTACAATTAAGAGTTCTATGAGAGTGAAAGCTTTCATAAATTCACCATAAAATTTAAATATCTTATTTAACCTTATTCTTGAAAATAAACAAACTCTTCTATGATATTATCACCTGAACACGGTTCTTTAGTACAAGTCATGAAATTTAATCTTGCAACACCATTTTGGCTTGTTGATGATATATTTACTTGCCCTTTTGTGTATCCAAATCCAGATCTTACACCTGGCGCTTTAGAATTATAAGGGTTTTTAAATCCTCTAAGCACGCCCCAATCATATCCTCCAGATCTATAAGCTTTAAGATTGACCAGAGCTTCGGCAACTTTTTGCGCACCTAGACCATTTGGATGAAATACATTAACACCATAAGTATTGTTACAAATTACATTTCCTTCCATAATTGAACTATCTCCTAAACTACATTTCATTAATTCTGTTTTTGTGTATTTTATTGATTTAGTATGATTAGCTTTAACAGCATTAGCTTTTGCCTTCTCCTGAAACCCGCCAAACGTCGTGACCCCTACTGCTGCAAGAATACCGATGATGGCTACAACGACCAATAGTTCTATTAGGGTGAAGGCTTTAACCATTGTTGTTAATTCTCTTTCCAACCTTCTACTGTAATTGATCCACCACCCTTAGCTTTTGATTTTCCAGTAATTAAATTATCTTTTGATGTAAATCCTGAAATATTCTCCTTAGCTTCTCCTGCTAGACCCATATAGAGGTTATCTTTTTGTACAACTACTTTTGATAGGACACCTTTTCCAACATTTACATTTAAGACTGAATTACCACACTTACTATCATAAGCAGTTAATAAAGCTGTTCCTGTATTACATCCTGTAGTTCCTGAAGTAGGTTCATATATTGGATAGTAAACTCTATCTTTATATACAGTAGGTTCTGCAGTTAATTTTTGTTTGTTCTTTAAATCTACATACCAACCTAAATCACTTCCTCCTGGACATGTTGGAGCAGTTTTACACTGTGAAATTGTACCAGGATTATTAATGACACTAAAACTAGGAAAATTTTTATCTTTAATTCCATATACTCTATTTTTAATGTTTGTAGACTGCTCTTGTAGCTTTTGAGTGTTTCCTGTTCCAAAATATAACCACAAATCTCCATCATTAATTGTAGCTTGAGCTCTTTTGTAGATATATCTTCCATTGCTAGAATTTGACTCAGAGTTAAACAATGTGGTTGTTTGATACATCGTGCCAGTATCTGTTAAATTTATCTTAGTTATTTTTCCTTCTAGATCTGCGGCATAAACCATAGCACCATTATAATTTGCTTTATCAGTTCCATCAGCAGTTATAACTGTTAGATCTGCAGGAACAGAATTAACGATATTACTTGAAGATAAATCTGTAATATCAATTTTTTGTAATAATCGTCCTTCATCCTCTAAATCCATTACAAAAACTGCCGAACCATAATTAGGATTTACACTTCCGTTATAACCTGCTCCAAATACAGCAACCCATTTATCTTTTCCGCTATGCTTAACTCTTATTATTCTTGGAGTTGACCAGGCCTCACCTAATTTTCTATAATCCATGTTGGCAGAAATTCCTCCGCCAGCGTATCCAAATTCATTTTTAAATCCGTCTTTATCCCAATGTTTAACTGCTTGATTAGTAGGATCGTTTTCAATAGCAAATAAATGTGTTGGTGACTGAGGGTTGGTAATATCTAATGCAAAATATCCATGACCACCAGCTCCTAGACCAACTAATGCAATAGTTTTCCAAACCGGATTATTTCTTCCATCATTTGGAGTGTCATCATAATAAATATCTTTTACAATTGGAGAGCCGTCTATTCCATAAATTGCATTAGTAACATTAGCATTATTGGATGGAATTTTTTCAAGGTTACCAATCATGTTTGGAGCTAGGTAAGCCCATAACTCCTCTCCGTTTGAAGTATCAAACGCATGCAATAAGCCGTTATTGGCGCCAGCTAGTAATATTTCTTTTCTATTATTACAAGGTCCTCCACAAGTATTTCCTACTTTAAAATTATTGTAATTATTTTGTGAACGATAATAACTATCTCTTTTTTGTGCATTTGCCTCTGATCCAACTGTTGTTGAGGCTTCAGGCGGAGAAACTATAGCTATATCTGAATGATAAATATCTGCTAATTTATGTATAGACTCAGTTTTATTATTATCAGCATCTTGATCATAGGTATCAACACCCCTTATAAAATTAATTAAATTTTCAACTTGAGTATCTGTTGGTGACTGACTTGGAAACATTAAGCTTTTTAGAGCATCTCGGTAAGTTGTGGTAAAATTATTAATTCCTGATGCTTCTCCATGTAAAGTCCAAATATTCCTTGATGATGCACTTTTGCTATTTAATTTAGTAGCAGCATCCCATAAGGCACTGCCAAAGCTACCGTCGCTATTAAGTTTGTATTTTTTTAAGCTTCCTTTCCACTGTTTATTTTTTTCATATTCGAAAGTAGATTGGAAAATAAAATCTCCTTTTGTCACATCAGACATCACAGCTGGGGTTGTAAACGTAAGCCTTCCAGAAATAGCTTGTTTAATTGCATCTGTAAGTTTTGCTAGTAGTTCTGTTTCGTTCGACGCATACAAAGGTGCAGTTGTTCCACCTTGTGCGGCCAAAGTTGTATAGTTACTGGTTGAGCCAGATAAATTTAAACCAACAGCAAAAGTTTTTATTTTGTGGGTATTATTTAATGTGTTGGCTATATTTAATACTCTACTGTGTGAACCCCAATAACCATCACTTATTACAATTAAATAATTAATCGAACAAGTTTTATTCCAGTTAGCTACTTGGCCACTTGTGAAATAATTACTAGCCTGTTGCATAGCACTTAATAAATTTGTCCCACCGCCAGCAGTTACATTGTCCACATCAGCATATATACTTTTGGCACCTGTATCGCTTATCCTTACTCTAATTCTATTTGAAGATGCCCATTCCATAAAGCCAAAGTTTGCACCTGAAGTTAGATCAGTGTTTGAAACTATTTTCTTAATAACTTTTTTAGCAGCGTCTAAAAGTGTCCCTCCTCCACCTCCATAAGTTGCCGTCTCACTTAAACTGGTATTATATTTACGAACAGCATAATTATAAAAGTCAGTAACATAAATGTTATCGCTACCATCAATATGCATTCCGTAAGGATACCTAAATCCTGAAGATGTTGAATATGAACCTGTTTTAGTTTGATAAGCTAATGATGAATTTTTTTTCTGAATTCTATGATTATATAAATCTAAAGCATAAATGTTTCCACTACTATCATAACCAGTATCCGTAGGCCTTCTGTAATATCCATTAGAACT
Source organism: Pelagibacteraceae bacterium AG-345-F21 (assembly GCA_003281795.1). Classification (GTDB taxonomy): domain Bacteria; phylum Pseudomonadota; class Alphaproteobacteria; order Pelagibacterales; family Pelagibacteraceae; genus Pelagilacustribacter. Next base: position 13,910 of record QCAW01000016.1, read on the forward strand.
TGAGTAAGACGAGTTAGTTCTTTGAGTATAAGTTAACCAGTCTCCACTGATCGAAAATTCAACAACATGATTTTTGTTATAATCAGCTATTGCTAATCTATTTCCAGCAGGATTAATAGACATTCCCCAAGAATAGCTTAGATAATTTGAATTAATACTTCTAGTAGTTCTTTGATTTAGCCTATGATCTAAAATTGAAATATTATTTGAAGGATGACCAACAAATACGTAATTGCTATTCGCAGCTATTGCATGGGGATATTGGCCTGTAAACCAAATATCCTTACATTGACCTGTTAAAGTAAGACTTTTTACCTTTCGACCATACGTATCGGCAATATAAATCACATCATTGTAAATTGTGAATTGTCTAGCATACTGCCATTGATTACATTGGTTTCCGTATCCACCAAAACTTCTAAGATATGCGCCTGAGCTATCAAAAACTTTTATCCTATTGTTATAGTATTCCATGACATAAACATTTCCTGAGCTATCTGTTGCAACATCAAGAGGATAATAAACCTGAACGCTAGAATATAATTTACTATTCATACTTCCTGACGTATCCAACATGATTAAAATGTTGGCTGGAATATCCGACGTACCAGATCCAGGTGGTGGATTTTTAGCTTGAGCTTGAAAGCTAAAAGATAAAATCAATAAAGATAAAATTATTTTCGAGAGTCTAACCATTTACCTACTTTTGAGTTATAATCTGCCATTACATTGGCATAAAGTTTACTTGTAATTTCAATTACTTCTGCGTGACCATCATGAATATTTGTTGAAATGTATTGAATATAATCATTGCCAACTTCCCATTGGTAGCTACCTCTCCATTTACTTTTAGGTAAACCCTCGGGTAAATTAAATTTTCCATATTTTTTCATGGCAAAATCCATAAGTTTACTGTCATTTTTAAGAGGTCTATAAAGTTGGATCTGAGATAATTTATTATCTATATATAAATGAACGACTAGAGTTCCCCAAAGAGATTTGTCGTCTTTACATATATCCTCAATAGGAATAAGCAAACTCTCCCCTCCAAATTGATCAGGCATTAAAACGTTTTGGGGTTTATTTTCTTGTCCGCCAAGTTTAACTTGTTCTTTAGTATCCCCAAAATTAGAAATTTTGAAATTACAGGCTAATGCACTTGATGAAATCAAAGCTGATAATAAAAATATTAATAAAGTTTTTTTCATTTAATTTACCTTTGATACGTAACTTTCTAATGCCGTTACTATATTTCCTGTCTGACATTTATTTTTTGAAGCATCACAGCCGCAAGAATAAATAGTAAAATATGTTGCTGTTCCAGTTGTTCCTGATTTATAGCTTGAGCTTTCTGAAATATCTCCACCTGAAGTTCCAGAAACAGTTTTAGTTGTAGGTGTACTTGTTTGGCCGTTTGCATCTGGTGTATAAGTAATAAAATATTCATAACTATAATTTTCTAATCTCTTTGTCTCATCTGCTGACGCATTGATTAATTCATCTAAATTTTTTCTCTCTACATGATTATTAATGGTCTTTGCAGAACCTAATGTTGGGAAAAGACCAGTTTTGCAAAATTCAACATTCGGCGCATTTCCTGGTGTCAAGTTGGACTGTGCTAACATCCACCTTTTCGCTTCTTTAATGCCAGTTTCAGCTGCATAAAATGTTTGTTGATTAGTATCTTTTAGGCCATTTGATTTATGATCATTAGAAACTACTGACATTAAAGTTGCTCCCATAACGGACATAACCACAAGCATCATTAACGCTAAAGCTAAAGCAAAACCTTTTTCTGAATTTCTATTTCTAATTTTCATATCTTAATTAAATTTCTTAAATAAACGCTTAAATAAAATGTTTCTCGATGGTATTGATCGTTCTTCTGCACAGAAAAATTGTGATTTAATATCTTCGTTGTTTTACTAGTTTTGTAAAGCTCATTTGGAGATCTGACTGTAACGTATATTTCTGCTGTATGTACCTTATCTTGATTGGCAATAGCGTCTGCTGAGAATAATCCAACTGATGTTAATTCGGCACCAGTGTTATCCCTTAATACCACTTGAAAATCAGTAACATTCTCAACAATGATCATTGGTTTACAGTTTCTTTGATTACTATACCTTTCACAATAAGCTTTTTTTGCATCTCTTCCTGCTTCTGGATTTTCGATTAATTGTTTGACTAAATTGATCTGATTTCCTGTTTGTTCAATATAATATTCGGCTTGCATTCTTGTATTTTGATCAGAATTATACCAAATTCTTAAGTAATCAGCTCCTTTGCTATTATAATTATTTTTTACCTCTATTTTTCTATCCCAAACTTTTTTTGAATAATTAATATTTTTATATCCTGCGTTTCTTAAATCTTTTGCAATTAATGATAAAGAGTTTCTGCCTGCTTCACTCATAGCGGCACGGTCAGTAATACTTTGATAAGTGTTGTTAAAATATTGATAGGCAAAATACATGGCTCCTATTGCAATCATTCCAATAACTAATGCGACCAAGGTTTCAATTAAGGTAAATGCATTATTTTTTAAATGTTTCATTTAACAATTACCCCAATAAATTTATTTCTTTTACCTTTGCCAGTTTTAAAATTAAAAAAAGCCTGGGTTCCAGAGTTTTTAGCATTTCCAACTGAAGCTTTTCTCTCATCACCAGATACACAAGTTAGCTCTCTTTTTTTGTTATTTGTCTCGATTTGGTCTTCAGCTTTAAAAATCTTAGACCATTTATCCTTTTTCTTCCCTGCTAAATCTGATTGGCTGTAAGAACCTTTGTTGCAATTCTGGGTAAAATTATAACTGGATGCATTATTAGGATCTCCCATAATATCTTCTACCGCAGACTCAGATAAAAAATTAACCTTTGTTCTTTCCATAGAACGGTCCATAGAAGCAACTGAAAATGCAATCATTTGATTAATTGCTATAAAGCCAATACCAACGATAACCAGACAAACAAGAGACTCTATTATTGAAATTCCTTTTGATTTATCATTTATTTTTGAAGAATCCATTTATCGCTTCCTAGATTATATTTATAAACTTGTAATTTTGTTCCTGGATTAACTTTTATGATGTAACGATGAGGTAGCTTATCTCTATTCCAGTAACAACGTTTGTTGCCTTCGCCTGTATTAGATGCAGAACATACGATCAACCATGATCGGCCCTCTATTCCATTTTGCGGTTCGCCATCAGTTGTTATAATGCCATCTTTATCAATACATAAATGTTTTCTACTTGATGTAACATTTGAAGACCATTCAAAGGTGTTCGAACTTTTTGTATATCTTTGCGTATCATCATTTATGTAACCAATTACAGCTCCAGGACAAGCTCTTTGATTTAAAATACTTCTTCCTTGACCATTAGGACGAGTTCTGGAAGGAGCTGGAATTTTCATTTGTATAGCCCACTCTTCATTTGACATTTCCCAAGCTTGTGATTTACCAGAATCTGGTTTATCTGAAATCCAAATAAAGCTCATAGCATATTTCCCAGAGGTAGTTTCAGCTTTTTTTTCTTTGATATAGTCGACAAGTCTATAAACTTCTTTTTTTACCTCTCTGTCTGTTAAATAATTAGAAATTTGAGGATAGGCTATAACTACAATTACAATTATTATTACAATAACGACTAAAAGCTCAATGATAGAGAAAGCTTTATTCTTTAGTGTCCGCAGCATTGATGGTTCCTCCGCCAACCAGTTGTTCGATCGATTTTTCCATTGTTATCATACCATCTCTTTGGCCTGTTTGCATCACGCTTGCGATTTGATGAATTTTTTTCTCTCTGATAAGATTTTTGACCGCTGAGTTGCAAACCATGACCTCAAAAGCTCCAGCGCGGCCCTTTCCATCCTTAGTTTTGAATAATTTCTGAGTAATTACCATGTTAAGCGATTCAGCAAGCTGGGCTTGAATTTGAGACTGCTGTTCAGATGGAAAAACGTCTATAATTCGGTTTATAGTGTTGGGTGCTCCACTAGTATGTAAGGTTCCAAAGACTAAGTGCCCTGTTTCAGCTGCTGTTAGGGCCATACCTATAGTTTCTATGTCTCTTAACTCGCCAACGAGAATAACGTCTGGATCTTCTCGAAGAGCCCCCTTCAATGCAGTAGCAAAACTCTCCGTTTGTTTCCCTACTTCTCTCTGCGAGACGATACTCTTCTTGTCTTTATGAATAAACTCTACCGGATCTTCAATTGTAATAATGTTTGCCTGCCTTGCTTCGTTAATTTGATTTATGATTGCTGCTAGTGTTGTAGACTTGCCTGATCCAGTGGGGCCGGTAACTAAAACCAATCCCTTGTGAGCATCTACAATATCGTACATAACTGGTGGAAGATTTAATTCCTCCATAGATAAAATTTTCGTTTCTACTTTTCTAAGAACAGCTGATATACCATGCAAAGATCTAAAAAAATTTGCCCTGAACCGAACATCACTTAGGGTAAAACCGCAGTCGAGTTCATTGTGCTTTTTAAATTTCTCTATATCTTGAGAAGAACAGTGATTTTTAAGTAGATCTTCTAAATTTTGTTCTGTTACTTTAGTGGAATTATCAATTATAATTTCTCCAATTTCACGGTAGGAAAAGTCACATCCAGATCTTAAATGAAAGTCTGATATTTTTTTATTATTTTTAACCAATTCAGTTATTTTTTCGATCATGGACTATTTTTTCACAAATATTTGGATTCGACAACAACAACTAAAGATTGGGGGCTACATAATAACTACTTATACGTGTATTTTTCTCTTAATTAAGGTCTTTCTACCTTAAATTGTATCGTAAATTTAAGCCATAATTTCATCTTATAGTTGTTCTAAATGATGATTTCATAAATTTATTTGTTCTAACACAAAATATATCTCGTTCTAACACAAATAATTTAATCTCTAACACAAGCTTAAAATAATCTAACACTAAGATCTTTATAACGTAAATTATCTAACACAAAAAATATTATACTAAAAATTATTGATATTTTACAATTATTGATATCTAACACAAATTTCTATAAATTTTTAACTCTTACACAATTCTAACACAAAACATTTGACACCCTTGACATTTAATATAATGTCAAAAATGGAGTTATTTAGCTATGTCTGAGATAATAAAGGCTAAAAATGGTAAATTGCATATATACGTGAGGCAAGACACGTATAAAGGGAAGCTTAAATCTGAAAATTGGGTAGGAAGGACTTTTTTTCAAGGAAAACAAAAAGTCATCTCTTCTGGCACTAAAGATCTTGTGGAAGCTACGAAAATTCTTGAAAAATGGTATGACGACCTCCAAAATGGCATTGAAGGCTCTCCAGAGGCCGAAATTACTAATAATCAGGAAAAAACGCCTGAAATTGCTGTTTCAGAGGTAAATAATCAAAACAAAACTCAAATTGTTAAGGATCAAGAAATAAGACCCAAAACAACTAATGAAGAACAGAAGTCAAAAAAAGGAATATTAGAAAAACTAAAAAATGCAAAAATTGATTTTTCGTTTTTTAAGAAAAAAGGCTCAAAAGATAATAAAAATAAAAATACGCCAAATAAATTCATCCAGGATATTACCAAAAACTTTAGTAGTAAGATAAGTAAAGCAAGTGTATCTAATGAAGAAATCGCTGGGGTAGATATAACAAATGACACTATTAAAGTTGCTCAACTTTCAAAAGAAGGTGATAGCTGGATCCTGGATAAAATTTCCACAAGATTGCTAGATAAAGAACAGGTGAATAATAATATCTTAGAGGCAAAAGATTATATTTCTGAAGAGATTAAATTAGCAATAGCTAATGCAAAAATAACAACTTCGAATATTGCGCTCTCTGTTCCTGTTACAAGTGCTATCATACGTGTTGTAACAAGTCCTTTGATGACAGAAAATGAATTACAAAATGCTATCGAAACAGACTCTCTATGGGAAAATTTAGTCCAACTTACTGATAATTTAAATGATTATTCAGTTTTTCATCAAGTTATTAGCAGAAATTCAAAAAACAACACTATGGAAATATTATTTGTTGCTTCAAAACTCAGTGACGTCAATGCTTATTCATCAATTATAAAAAAAGCTGGCTTAAATCCTGTTATTATAGATGTAAAGTGCTTCACACTAAAAAATGCCTTCGATAATACCGTTTCACAAGATAATAAAATTCAAACAGCTATACTGGAAGTAGGTATCGACGATAATTATTTAATCATAGTGCATAATAATATGCCAATAATTACAGATATTTTTCTAAGACCCAATGAAAAAGATGCTTTACTTAATATAAGTAGCGATAATCGTAATCAAGACGCTGAAACCATTATAAGACGATTTGCTATGCAACTTAAACAAGCTCTTAATGAGTATGAGACTAAATATAATAATAAAATTAATAATATACGTATTGTAAGCTCACTAAGAAATATTGAAGACATAATAATAGCATTTAAAAAAAACCTACCGACTACAGGATTTAAAATATTTGATCCTTTAAATGAAATAAATATTCCTAAATATAATGAGGACAAAGTTAAAATAGATAATAAATCAATTTTCACCTCTGTAATTGGTTTGGGTTATAGAAAGCTTGACGTCTTTGGCTACTATAAATTTGTTACTGCAGTCAAGAATATAAACCTTTTACCTAATCGAGAGGCTTTAAAAAGACAAAATAAAATTAAATTTTTATCTGGCTTTGCTTTTAAAGGATTTGCCGCAGGTATCGCTGCATTATATTTATTATTAATCGGTCTATCTTTCTTTGAATATAACTCAAACAAAAATAAATTAGAAAACTACGTTCAAATCAAAACAGAATTTGATAAAATCAATGCACAACACTCAAAGATAAAAAAACAATCAAGTGATATGAGAGCTGCATTAAGGTTAGGTAAACTTGTCAATTCGAACCAAAATTTCTCTTATAGAGCCCTAGCTCAAGTTGCTAGAAGCGTGCCTCAAAGGGTAAAATTTGAGACTTTAGATTTTAACGGATCTGATCAAATAATTATAACTGGATTAGCTTTTTCTGATCAGGATATTATTAATTTCATAGCTAATTTAAACTCTAAAGGTCTAATAGAATTAGCTTCTCTACAAGCAATGAACGTTCCTCAAAACACAGGAGATTTACAGGCAGCTAGCAATAAAAAGGGGTTTACAATTCTTTGTAAATTAAAAATTTCATGAATTTAGAATCTTTAAAGAATATGGATCTTAATGATTTACTAACTAAATTAAAAAGTCAAAGCGAAATCTTAAAAGACAGAAAGCTTATGATCAAAGTAGGTGTGGGATTCGGCTCAATTTTAATTTTTTTAATAATCTACTACGGATTTGTTAGCCCTGTTGTCAAAGAACAAAAAATAAAAATTGTTGAAATGGAAGATTATCAAAATAAAATTATAACTTTTACAGAGAATATGGCTCAACTAAATCAACTTATTAAAAAAATTCAGCCAGAATATGAAAAAAACAGCAAGCTTTTTCATAGCGCAAAAGAGGTTGAAGGCCTTTATCAAAATATTAGTAATTTTGCGATCAGCAACGGTTTAAATATTCTTAATTTAAAAGTTCAAGATCCTGTCCCGGTAGCCAGAAAGAACCAGAATACTGATACGAACCAGGATCCAAACAATTCAAGCGCCAACGTAGAATATTATAAAATACCTGTTTCATTTGAGATACAGGGCAACTATTTAGGCTATCTAAAATATAGAAGAGCGTTATCTCGGTCTAATAAAGTTATAAATTTTGATACAGAAAAAGTAAGTGTTAATGAAAATGGAGGAATAACTGCTAAAGGCACATTGTCTATAGTAGGATTACCAGATGAATATAATAAATAAGATTTTAATAATTTTAATTTTGAGCTTGAACTTAAGCGCAGTTTCCTTTGCTGACGAACATGAAAACACTGAGTTGTTAGATGAGGAACTGCCAGCCACTAATCCTTTTTCAGGCAGTACTGGAAATATTTCATCTGGTTCAATGGGAAGTGATAACATAAGTAATGGTGGCGCTGGGTCTTTGTTAAATAATTTAAAATTAGTTGGGATAATAAAAGGTGAAGAAAAAAGATTTGCTATTTTTTCATCTCCAGAAGGTAGAAGCATTCGTTACACTGAAGATACAATTGTAGATGTTAATTTGATGATACTGGATATTTTTGTCGACCATATTTATTTTAAGTCTAATGAAGAAGAATATTCAATAAACTTAGACAACGTTATAAGAAAGGTAAATGAATAAAATGAAATCAAGTTTAAGTATATTATCAATTCTTGTTTTAATGTTATTTTTGACTTCTTGTGCTACTAAAAAACTAGAACCTACTTCAAGACATATCAAAGATAAAGATCCAATAGTAAAACCATCAGATATCATCGTTGAAGGTCAAAAAAGCATAAAAGAAAAAGTAAAGTATGGGCCTAAGCCTTATGATACAGAATTTGATCCCAAGGCAAATAAAAGAAAAACAATCACAACAGAGCAAGTAAGAAACTACGTGACCGTTCCTAGTGAGTATGAAGACTTAAAACAAATAATAGATATTAATTTCAATGGGGTGGATTTTCGAGATGCTATGGGGGCTTTAGCTGAAATTGGTGATATTAACATCATCGTTGGTGAAGAAGTTAGTGGAACTGTAACTGCTAAACTTAACAATGTAGCTTGGGATGTAGCGTTCCAAACACTTCTAGACATGAAAACTCTTGGAGCTGATGTAGATGTGGCTAAAAAAATTATTAGAGTTCATACGCCAGAAAAGTTGACAGCACAAGAAACCTTAAAGTCTTCAAGAGCGGAAGTATTAAAAAAGAAAATTCAATTGGAGGATACTGTTGAGCCTATTTTAGCTGAAATATTTAGATTATATTATATTAGCCCTTCTGAAGCCAAAACTACTTTAGAAAATTTATTTAAAGCTCAAACTGCAGCAGGTAATGAAGTAACAAGTACTATTAATAATATAACTATCACTGAAGAAAGCATGACGCGATCAATAATAGTTCGTGGTAGAAAACCAGATCTAGACGTAATCGATGCTGTTTTAAAGGAAATAGACGTAAAAACACAACAAGTTTTAATAGAAGCATTTATCGTTGACGCAAGTTCAAAGTTTGCAAAAGAATTAGGAGCTCGAGTCGGCGGATCAAGTGTAAGCGATAGAGGAAACGAAGGAACAACAACCATATCAGGCATAACAGGTGGAGGAAATGCAGCGACAACTGCTGCTGATATAGCTTTGGGTAGTGTAGCGGGAACAATCTCAAATCAAGGTATAACTGGAACAAGTGGGATAGGAATATTGAAGCAAGTTGGTGCAAGAGCTTTAAAGCTTGAGTTAGAAGCATTAGAACAATTGGATTATAATAGAGTTTTATCACAACCAAGTGTTTTTACTTTAAACAACCAAGAAGCAACTATCACACAAGGAACTCAAATTCCTTATCAAACAACATCTGATGGAACTACTACAACAGAATTTAAAGAAGCAGCTTTAGCGCTTACTGTAACTCCAAGTATAATAGGAGATGGAAACGTATTGTTAGATATCAAAGTTAATAATGATTCTCCAGACACAAGTTTGGGTACAGATGAACCTTCAATAACTACCAACGAAATTGTTACAAAACTTTTAGTTAGTGATGGAGACATAGTTGTTATTGGCGGTATTAAAAAAAATACAATGTACACAAAAAGAAGTGGAACTCCTGGTGTAAGTAGAGTCCCAGTTGTTGGAAACTTATTTAAAAATAAACAAGAAAAAGACGACTTAACTGAATTATTAATATTCATAGCACCAAGAGTGGTAAACTAATGATTAAATTAGACGAGTCGAGTGAACAAAATATTTTAAATATGTTAGTTGATCACAAAGCTCTAACATCCCAACAATTAAAACAAATTCAAACTCTAAGTGAAGAAGGGGGAAAGTCAAAATTAACCACTGCTTTCGAACTTAATTTAACTAACTCAGCAACAATACTTAAAGTACTCTCTGAGTCCTATTCTCTTCCTTCTATTGAATTAAAAAAAATAGTAATTACTGATCAAATTAGAAAGATAGCTTCATTAAGATATTTAAAAGAAAATACTATAGTTCCTTTTGAAATTACTGGAGAAATTGTAAAATTGGCCATCACTGATGCATCAAAACTTGGTTTAATTAAAAATATCAAGAATTTAATTCAATTAAACCCTGAATTATATGCTGCTTCTCTAGATGATATCGAAAGCTTTAATCAACGACTGGAAAACAAAAGAACTAATGAAAGCTTTAAAAATAAAAAACTAGAACAGGTTAAGAAGAAAGAAAAAAATGTTCCTGTAGAAGTAGAAAGTGATGTTATCGCTTTTGGTGACAATGTTATAAAAGAAGCAATAAGTTTAGAAGCTAGTGATATCCATATAGAACCATTCAAAAATACTTGCCAAGTAAGGTTTAGAATTGACGGAGTTTTAAGAACAATGGATAAATTTACAAAATTTTTAACACAAAATTATAATGCTGTAGTAACTAGAATTAAGATTATTAGTAAACTTGATATCGCTGAGAGAAGAGTGCCTCAGGATGGAGGTTCAACCTTTTCTTTTGACAAAAAAGAAGTTGATTTACGTATTTCAATCTTACCTACCAAGAATAATGAACGTATTGTAATGCGGATATTAAATAAAGAAGCAGGCGCACAAAATTTAGATGATCTCGGTTTTCAGGATGATGATTTAAATAGTTTAAATGAAGCAATTAATTCTCCTCAAGGTATGATTTTAGTTACTGGACCAACTGGAAGTGGAAAAACGACTACTCTATACACTATACTTCAAACCATTAACAAACCTTCGATGAATATTTTAACTGCAGAAGATCCCGTAGAGTATGAATTAGAGGGAATTGGACAAGTGCAAGTTAGAGAGGATATTGGTTACACATTTGAGTCTGCATTAAGATCTTTTTTACGTCAAGATCCAGAAGTTATTTTAGTTGGGGAGATAAGAGACAAAGCAACTGTAGATATAGCTTTAAAGGCAGCTCTTACTGGTCACTTAGTTTTTAGCACCATTCACACTAACGATGCACCAAGCACAATAACCCGTTTACAAAATATGGGAACCCCTGATTATCTTATATCTGCAGCATGTACTTTAATCGTTGCTCAAAGGCTAGCAAGAAAAACTTGTCCAGACTGTAGAGTGCCAGATGAAAAAATAAATCCAAAAGTTTTGTCTTCGATTGGTTTTACTCCAGAGCAGGCATCAAGGATTAAACCAGTCATAGGAAAAGGTTGTGAGACTTGTGCTAGTGGGGGCATGGAAGTTGGTAGTGGATATAAAGGTAGAATGGGGATTTATGAGATCTTAAAAATTACTAAAAATTTAAAAGGTGCAATATTAAGAAAAGCAACAACTCAAGAATTAAAAGAAGTAGCCCTTAAAGACAATTTTAGACCTATGCAAGATATGGGTAGAGAATTGCTTTTAACAGGAGATTTGTCTTTTGCTGAGTATCAGAGGGTATTAGCTTTAGAATAAAATGATAAATTTTGAATATAAAGGAATCTCAGCAGGAAAATATGTTGAAGGTGAAATAGAGGCTATAAACAATTCTGAAGCAGCTTATAAGCTCAAAGAACAAAAAGTAATCATTACAAAATTAATAAAAGCCAAAAAAAAGAAAGAAGTAAAAAAAAAACAAAAAACTAGTTTTAGTTTTGGTTCAGGTGTTAAAACTAAAGAGATTTTAATTTTTGCAAAACAATTTTCAACAATGCAAAGAGCTGGACTACCAATATTAACATCTTTAAATTTATTAATTGAACAAACTCAAGGCCCAAATTTAAAAAAAATAATTATTCAAATAAAAAAAGACTTGGAGGCAGGAAATGCTTTATCTGCTTGTTTCCAAAAACACCCCAAAATCTTTGATACTGTAACTGTAAATTTAATAAAAGCTGGAGAGGCAAGTGGAAAATTAGATACCTTTTTAGAGAGAATTGTTGATTCATTGGAAAAAAGAGAGAAAATTAAAGCCCAAATAAAAAGCGCTCTTTTTTATCCTGCGGTGCTTCTCTCAGTTGCTGTCCTTGTTACAACTTTTATGCTAATAAAAGTTGTTCCTACTTTTGTTGATATGTATACAAATATGGGATTAGCCGATAAATTGCCAGGTGCAACTAAAGTTATTTTATCTGCAAGTAATTTTATTAGAGCTAAAGGGTTTTTGCTTTTAATATTCCTGATTGTAGCTGTTTCAGGCTTTAAATACGCTTTAACGAAAAATTATACCTTAAGAAAAAGTTTTGATAAATTTATTTTAAAGATGCCTGTGTTTGGAAATTTAATACAAAAATCTATTTTAGCCCGTGTTTCTTTAGTTTTAGGAAATCTTAACCAAGCTGGTGTTGATATACTAGAAAGCTTAGATATTGCAAAATCAGTTACCACTAATATAGTTGTTGTTGAGTCAATTGAAAATATTAAAAAAGGTGTTTTTTCTGGTGAAACTTTAACAGATTTATTTTCTAAAGAAAAAATCTTTCCTCCAACTTTCAGCCAATTAATTTCTGTTGGCGAACAAACTGGAAGTCTAGATACTATGTTTGCGTCTGTTGCTAAATATTACGAAGAAGAATTCGACACAGCAGTTGGAAACTTAGCGGCATTAATAGAGCCAATAATGATCGTATTCATGGGCGTTACAATTGGCGGTCTAATGGTGGCTATGTATGCCCCTATCATGAGTGTAGGTGAGTTAATCCAATAAAATAAACCTTTAAAATAGAGAAATATCCGTTTTTTATTGATAATTCTTGGGTTGATCTGAATCAGGAATTAATTTAGCTTATTAGAACTTTTAGAAAAATAGTAAAAAGGGAGCCACATGAAACTTAAAAAAAATAAGGCATTCACATTAATAGAATTATTAGTTGTTGTTGCTATCATAGGAATTTTAGCTGCTGTTGGAGTAACTACCTTTGGTGGTTTCCAAGATAAAGCTAAAGCATCGTCTGCAAAAGCAATACACAAAGGTGTCCAAAAGAAACTAGCTGCAGAATTAGTTAAGTGCAGTTTAGGAGATTCTACAATTTTAAATAGCTTAAATTGTTCTGGAATATCTGGTTCAAATGTTGTTTCAAACATTGGCAGCTCTGGGGCTGTATTCACGGATAAAAACCCTTATAACACATCTGAGTGGGGTGTTAAGTCTAGTAGTTCATTTGTAGCTGGACAAACTAGTTTAAGTGCTTCAGGTAATACAATTACCTTAAAAACTTGTACTAAAACAGGCTGTGCAACCGCTGATCAACTAACTGATACTGTTGCAGTAGAATAAAAATTTAGTGAATAAAAAAGCTTTCACTTTAATAGAGCTTTTAATAGTTGTGGCCTTGATAGGTATACTCTCTTCAATAGGAGTTATAACTTTTCAAGGCCAAATTAAATCCTCAAAACAGAAAAAAGCTGAAATCAATTTAAACTCAGTAAATTTAGCTCTTCAAGAGTATAAATCAAACAATGGTAACTATGGTTCCTCGACAAACTGTAGTTCTAGCTCAAATGGAACAATTGATACAAATTTATTTGATGGTGTTCAAAACCTATCAGGAGATGATACTTTTCAATATTGTATAAATGTGAGCGGAACAAATTTTACAATAACAGCTAAAAATCCAAAGACAAACTGTCAAATAACACTAAATCAAAATTTGGTATCTAATCGAAATAATAATTGTTAAATTTTATCCAATGTGACAAAATAAAAATGAATTTTTGTAAAAATGTAGCTATAAGTTACAAGAAAATTCTATTATAAATATTAAATGAAATCTTTTCCCAGCAAAATACCGGTCTTTCCATTAAGCGGGGTTATCTATTTTCCAAAAACAAATTTACCTCTTAACATA
>QCAW01000017.1 GCA_003281795.1 Pelagibacteraceae bacterium AG-345-F21
CAAACTGTTTAGATAGCTAAATTTATTTTTAATTTTTGTTATTTATGGTAGTAAGGGGTTTATGTATAAATCCCTTATTATTTATTGTATATTCTTTTTTTTTTTAAACTTAAATTCAATAACTATGGAAAAAAAACCTTATCATCATCTTCCAGATGGGACTTTTAGAAATCAAGAAGGATCTCCCAAAAGAGATCCTAATATTAAATGGTCTTACAAAATATTTAATGAAGAGAGAAAGAAAATTAAAATTGATATTCCTGAAGATCACGTGGTTCCGAAAAATAAAGTTTTAGAAGATTTAAAAAAAAATCAAAATAAAGATTATGTTGCCTGGATAGGTCATGCAACATTCTTGATCAAACTTGGTAATACTACAATTATCACTGACCCAGTCTTCTCCAAAAATACAGGCCCACTGATTTTTGGGCCAAAAAGATATGTGCCACCAGCTATTAACCTTAATGAAATACCACCAGTTGACTTATTCTTGTTGACTCATAATCATTATGATCATCAAGATATGTCAACAATAAGAAATTTTCCCTATAAAGAATCAAAAGTAATACTTCCTCTAAAACTTGGAAAATATTTTAAAAATTATAAAGATGTAAATGAACTCGATTGGTATGAACAAATTCAAGTTAACAAAGATGTAAAAGTAACTTTATTAAGTGCTGTTCATTGGTCTAAGAGAAGTTTATGGGATACTAATAAAACTTTATGGGGAAGTTTTTTAATTGAATATAAAGATAAAAAAATCTTATTTGCATGTGACACTGGATACGGTGACATTTATAAAAAATATGGAAAAAAATATGGCCCAATTGATATTACATTTATAAATATTGGAGCTTATAATTTTTATCCAATAATGCCAGTAAAAGACAAATCTATTTATCACACTAATCCTGAAGAGGCTTTACAAATTGCAAAAGATCTCAAAAGTAAAAAAATCATTGGGATGCATTGGGGCACGGTTGTTTTATCTTTAGAGCCAATTATGGAACCTCGTAAAAGATTTAAAGAGGGAGCTGAAAAATTTGGGTTTAAAAAAGAGGATGCAGTAATTTTTAAAATTGGGGAAGTAAAAAAATTAGATGAATTAATTAACTAGCCTTTCTTTTATTTCTTTCATTATCAAGAAGTTTAGTTAGCGCATCAACCATCATATCTGAAGCTTTAAATATCTCGTTTGATTTAAACTCATGAGAAATATTTTTTTCAGTATCAGTTTTATCTTCGATTATTATTCCCTCATCTGGAGAATTATCTTTTATATAAATTAACATCAGCCATTCTTCATCCGGTGCATCGTCCCATTTGATGAAAACTTCACCAGTTTCAAAACGTCTATCTATGACTCTCATGATGCTTAAATATTTTGGAATGTATCTTTTATTTATTTGGAAACATAGGCTGTGTGCAGATCTATAAAAGCTTTCTAAAGCAAATTCAATTTTTTGTCTTTCTAAATTGTAAATTTTTTCTTTCTCGAGCAATGCTTCTCTATCATCGCTTTCTTTAACTTCAATACCAAGTGCTTTAACTCTATCAGCTATCTTTTGATCTCTTAACTTTTTATATTTTTCTTTGATTTTATCTATACGTTCTTGAACACTTTCGTAGGAGTCTCTTTCTTGACTTAAAACATATTTTTCTAAATTTTTTATCTCTAAATCTTCTCGTTTTCTAAATTTTTCAATTTTTTTCTCAAGTTTGATTTGTTCTAAAAATCTTCTTTGTTTTTCTGCTTGTTCTTTTCTTACTTCTGCCTGTTCAAGTCTTACAAATTTTTGCAACTCTTTTTTTCTTTCTTTTTCAATTTTGGCCTCATCTTTAAGTTCTTTAGCTTTAGCTTTTAATTCGTTTTCCCTTTCTGATATTAATCGTTTTTTTAATTCAATTTTTTCTTTCTCCATTTCTTGAATTTTCAATTTTTTTTGTTTTTCTCTTTCTTCTTGAATAATTTTTTTAATATCGGATATTTGATCAGAGATACCTTGAAAAAAATTTTGCAGAGATTGATCTAAATTTAAATTAAATTTTAGTATATTTTTAAGTTTATCGTTTATTTTTAAAAAATTTTGTATTAAAGATCTTGTTTTAATTCTCTTCTTTACAATTTTTTTAAATTTTTTTGTTTTAGATTTTTTATTTTTTAATTTTTTTCGTTTTATTTTTTTAAATTTAGCTTTAGATTTGGATTTATAGAATAGTACTTTTTTTCTTTTTTTTTTAAAAAATTTTCTTTTTGCTCTTTTAGGATTTTTTTTACGTAATTTTTTTTTCTTTTTTTTCATGCCTGCATTTACTAAATAACAGGTTTTAAGAGTATATATAGTCTCTTGTTCTATGAGCTGACTGAAAATTTTTTACAATTTGTAATTGAAAAACAGCCAAATCTCTATACCTAAAAGCTGTAGCACAGCTAGCAAAGTAAAATTCCCACATTTTTACAAATCTTTCATCAAATAGATCTTTAACTATTTTTTTATTATCTAAAAATCTTTTCAACCAACTTTCTAAGGTCTTGTCATAATGTCTGATTAATGTTTCGGTATCAGATACGATAAGTCCAGTTTTTTCAATTGGTTGAATAATTTGACTGAAAGATGGACATACTCCACCTGGAAAAATATATTTATTTATAAATTTGTTAGGAGGAGTAGGTTTGTCTACAACTCCAATAGTATGTAATAAAAAAATTCCATCATTTTTAAGCAAGTTATTGATTGATTTAAAAAAGGTGTTATAAAATTTTTTCCCTACATGCTCAAACATTCCAACGGAATATATTCGATCATATTGGCCTTTAATTTCTCTATAATCTACTAGATCGAAGCTAACTTGATTATCTAATCCCAGCTGCTTCGCTTTATCTTTACAATAATCTATTTGATTTTTGCTTAGAGAAATTCCAGTTACTTCGCAGCCTTTTTGTCTTGCAACCTCAAATGCCATACCTCCCCATCCACATCCAACCTCTAAAACTTTTTGTCCTTTTTTTATATCTAGTTTTTTAATGATGTGGTCTATTTTATTTTGTTGAGCTTCCTCTAAGGATTTCGTATCTTCTTTCCAATAAGCGCAAGAATATAATCTGTGATTTTTATCTAAAAAAATATCGTAAAGTTTTTCACCTTTTTTTCCACCTATATCATAATGATGCTCAGCATTTTTTTTTGATTTACCAGGTAAATTGAAGTTAGAAAAATATCTCCATAACTGAAATATTTTTTTTGAAACAAGACTCGCTGTTGTAATTTCTTTTCTACCTAAGTTTTTTACTAGGCTCATCAAAAACTCTTTTAACGATGCGTTTTCAATAATAATTTCATCATTCATATAGGCTTCGGGGAATGAAATTTCTGGATCTACTATAAGTTTCCATTTTAGATTTTCTTTCATTAATTTTAAAGTGATTGGTTTTTCTTTTGATGGATTTCCACAAATATATTTTTGCCCCTTAGCGTCAATTAAAATTATTCCACCATTTTCTTTGTATATGTTTGAAAATACTCTTGCTAATAACATTTTAAGCCGCCAATCCTTTGTCAATAAAAAAATTTAAATCTTTAAGTTTATCAATTAATTCCTTCTGTTTTTCTATGGGCAATAAATTTAATGGAGGTAAAACATTTTTAAAATTATTGTCATGAAAAGAGTAGAAACTATGTAAAGCTGAAATTAAATTATACTGATCAAATGCTTCTCTAACTAAAATTAATTTTTTATTATCTATTTGCTCTTTGTTATTTTCAAAATCATCAAAAACTTTTCTAGCTAAGGAATGAGTTACATTCGTTACTGCTGAAATACATCCTGAGCACCCTAATTCTAAACCTTTTAAAAGTTTTGCCTCGGATCCAGGAAACATCAAAAAATTTGGAAGTTTTAAATTTTCGTACAAATTATAACTTGAGTCTTTGCAGCCAATTATATTATTTGGATATTCTTTAACAAGTTTTGTGACAAAATCTTCAGTAAATTTAAATCCACTTAATTTGTCAAAATTGTATAAAATAATTTTTATTTTGGGAATAGCAGATATCAACTTTGAATAAAAATTAAGCACTCCTTCTTCAGTGTTGCCTTTATAATAAGCTGGTGGCATTATTAAAAATTCTCTAAAATCATACTCCATAGCATATTTTATTAATTCAATATTATCTTTTAATGCGTTGCATCCCGTTCCAAGATAAAAATGTTTTTTTAATTTGTGGGTTCCAATTTTAGATATCAATTTCTTCTTTTCTGAAATTGATACTAGTTGGCTTTGTCCAGTCGAACCAAAGAAAAAAACTCCGTGTAACCCTTTTTCTATTATTGTAGAGGCATGATTGATTGTTGCTTCTATATTAAGTGAGCAATCATCGTTAAAAATGCTTAGTCCAGCAGCATAAACACCTTTTTTTATCATAATCTTACCTAATTTATTTTGTCTAAGTTATATTAATAAAATCAAAAATGAAAGTTTTAGTAATACAACCTAAAATTGGCATGGGAGATATGGTTATCTACCTTCCTTATATTCATGCTATTTCCAAATATTATAGAAGTTCTATTTCTATCTTAGCTAAAAATAACTCTCGAGCCAAAGAACTTTTAATCGATGATGATAACATAAGTGAAATATTAATTTTGGATAGACTTAGCGATAAATCTGGATCTCATGATGGTGTAAGAGGTTTTTTAAAACTGGCTAAAGAGATAAAGTCTAAACATTTTGACAAAGTATTTATTTTTAGCAGCTCATTAAGATATTTCTTGTTGGCAAAATATGCTGGTGTAAAAAATATTTCACAATACCCTTTGTTCCAAAAAAATGATAATTTAGTAAATTCTGCAAAAATATTTATTGAAAATGAATTAAATACAATTGTTACAACTCAACCTTTATTAAATGTAAAAGAAACTAAAATAGAAAATTTTAAAAAAAAAATTAGCAAGGATTTTAAACATATATGTTTGGGTATATCTGCTAGCGGTCCTACAAAAAGATGGGATGTTATAAATTATATTAATTTATGTAAAAAAATAAACTCTACTTTTCCCTGTAAATTTTATTTGGCAGGCGGACGTGAAGATAAAGAATTAATTAATGAAATATTAAACTCTAATATTGGATCTAAATGTATGTCTTTTGAAAATTTAAAAATAAGTGAAACTTTACCAATAATAAAGAACTGTGATCTTTATATAGGGAATGACACAGGGTGGTTGCACATTGCAGCTTCCTTAGAAATTAAATGTATAGCTTTGTTTATGGATAGTCCAGTAATGGCTTACGGAAAATATTCAAAATATATTTCTGTGATAATCCCAGAGGGTGAGTCGGAAGAAACAACAACTCATAATACCTTTGGAAAAGATAAAATTTTATTTGATGAAGTTTTTTCTAAAGCAAATCAGTTTTTGGATTAACTAAAATCTGATTTAATAATTTTTTCTTTAGCTTCATTGACTAGCTGGCTTAATCTTTCAGTTTTTACGTCTCTATTCATATCAGGATGAATTTTTTTTTGTAATTTATTTACACTATTTATTACTTCTTCTTTCGAACATCCTTTGGATAAGCCTAATAATTTGTAAGCTTCATCTGTTGAAATGCTTGAAGATCCTGCAGGTTGATTAAATTGTCCCTTCGTAAATCTGCCTGAATTTTTCAAAAATTGAATCAGTCTCCATAATTGAAACATTTGTAGAGCTGTTAAACCTTTAATTTTAAGCCCACTTAAAATTACAAAGAGAAAAGGTAAGGAAAATAAAAATTTTCCCCCAATAGTTAGGATTGCTGTCAAAATTAATGAAAGGTAAACAGCAATTTTTTTAATTGTATGGGCAATTTTTTTCGAACTTGCTCTAGCAAACCAATTTAAGAACAAATAAACAATGACAAAAATGATAGTTCCAATTAAAAATAAGTTCATATAATTTCTTTTAATATGAATATACCAAAACTAAAAAAAATAAAGAGTGGGAAAAAATACCACGATATTACCCTCAAAGATGAGTATTCTTGGGTAGATCAAAGTGATATTTTAGATGTTTTAAAAGAACCTAAAAAGCTGCTGCCAGAAGTAAGAAAGTATATTCAAGAAAACAATTCTTTAACGAAAGATTATTTTAAAGATGTAAAGGGACTACAAAAAAAATTATTTGATGAAATTAAATCAAAGATAAAATTAGATGATACATCTCTAAAGTTTAAAGATAAAAAATATTATTACTGGACAAAAACAGAGGCTAAAGGCAATTATGGAAAAAGAATAAGACAGTTAATAGATGGTTCAAAACCAGAAGAAGTTTTTTTTGATGGCGATATTGAAAAAAAAAAATATGGATCTGAATATTTTGGAATAGGATCTGTAAACGTATCACATTGTGACAGATATATGGCTTATTCTTTAGATCTCAAAGGTTCTGAGTATTACACAATTTATTTAAAAAATTTAGATACAAACAAGAATGCAGTTGATACAATTGAAAATACAAGTGGAAGCGTTACTTGGTCTCTAGATAGTAAAAGTTTTTTTTACTCAAAATTAGATAAATTTCACAGACCTAGACAAATATTTAAACACATTATAGGCACAAAGACTGAAAACGATAAACTAATCTTTGAGGAAAAAGATGAAACATTTACTTGTGGAATAGGCCTTACTTCAGATGAAAAATATTTTGTAATAGGTACCTCAGATCATATTACAACAGAAGAATATTTTTTTCGTTCAAATGCAAAAGAAATTAATCCTACAATATTTCAAAAAAGAAAAAAGGATGTTCGCTATTCTATAGATTCATGGCAAGGTAATTTTTATATTCATACAAATGAAGGCGCTAGAGATTATAAAATTCTAAAATGTAGGACAGATCAAATAAACAATATAGAAGTTTTTATACCTGAAAAAAAAGAAACGGTAATAGGAGATTTGAATTTTCTAGATGAATATATTTTAAGAGGAGAAAAATCTGATGCTATTTCAAAATTATTTGTCAGAAATATAAAAACTAATGAGGAAGAAGAGATTAAAATTTCAGAGGAGGCTATTGGTGTTCCTAGCATTTCTTTAATGCAAAAAGATACTAATACTAAAGAAATAAGAGTTGGATGGGAAAGTATGGCGACCCCAGGAAGAGTTTATGAATACAATATTGACAGTAAAGAAAAAAAATTAGTTAAAGAAATTGAGATTCCTTCTGGCCATGATCCTAATAAATACGTTGTTGAAAGAATAAAAGCTAAATCACACGATGGAAGAATAATACCTATAAGCCTTGTAAGATTAAAAAACTCAAAACAAGATGGTAAGTCAAAAGTTTTACTTTATGCTTATGGTGCTTACAAACATAGTGTTGATCCTTCATTTAGTGCTTCAAGATTTTGTTTAGTTGATCGTGGCATAATTTTTGCAATAGCTCACATTAGGGGAGGTGGCGATTTAGGAGATATCTGGCACGAAGAAGGTAAAAAAAAATTAAAAAAAAATACTTTTTTAGATTATATTGCCTGTGCAAATCATTTGATAGACCAGAGGTATTCCTACAAAGGTGGTATTTGCTTTTATGGTGGTAGTGCTGGAGGACTTACTGGAGGAGCTGTAGCAAATATGGCGCCAGAATTATTTTTTGCAATGTTATTACTCGTTCCTTTTGTAGATACGATGACAACAATGTTAAACAAAAAACTTCCTCTTACTCCAGCTGAGTGGGAGCTATGGGGTAATCCGATAGATAGTAAAGAATATTTTGAATATATCCTATCTTACTCTCCCTATAACAATTTAGATAATAAAACCTATCCTTCTATGTTAATCACCACATCGTTATTTGATAATCGAGTTCTATACTCTGAACCAGTTAAATATATTGCAAAACTAAGAGACGTAAAACTTGACTCTAATTTACAGCTGCTTAAATGCAAAATGGAAGCTGCTGGGCACGGAGGAATGAGCGGGCGAGATAATTCTATTACTGAGCTAGCAGAAGAATATAGTTTTGTTTTAAAGACTGCTAAAATTTTGGATTAATTAATTAAAATAAAATCAAAAACAATTTTTACTACTAAATCCTATAATTACATTATTTGGATTAATTTCAAATTTTCTCTCACATTTAATATTTAGTTTTTTTGATAGATAAATATAATTTCTGTTGCTTGAATTTAAAAATTCTACTTTATCAGGTTGTCCATATTTGATTTTCAAATCCTCTTCGGTTTTGCTCAGCCATTTACTTAATTCTTTTTCTTCTTGTGAGGTTTTTTGATCTATTTTTTTAGTAACGGATTGACAAGATGTAAGTATTATTAAACTTAATATAATTCTAAAAAAAATTTTAATTTTTGTCATTTTGAACAAATTTATTTTACACTTAAAACTTATAAACAGAAATATTACCTATAGGTTGTAAAATAAACATTAATTCAATATTTCAAAGGATTTTAACTACGAATCGGAGTATTTAGGAATAAATGGAGGTTTAATTATGATGGAAAAATATTTTGAATATAAAAAAAACAAAACTAACTTTAAAACTGAGGTAATTGCTGGTGTTACGACATTTCTTACAATGGCGTACATTATGTTTTTAAATCCTTTCATTCTGTCTGGTGAGTTTGCCGGACCAGAAAAAGGTTTTTTTGATTTTGGTGCAGTCTTTACTGCAACAATACTTGCAACCGCAATAGCTTGCTTCATAATGGCTTTTTACGGTAAAACTTGGCCAATTGGATTAGCGCCTGGCATGGGAATTAATGCTTTTGTTGCATTTGGAGTAGTGGCTGGAATGGGTTATACACCCCAAGCAGCTCTAGGAGCGGTACTGGTAGCTGGTGTGTTGTTCTTAATAATTTCTTTAACACCAATTAGAGCATGGTTGATTAATTCGATACCGAAGAGTTTAAAGCTTGGTATTGGAGCTGGTATTGGATTGTTCTTAGCAATTATTGGTTTAGAAATAATGGGAGTTGTAGGAGATCATCCAGTAACTCTTGTTACTATTGGAGACATCAAAAATCCACTTGTGATTCTTGGCTGTTTAGCTTTTGTGGTCATGATTGTTTTAGAAAAAATGAAAGTAAAAGGTAACATTATTATAGGTATTTTAGTTTTTAGTGTAATTGCCTGGGCAACTGGCCTAGCTAAATTTAACGGAGTAGTAGGATCTATTCCGCCAATGACTTACCTATTTGAATTTGATCTAACTGCTGCTTTTACCGCCGGAATGTCGACAGTAATTTTTACTCTACTATTTATAGATTTTTTTGACACTGCTGGAACTTTAACTTCTGTAGCTAACGTTGCGGGCAAAGTTGATAAGCAGGGAAAAGTGAAAGATATAAATAAAGCAATGCTTTCTGACAGCGTTGGTACTGTTGCTGGAGCATTAATGGGAACTACAACAGTCACGAGTTATGTCGAGTCGGGAGCAGGCGTTAAAGCTGGTGGAAGAACTGGAATGACTTCTTTAGTTATAGGAGTTTTATTTTTAGCTTGTTTATTCTTTTCACCTCTTGCAACTAGTCTGCCTAAAGAAATTGACGGCGCTGCATTATTGTATGTTGCAATTCTTTTTGTAAGAAACATCACAAACATCGAATGGGATGATATAGCTGAATCAGGGCCAGCAGTAGTAGCAATGATTACTATGCCCCTTACTTACAGTATAAGTAATGGGATCGCTTTAGCATTTATTTCTTATGCTTTAATTAAAATTTTATCAGGTAAGTTTTCTAAAACTTCACCTGCTATTTGGGTTATTGCAATATTAAGTGTGATAAGTTTTTACGTAGCCTAACAAATTTGGGGCCAGTTCTTTGCTGGCCCTTAATCCTTATGTTTCTTGATTAAATCCTTTACTCGTATCTCTTCATAGCGCTCAAAAGGTTGTACAATCCAAGGGTTGCTGTTTAACTTTTGTGCACAAAAATTTGGCTCGAAAGTGGAGTCTTTTTTTTTCCAAAGAACAGCTGTTTTAATTTCTTTTATTTTTCCCTTTAAAACAGGATAATTTTTTAACCAATCTATGCTTTTGTTAAGCGTTACTCCTGTGTCTGACAAATCATCACAAAGAAGAATATTTCCTTTCATGTCTTGAACTGTTGAACTCATTTCTCTTGAAAAAACAAGTTCTCCTTGTTGGTCCTCAATACCTTTGCCAGAATAAGACTCTACTGCTAAATAAGCACACTTAAGTTTAAAAATTCTACTTAAAACATCTATAATAGGAGCACCACCTCTCATTATGCCGATTAAAATATCAGGTTTAAATCCACTTTGATAAATTTGAATTGCCAACTTTTCCACTATTAGATTATACTCTTTCCAGTCTATGATAAGTTTCTCGGCCATAGAAAAAACTAAATTATTTTAAAGGAGTTGTAAATGAAAGGTTATGTAGTTTGTGTTTATAAAAGTATAAGCAATGAAGAAAAGCTTAGAGAATATGCTGTTAAAGCTAAAACAGCAGTCGAAAAATATAGAGGTAAATTTTTAATTAGAGGTGGTAAAACCACCACAAATGAAGGTGATAGTTTTCCAAGAACAGTGGTTATAGAATTTTCGTCTTATGATGAAGCAAATTTATTTTATATGTCTAAAGAATATCAAGATGCTCATGTAGTTTTAAAAGGACATGCTATAAGACATCATCAAACTGTCGAGGGTGCCTAATATTGTATAGGTTCATTATCTATAGATCTCCATAGATACCAAGTTGCGACAGAACAATAAGGAGAGAACTTTTTATAGAGTTTATTTAAAAAACTTTTTGGCGGAAAATATTTTTTATTATAATTATTTGAAATTGCTCTTAATAATCCAATATCTTGAAGCGGCCAAATGTTTGAACGATTAAAAGTAAAAAGTAAAATCATTTCAGCTGACCATCTGCCAATTTGTCTTAAGTTAGATAGGTATTCTATTGCTTCCTCATCAGTCATCTTTTTTATTAAATTTGGTTTAAAGCTTTTATCGAGGGTTCTTTTAGCTAAGTCTTTTATACCTTTAGTCTTTTGTTTGCTTAAACCACAGCTTTTTAAATTATTAAATGATAATTTTCTTACTGTTTTAGCATTAATTCTATTTTTGCACTTTTTTTTAAATTTAAGAAACACTGAATTTGCTGCAGCAACACTAATTTGTTGTCCTATAATGCTTTTGCAAAGAGAAAAAAAAACATCATTTCGAGTTTTAAGATTTCCATCCTTGTAGTTCTCAATAAGTTTTTTCATAACCTTATCTCTTTTAGATAAAATTTTTTTGGCTTTGACCCAATACCTTGGAGCTTTATTCATGTTCTAGGAGCAATGATTTGTTTTTTTAGTTTGTTTTCTCTCATAAAGATAATCAAAGAGCTAGTGATAACTAGTGCTGCTCCCAATAAAGTCAAAATTTTTGGTACTTCGCTCCAAATAAAAAAGCCGAAAAGAATTGCAAATACTAAACTTAGGTATTTAATTGGTGTAACGAGCGATGCCTCAGCTAACCTATAGCTTTGTGTTAATAGTAAATTAGCCACACTTCCACATAAACCAAGCACCAAAAATAATAAAAAATCTATGGTTGTAGGCATTACCCAGTCGTTAAAAAATACTGTACCCAATCCCAAAAGTGCACACAATAATGTAAAATAAAATGCAATCGTATAATTAGCTTCTGTCTTAGAAAGGGATCTAACGCTAATAGCAACACATGCAAAAAATATGCAGAATACTATAGGGGTAATATAGTAATAATTTAAATCAGTAAAAGCTGGTTGCACAATTAAAAGCATGCCTAAAAATCCGAGAAATACTGCTGACCACCTTTTAATTCCTACTTTTTCAGATAAAAAAATAATGGACGCAATTGTGACGAATATTGGACCACCAAAAGTTAATGAAACTACGTCAGCTAGTGGTAACTCTCTTAAACCAAAAAATAGTGCAATTATAGCTAGAGCGCCACATATTGCTCTAAAAGCGTGAAGGCCGGGGCGTGATGTTTTATAAAAAGAAAATATTTTATTTTTTGGTATAATAAAAAAAATTGGAATGAATCCGATAAAAAATCTTAAAAAAAGAACTTGTCCAATTGGGTAATAGTCTAACCACTTAACGCAAATATCCATTATAGAGAAGCAAATAACACTTCCTACCATGTACAATACGCCTATTTGATTTTGTGTTAACAATTTAATATCCTCATAATTATTTCTAAAGATATTAAATAAATTATGAAGAAATGTACACTTGCACTTGGTTGTTTTTGGAAACCTGAGGAAAACTTTAAAAATAAACCTGGGATTGTTCAAACTGAGGTTGGTTACGCGGGAGGGGCAGACCCAAATGTTACATACGAAGAAGTATGCAATGGAAACACTGGCCATGCAGAAGTTGTGAGGCTTACATTTGATGAAAATATAATTTCCTTTAAAAAAATATTGGATCTTTTTTTTAAGATGCATGACCCTACTCAAAAAGATATGCAGTTTCCTGATATCGGGACTCAATACAGAAGTGAAATATTTTATGAAAATGATGAACAAAAAAAAGAGGCCGGAGAAGTTTTAAATGAGATAAAAAAAAAATTTAGAGAAAAAATTCAAACCAACATCTCGAAAGTCAATAATTATTGTAAAGCAGAAGAATATCATCAAAAATATTTAGAAAAGAATAGAAGATGAAAAATTTAGTATCTACAGATTGGCTTGAAGAAAATTTAGAAAAAGTAAGAGTCTTTGATGGGAGTTGGCATTTGCCAAATTCTAATAGAAATGCCCTAGAAGAGTATAAATCGTCTCATATAAGAAACTCAATTTTTTTTGATATTGAAAAACATTCCAATAAAAATACCAATCTACCACATATGCTTCCAGAAAAAAATTATTGGGAAAAAACTATGTCTGAATTAGGAGTGAAGAATTCTGATCACATTATTATTTATGATAATTCAGATGTTATCAGCTCTTGTCGAGTTTGGTATACCTTTTTGTATTTTAATCATAATCCAAATTTAATTTCTGTTTTGGACGGAGGTTTTAAAAAATGGCTTAAGGAAAGAAAAAAAACAACAAAAAATATTGTAAAATTCAAAAAAAGTTCTTACTTGGCTCGAGAACATTCATCATTAGTTTTAAATAAAGAACAAGTAGTTTCTAATATAAATAGTAAATCTTTTGAGCTAGTTGATGCTCGAGGAAGAGAAAGATTTTCAGGCCAACAGGCTGAGGCTAGAAAAGAATTAAAAAGTGGAAACATTGAAGGTTCAAAAAATATTCCTTACACGGAATTAATAAATAGCGATGACCATACTTTTAAAAAAAAAGATGAGTTGATATCTATTTTTGAAAAAAATAAAATTGATCCTAATAAAAAGATAGCATTTACATGCGGATCTGGAATAACAGCATGTGTTTTAGGGTTAACTAATTCTATTATAAGTGGTAAAAAACCGATTGTCTATGATGGCTCTTGGGCAGAATACGGAATTAAATAAAAATGAAAATATCATCAAAATTAAGAATTTTTTTAATAATTTTTTTTATATCTATTTTTGCTGTAATAGCTGCCCGTCATTTTATTGGGTTGCACTTCAAAAAAAAGTTTAGTGTAAGACCAGCTCCTGGAGTGATTGTAACTGAGGTTGAAAAATCGCTTTTTTATAAAAGTATAGAAACATTTGGAACAGCAATTGCACAAAACTCTAAAACTTATAGGGTCAAAAAAGATAATATTGTTGGAAACCTAAATATTGAAAATAGATTTGTTAAAAAGGGTGAATTAATAATTGCATTAAAAGATCAAAAAAATATTATTGCAGATTTTGAGGGAAAGCTTGGTAAAAGAGAAATTGCACAAGGTGTTCTTGGATCAAGCAGTTTAATAATCACCCTTGATGATTTAAAAAAGATAGTAATAGATATTAAGATTCCAGAAAATTATGTCAGTATTTTAAAACCAGGTTTAAAAGCAGAAATAACAAATTCAGCATTTGATAAAGCTTTTAAAGGAAAAGTAGAGTCAATTAGTTCAAGGATAGACCCATCTACAAGATCTATCTTAGCAAGAATTATCGTTAATAATCCAAATTTTAGGATAATTCCAGGACAACTAATGACTGTTAAAATAATTTATGATGAAATAAATCAAATTGGTGTTCCAGAAAGCGCGGTTACTATTCAAGGAAATACTGCCTTTGTTTATGTGGTAAAAACTGACACTGTGGAGAAAAAAAATATTAAAATAGGTAAAAGAAATTTTGGAAAAGTTTCAGTTATTTCTGGAATTAATGAAGGTGATATAGTTATTAGTGAGGGAGTGTCTAAAGTCAGAGATAAAGCTAAAATTAAAATAATAAATCAATAAAATAATTATGTTTTTAACAGACTTATCTATTAAAAGACCTGTCGTAGCATCAGTGATGAGTTTAGTTCTTGTTATTTTTGGTCTTGTTACTTTTCAAGAAATACCTACCGATGAATTACCAGATGTACAACCACCTGTAGTTACAATTCAGACAGATTATAGAGGTGCATCAGCTGAAATTGTAGATACACAGATAACTCAAAAAATAGAGGATTTTGTTGGTGGGACTCCAGGTTTAGAAACCATAGACTCATTTAGTGAAGATGAGAGTTCAAGAATAACTTTAACGTTTGAAACTAATCTAGATCTTGATGATGTAACAAACGACGTTAGAAGTTCAGTTGCTAGAGTAGTAGATAACTTGCCAAACGGTGCTGAACAACCAGAAATTTTTAAACAAAGTGCGGGTATGCGAACTACCATGTGGCTTTCATTTAATTCTGAAACAATGACAGATTTAGAATTAACAGATTATGCTGATAGATACTTAACTGATGTTTTTTCTACAGTTAAAGGAGTGGGTAGAGTACGTTTAGGGGGTGAAAGAGAGCTTTCTCTGAGAGTTTGGTTGGATCCTATAGCTCTAGCAGCAAGAGATGTAACCACACAAGAAGTAGAACAAGTTTTATTAAAAGAAAATGTTGAATTTCCTGCTGGCAGAATTGAGTCCAAAGATGTCGATCTGACAATAAAACTGGATAAAGCTTACAATAATTTAGAAAGTTATAAAAAATTACCTCTTAAAAGAGCTAAAGATGGTTCTATAATTACTCTCGGCGATGTTTCTCGCGTAGAGCTTGGAGCTGAGTCTACCCGAACCTTATTTAAAGGAAATGGCAAACAAGTTGTAGGAATTGGAATTTACCAACAGTCGGATGCAAATACCATTGCTGTAGCAAAAGGTGTTAAGAAAAAAATTAGAGAAATTAAAGAAACCTTACCATCAGGCACTACTCTTGAGGTTTCGTTTGATAGAAGTAATTACATTAAAGCTGCTATTTACGAGGTTTATAAGACATTAGTAATTGCTTTAATTTTAGTTACAATAATAATCTATTTATTTTTGGGTAACATAAGAGCACTTATAGTTCCATTGATTGCTTTACCTGTATCTTTAATCTCTACTTTTTTGTCCATTTATATATTTGGTTTTTCAATAAATCTTTTCACTTTAATGGCTCTTGTTTTGGCCATAGGAATTGTAGTTGATGACGCAATTGTTATGTTAGAAAACATAGTGAGAAGAATTGAGTTAGGTGACACCCCTTTAGTTGCAGCGTATAAAGGGGCAAAGCAAGTATCTTTTGCCATTATAGCAACAACTGTAGTTTTAGTTGCAGTATTTATTCCTTTGATATTTATCAAAGGTATTACGGGTGTTCTATTTACCCAAACCGCTATTACACTGGCTTCTGCGGTAGTAATTTCTAGCTTTGTAGCTTTATCTTTAAGTCCAATGCTTGGTAGTAAATTTTTAAAAAAAGATATGAATAAATCTAAAATAGTAGTGAAATTTGAAAAGTTCATAAAAAATTTAACAAACTTATACAAAATTTCTCTTCTTAATTGGATTAAAAAAAAGAAAATAGTCACTTCATTTTTGATTGCTACTCTGGCTTTAACAGTATTTTTATTTAACTTTGCGCCAAAAGAATTAATAGCACCAGAAGACAGGGGTGCTTTTTTTGTAATAGTTAAAGCTCCTCAAGGATCGGGTTTTAATTTTACAAAAACTAAAGCTGAAGAAATTGAAAAATTACTGCTTCCAAAAGTAGGTAAAGGGGAATACAGGAAACTTATTATGAGGGTTCCTGGATTTGGTAAATCAGCAAAACAAGTTAATAGTGGTTTTATAATTGTCCTTTTAGAGCCATGGTCGAAAAGAGATCGTCATGGAGTTAAAATCATGAGAGAATCTTTTGGTAAAATAGGCAGAGTTCCAGGAGTGCTTGCTTTTCCAATCATGCCTCAAGGAATAAGAACTGGAGGAATTGAAAGTCCAGTTCAATTTGTGATTCTAGGAAATACCTATGATCAATTAATTCAATGGAAAGAAATTATAAAAACAGAAGCAAGAAAAAATCCTGGCCTAATATCAATTCAAGATGATTTTGATCTCAACAAACCACAACTTAATGTTCAAATTGATCAAAAAAAAGCAACAGATTTAGGAGTATCTACTGAAGATATTGGAAGAACTATAGAAACTATTTTTGGATCAAAAAAGGTCACCAATTTTACTCAAGACGGAAAAGAGTATTCAATAATACTTCAAGGAGATATTAAAGATAGGCAAGAACCAGACAGCATAAGCAAAGTATTTGTTAGATCTAAAAATAATGGAAAGCTAGTATCTATTTCAAATTTAGTGGAGTACAATGAAGAGGGACAATCACCTTTCCTAGCAAGGTATAATAGACAAAAAGCTGTTACTATTTCGGCAAGATTAGTTGGAAATTATTCTTTAGATGAAGCATTAAAATTTTTAGTTAATGTTGTAGAAGAAAACACCCCTCAAGCTAAAATTGCTTACAAGGGTGAGAGTGAAGAATATAAAAAAACTAATACAGAATTATACATTATTTTTGCACTAGCTCTAATTACAGCATATCTGGCTATGTGTGCTCAATTTGAAAGTTGGAAACATCCGCTCACAATTATGTTAACGGTTCCTATGGCTATTCTTGGAGGATTGCTGGGTCTTTTAGTAGTAGGATCTTCCTTGAACGTTTATAGCCAAATAGCATTAATAATATTAATTGGTTTATCGGCAAAAAATGGAATTTTAATTGTTGAATTTGCAAATCAATTAAGAAAAGAAGGAAAAAATTTAGAAGTCGCAGTATTTGAAGCGGCTGCTATTAGGTTAAGACCTATTTTAATGACAAGCTTATCTACCATCATTGGAGTATTGCCTTTAATAATTAGCTTTGGACCAGGAGCCGCAAGCAGGCTTACAGTGGGAATTACTATATTTGCAGGAATGATATTTTCTACATTTTTTACTCTCTATGTAATACCCACTATCTACACAGTAATCGGCAAAAACACTCAAAGAATTGACTCGGTGGAAATAGAGCTAAAAAAACAACTTAGAAAATAATATACTTATTTTTGTCTAAATTTTTTTTACAAATTGTAAGTTGCTTCTTATATTTAGTTGCTAAATCTCTTACAGATTTAGCATAAATAATAGCTTTTTTATCTTTTGAATAGTTTTTATAGTCACCCCAACCTTTATAGTAAGCTAGATACTGTCTATAAGCATCTCTTTTAGATATCTTTAAAATCTTAGAAGTTTTATTAATATACCAACCTATAAAATCAACAGAGTCTTTAAAGCGAGCTCGCGTTGCTAATGGATTATCTGTTTCTCTCTTATATTGATCCCAAGTACCTACAACAGCTTGAGAATAACCAAAAGAACTAGACGGTCTTTTAAAAGGTATAACTTTAAATAATTTTTTTCTAGGAGGTTTGGCTAACCAATTAAAATCGCTCTCTTTTTTTATAAAAGCAAGCTGTAAATGGATAGGAGCTCCCCACTTCTCATATGACGCTTTAGCATGTTTGTACCATAGATATCTTTCTTCAAAGATTGCGCAACTATTTTGGGTGTTTTTAGGAATAGATGAACATGATGAAATTATTAAAAAAATTCCAAAAAATATAATTTTTTTTAAAAGAATCATTTTTTATATTATATAAGAAATTAATTTAGCTTTCTCCATTTTTCTGGTTTAACAAAAGTTCCTCCCCATAAACCTGCTTTTTCTTCTTTTGCCAAATTTTCATCGGGTATATAAAGTTTTGAATATTTTCTATAAGCTACAGCATGACCATTGCGGACCATCCATCTATTTAAATTAGTATTAGCTTTAAAACATTTTGCTAAATATCTTTTATATCTATCTTTACCCAACAAAATGCATTTTACTGGTTTGTTCCCAATTTTTTGAACAAGTTTATTTTTAGATGTTTGTCCGCAAAAATAGTCTCTCTGAAAACTAAAAAATATTATTTGGAAGTATGGCTTTTTACATTTTTGTCTCATTTCAGGGGCATCAATACCCTCTAATCTTATTTTATAAGTTTTAATATGCAAGGTATCTCCATCAACTACTTTTGGTAAGCCGACGATTTCAGAGGCTTGCATTGCTTGAAATAAAAATAGATATAGAATGAAAATTATATTTTTAATCATTTAATTAGTTTGCTTAATAAAAAAATAGTAAATACCCCAGCTAAATTTGCGAATAAATCATAAAGTTCAAAAGCTCGATTGGGAATAATATAATGTGTTGCTTCTAAAAAAACTGAAATAAAAACAATAAAATTGATATTGGTAATAATTCGTCTCTGATTCAAATTACAAATTACAGATAAAGCTGTCAGATAAACAAAGAAAAAAAAATGATTAATAGAAGTTCCGATAGGGTTAAGAATAAAATCTGGTTGTTTTCCGAAATCTCCATAAAGCAAATATCCAATAAGACTTCCTGGAAATAAGTATATAACGGGCAGTGCCGTTAAAGAGAAATAGTAAAGATAATTTAACAACTTTAGGACATTATTTTTCATTATAAATTTAGTATAATACATTACTATTTGATATTTATCTATTATGAGTAAATTAATCTTAACAAGACATGGCCAAAGTGTATGGAATGCAGAAAATAGATTTACTGGGTGGGTAGATGCTGACCTGTCTAAAAAAGGAATTTCTGAAGCACAAAAATCCGGTCATCTAATTAAAAATTTAAATATAAATTTAGATATTTCTTATACTTCTTATTTGAAAAGAGCTATTAAAACTCTAACCACGATACTTCAAGAAAATGGAATAGAATTAAAATTTATTACTTCTTGGGAATTGAATGAAAGGCATTATGGATCTTTAACTGGTTTGAATAAAGAAGAAACCAAAAAGAAAATTGGTGAAGAACAATTTAAGAAATATAGAAGATCTTGGGATATATCACCCCCGCCTATGAAAGAAGATGACAAAAATCATTCTTTATTTAGTCCTTTAAACGCAAATATACCACTAGGAATGATACCTTTCACAGAGTCTTTAAAGAATACCTATGAAAGAGTAATTCCTTATTATCAAAAAGAAATTCAAAAACATATCAAAGAAAATAAAAACATTTTAGTATCTGCTCACGGAAATTCACTCAGGGCGCTATGCAAATATCTATTTAAAATTTCTGATGAAAAAATAAACAAACTAGAAATTCCAACTGGTAATCCCTTGATGATCGAATTTGATAATGATCTTAAAATTAACAAATATTATTATCTTGACGAAACTAGAGCTAAAACTATCATTTTCAATCAATAATTTTTAAATTCGATATTTTATCATATATTTCTTTCGTGTTTAAATGATAAAATTTTTCGTTGCTTTGAATACCAAATAAATTCTTATTTTCTATTAAATCATCCCATATTTTGTTCATAGAAAATATTTTATCTTTTCTATAATTAAAAACGCTTTGATCTAAAATTTGAAGTCCAGTAAAAATAAACCTATTAACGGTATCTCTACTAATTATTTCTTTATTGAGATTAAAATCTCCTTTAAAGGAACTATCAAAACTTAAGTTTTTATTGACTACGAGTAAACAGGGCTTTCTATTTTTATAATAAAGATCTTCTAAATCTTTTAATTTTTTACTGTAAGCATTACTCCAAAGGGTATCAGGATTTACTACAATAAACGGTTTTTTAAAAGATTTGGTAGCATGCATAATTCCTCCTCCGGTATTAAGAAGCATATCTTGTTCATCGGAAAATATGATTTTTAATTTATATTTTTTCTTATTAATAAAATCCTTTATTTGATTGGCTAAATGATGGACGTTTATCGCTATCTCTTCTACTCCATGATTAATTAGCAACTCTATCGCTCTTTCTAATAAGTTTTTATTTCTTATTTGAATTAAAGGCTTAGGAGTTTTAAGGGTAATAGGCAGCATTCTTTTTCCCAGTCCTGCAGCTAGTATCATGCCATGTTTAATTTTCATATTTAAATTTTTTTAATTTTTTTATAGGCAAATGCTTTTTAAATAATATATTAAGTTTATTAAAAACAGGGTTTGACATTCTTCTTTTAACAAGAGACCAGGTGTAAGGTAAATACTTTAAATAATTTGATTTTTTGTCTCTTTTAAACAGACGTACAAAAATTCCAAGAATTTTTAAATTTCTTTGTACAGATAAAATATCAAAGTCATTTTTTAAATAAAACTCCTTTTTAGTTTTAAATTTTGATTTAAGAATATAATATTTAAATAAATTATCTTGTAGATTTTGAGGTAGCTTTATTCTCACATCATCAATTAATGAAACAACATCATATAAAGGATTACCTATAATTGCATCCTGACTATCAATAAGACCTATTCTTTTTTTTGTGATCATAATATTTGAGGCATGAAAATCCCTATGAGTAAAAAAATTATTTTTAAAATATATTTTTTTGTAAACGATATTAAGTTCTTTTCTTAATATTTTTTTTTATTTTATTTAGATCTTTATTTTTTTAACAAATATTTTAGAAACCAATCAAAAAATAAATCTGATTCTTTATGTAAGTTATTAATAGAATACTTGCTAAAATTAATTTTGTTTTTACCAAAATAGTAAATATTCTTGGGTTTAATTTTTTGTAATTTAATAATTAAGTCGATTAGCTTTTTTGTAATCCTTGAGTTTATTTTTTTTGTTTTTAATATGATCATAAAAAGATTGACTACCTAAATCTGTTATCTCAATCATGTTATCTTTATAAAAATTTTTTAAGAGTTTAGGAGATAAAATATTGTGGTTATTTAGGATTTTGTTTACTGCTGAATAAACAATTAAATTTTTGTATTTATCTTTTTTTGCAAAAACAATTATTGATGATTTTTTATTTTTTTTTAATCTATAAAATTCTCTAAAAGAGGCGTCTCCAGAGATTTTTTTAAGTTTGTAATTCATCTAACTTGAATTGTTTCCATTTTCCCGTTCCTTTTATAAATAGTTCTCTTTCATTTTCTCTTATAGAATAGCTAAAATATAATTCTAGTCTATCTACAACAATGTTTTTTATTAGCTCAGGCCATTCAATAATTTTTACGGTCCTCTCATTTTCATTAAAAATACTAAGTTGATTAAGCTCTTCCTTTTTTTTTATTCTATATAAATCATAGTGCATAATTTTTATCTTTCTAATATCGTACTCATATAATAGGTTAAAAGTAGGACTCAAAACTTCTGTTTGTTTACCTCCTGCTTTTTTTTTGCAAATAATTAATAAATTTACGTGTAAAAGTTGTTTTGCCTACACCAATTTCGCCTATTAAAAAAAATACAATCTTTATTGGAAACTTTGTCTGCTATTTTTTGAGAAATTAATTGAAGATGATCTAAAGATTTAATAATCATTAGCTACTAATCTAGTAGCGGTAAGTATCTGGTTTAAAAGGTCCTGATGGTTTAACGCTAATATAATCTGCTTGTTCTTTTGACATTCTTGTCAGTTTGGCTCCTACTTTTTCTAAATGAAGCATAGCCACCTTTTCATCTAAATGTTTTGGTAACACATAAACTTTTTTTTCATATTTTTCAAAATTATTCCAAAGCTCAATTTGTGCAATAACTTGATTTGTAAAAGAAGCACTCATTACAAAACTCGGATGTCCAGTTGCACATCCAAGATTAACTAGTCTTCCTTCAGCTAATAGTATAATTCTTTTTTTGCTAGGCAGTTCTATTTCATGAACCTGAGGTTTAATTTCATCCCATTTATAATTTTTTAAAGCCTCAACCTGAATTTCATTGTCAAAATGTCCGATGTTACATAAAATAGCTCTATCTTTCATGTTGCGCATATGATCTGCGGTTACAATGTCTTTGTTACCAGTGGCAGTCACAACAATATCTGCATCTTTAATTGCATCTTCCATTAAAACAACTTCATATCCTTCCATTGCGGCCTGAAGAGCACAAATAGGGTCGGTTTCAGTTACCAAAACTCTTGCTCCTGCTTGGCGTAAAGAAGCAGCGCTTCCTTTACCAACATCTCCAAAACCCGCAACTATTGCAACTTTGCCCGACATCATTACATCTGTAGCTCTTTTTATTCCATCGACTAAACTTTCTCTACAACCGTATAAGTTATCAAATTTTGATTTTGTGACAGAGTCATTTACATTTATTGCTGGTATTAATAACTTTTTATTTGCTTCCATTTTTTTTAAAGCTAAAACACCCGTTGTTGTTTCTTCAGAAACTCCTTTAATTTCTTTTAGCATATTCTGATAGCTCTTGTGCATTAACCCTGTTAGGTCTCCACCATCATCTAAAATTAAATTAGGTTTCCAATCTTTTTTTCCTTCTATAGTTTGTTTTACACACCACCAATATTCATCTTCCGTCTCGCCTTTCCAGGCAAAAACAGGTATACCTGCTTTAGCTATTGCGGCAGCTGCATGATCTTGTGTTGAAAAAATATTACAAGATGACCATCTAACCTCCGCTCCCAAAACAACAAGAGTTTCAATTAAAACTGCGGTTTGAATAGTCATATGCAAACAGCCTAAAATTTTCGCACCTTTTAATGGTTTTTTTGTACTATATTCTTTTCTTAATGCCATTAAACCCGGCATTTCAGTTTCAGCTAAAGAAATTTCTTTCCTCCCAAATTCAGCTAGCTTGATATCTTTTACTTTATAGTCTTGAGACATATTTTAGAGTTATTTAACAATATAAACGCATCTTATCAAGAAAGATTAGTGAGTAAATTTAGGTAATAATACTTCAACTTGAGCCCCTTTATTATTTATTCTGTTTGAAGCAGCTATGGTTCCTTTGTGCAATTCTACAATATTTTTTGCTATATTGAGGCCTAAACCGGAGTGTTTTCCAAAACTTTTAGGCCTATTGCTATAAAATCTTTTAAATATTTTTTGAGTTGAATTTTCCGAGAAACCAGGCCCTTCATCTTTTATAAGCAAAACTAAATTCCTTGAAGTTTCTTCAAGCTCAATATCAATTTTTTGGTCATTATCGCTAAACGAAATCGAATTATCCAGTAAATTTGCTATGACTTGTTCTAACCTATTTTCAATACCTAAAATATAATATCCATTTTTTGAAGTTGTTTTTTTCTTAATACTTATACTGATCTTTTTATTTTGATTTATCAAATCTTGCCTAAAATCTTCTGCAACGTTGTTAATAATTTCTAATAAATCTATTTTGCTCATTTTTTCTCGAGATAAAGAAGCTTCATCTTTTAACATTTGAGAATAATCAGTAATTAATCTTTCTATTCTCTCAACATCATGATTGATTATAGTGAGTAATTTTTCACTTTCCTCTTTTTTTGTTGTTTTATCGAGAAGTTCAGAAGCACTTTTTAAAGATGCTAAAGGATTTCTTATTTCATGAGCTAAGTCATTAGAAAAAGTTTCTGCTCTATGAGTTCTTTTTTGTAACTCTTTTGTCATTTCGTCAATAGATTTTGTTAATTTTCCTATTTCATCCTCTCTAACAAAAAAATTTTTTATATCTATGTTCTTATTTGATTTTTTTTTAATAGCTTCACTGAACGAAACTAATAATCCTATGGGTTTTAAGATATATTTATTTAGAAAAAGTGAAAATATTAAAATCACAAGAGCAACAGCTAAAACTGTTCTTATTATAAATGCTTTTCTTTCTTCTACAGCATTCAGAATATCATTTGCTTGCTCTGTAACTACAATATAACCCTTATCTAAATTATTAAGAGAAACTTTGCCTAAGGTACTAACAAAAAAATTATTTTTTATATTTTTAGAAATTGTTATTGGCTTATTTTGATATTGATTTTTTATTACATCTTTAATTGAATTTTCTTTTTGAGTTTTTTTTAATTTATTTAAATTATCTTTTTCTTTAATCTGCCCATCAATTGATTCTTCAATAATTGTATCTGATCTCTTAAAAAACATTTTGATCCAAGTCTAAAATATTAGTATCTCCTATAATATTACCTTCATTATCATAAAATTGGACTCTGTCTAAACTTTGAAAAAGAAATCTTGTTGAAAGTAAAAATTGTTTAATATCTACAGAATTAAAATTTATATTTAGTCTTTGTAAATGATCTATTGTGTTATTTA
>QCAW01000018.1 GCA_003281795.1 Pelagibacteraceae bacterium AG-345-F21
CAATAATTGTATACGTGTTAATATGGTGGGTAATTTTCTTTTCTGTTCTACCTTTTGGAATTGAGTCAAATAAAGAAATTTTTAAGGACTCTATCGAAGGAAATGATCCAGGCGCACCGAAAAACCCAAAAATAGCTAAAAAATTTTTAATCACAACTATAATTACTTCAATACTATTTATTATGATATATTATGCTGTTAAGTTAGATTTCTTAAATTTAAGGATTTTTTTGCAATAATGTATTTATCAAAACTTTTTATACCAATTACAAAAGATTTACCATCAGAAGCTAAAATTAAGTCTCATCAACTTATGTTAAGAGCAGGAATGATAAAACAATCATCCACTGGAATTTATTCATGGTTACCACTTGGATTTAAAATAATGAAAAAAGTGGAACAGATAGTTAGACAGGAGCAAAATTTAATTGGAGCTCAAGAGTTACTCATGCCTACAATTCAATCAGCTGAAATTTGGAAAGAAAGTGGTAGATACCAAGATTATGGCGAAGAAATGCTTCGTATTAAAGACAGACAAGGACGCGAAATGCTTTATGGGCCTACAAATGAAGAATTAATAACAGATATATTTAGATCTAGCATAAAATCATATAAGTCCCTTCCGCAATTACTTTATCATATTCAATGGAAATTTAGAGACGAGGTGAGACCTAGAT
This sequence comes from Pelagibacteraceae bacterium AG-345-F21, assembly GCA_003281795.1. GTDB lineage: Bacteria > Pseudomonadota > Alphaproteobacteria > Pelagibacterales > Pelagibacteraceae > Pelagilacustribacter. The sequence continues at coordinate 678 of QCAW01000018.1, forward strand.
TTGGAATAATGAGATGTAGAGAATTTTATATGAAAGACGCATATTCTTTTGATCTATCTGACGAAGAAGCAAAATTATCTTACAATAAAATGTTTTATTCATATATAAAAACTTTCAATAGGCTAGGATTAAAAGCGATACCAATGGCTGCAGATACAGGGCCTATTGGAGGAGACCTGTCTCATGAGTTTATTATTTTAGCTGAAACTGGAGAAAGTCAAATTTACGCAGATAAAAGAATTTTTGACATTGATTTGGATAAATATGATTTTTCAAAAAGATCTTTAGAAAAAATGAGAGAAGATTTTTCATCAATTTATGCTGTAACTGATGAAAAATTTGATGAGAAAAAATTCGACAAATTAGTAAAAAAAGAAAATCAAATAAAAACAAAAGGAATAGAAGTAGGACACATTTTTTATTTTGGAGACAAATATTCAAAACCATTAAATTGCATGATTGATGCTCAAGATGGAAAAAAAATTGCTCTTAAAATGGGCTCATATGGTATCGGAGTTTCTAGAATTGTAGGGGCAGCAATTGAGGCAAATTACAAAGATAACGTTATGAAATGGCCAAAAGCAATAGCACCTTTCGATGTGGTAATTATTCCAAGTATCAGTAAAAATAATAAAGAAAATCTGCAAAAAGCTATAAAAGTCTACAATGAATTAAAAGAACAAAATATTGACGTATTGTTAGACGATGTAGATGAGAATATGTCAAATAAATTTAAAAAACACGATTTAATAGGTGTTCCTTATCAAATAATAATGGGCTCTAAGTCAAGTTCTAATAATTTAGAATTTAAAGAACTCAATTCTGAAATTGAAATGATGAGTATGGAAAAAATTAAATCAAAACTTAAAAAAAAATAAATTGTTCACAAAAGCAGAAAGATTAATTTCTTTAAGAAATTTAAGACCTAAGAAAAAAGAAGGTTTTTTAAAAGTTATTTCAATTTTTTCATTTTTAGGAATTACTTTAGGAGTAGCTATTTTAATAATTGTTATGTCAGTGATGAATGGTTTTAAAACTGATTTAACAAATAAAATATTAGGTTTAAATCCGCACATCGTAGTCCAAGGAAATAACTATCAAATAGACGAAAAATTCATGTCAGAGTTAAAAAAAATATTTAATGATATTAGAATTTCTAAAACATATTCTGGCGAAGGTATTGTATTTGGCAATGAAAATGCAAAAGGAATTATCATTAAAGGAGTAGACACAAAAAACAAAGATAGTTTAAATTTTTTGAGTAAAAATGTAATAAAAGGAGGTCTTAGTAACCTTAAAAAAAATAAGGTTTTTATAGGCACTGAACTTTCATTTAATCTTGGATTAGATGTAGGTGATAAAATTAATTTAATGTCATCTGCTTTTGTATCTACCCCTCTTGGTGGACTTCCAAAACAAGATACATTTGTCGTTGGAGGAATTTTTAACACTGGCTTTTATGAATTTGATCAAAATTTAGTTTTTTTAAATCTTGCCGATACACTCGCTATTTTTGAAAAAAACGATGAAGATAAAAATTTAGAAATTTATATCGACGATCCCATGAAAGCAAATTTATATAAGAATAAAATTCAAAATATTAATAAAAATTATTTTGTTTATACTTGGTCAGATTTAAATAAAACTTTCTTTAGTGCTTTAAAAGTAGAAAGAAATGTAATGTTTATTATATTAACTCTGATTGTTATAGTAGCTGCTTTTAATATTATTTCAGGTTTAACTATCCTAATAAAAAATAAAACTAAAGAAATTGCTATTTTAAAAACTCTTGGTTTAAGTAACAAATCAATAAAAAAATCTTTTTTTTTAACAGGTTTTACAATCGGTTTTCTTGCAACTTCTACTGGGATTTTTTTTGGTTTTATATTTGCCAAAAACATAGAGAAAATTAGAAATTTCTTGTCTTCAACATTTAACTTGGATATTTTCCCCGCTGATGTTTATTTTTTAGAGCGATTACCAAGCGAAACAAGCTTAAATTCAATTGTTCTTATTTTTATTTTTTCTTTAATAATTTCTGCACTAGCCTCATATCTGCCAGTTATGGCAATATCCAAAATGAAAACGTTTAGAGCATTAAAATATGACTAATCATTTATTACAAACAATAGATTTAAAGAAATCTTATGCACACAAAAATGGAAACATAGATGTTTTTAGTAAAGTAAATATAAAAATCAAACATGGAGACTTAGTGGCCTTAATTGGTCCTTCAGGTTCAGGCAAGTCTTCTTTTTTACACTTACTTGCACTATTGGATGACCCTAATAAAGGCAAAATATTATTTAATAATAAAGACACAAAATATTTAGATGATGAGCAAAAAGATGAAATTAGAAGAAAAAAAATTTCAATAATTTTTCAAGATAACAACTTGCTCACTGATTTTACAGCAATAGAAAATGTAATCATGCCTTTAATTATTAGAGGAGAAAACAAAGCTTCTTCTATTATAAAAGCTACTAAAATATTTAGAGAAGTAAAAATTCATAATAGAATAAATCATTTTCCAAATGAATTATCAGGTGGAGAGCAACAACGTGTGGCTATAGCTAGAGCTTTAATTACTGAGTCTGAATTAATTCTTGCTGACGAACCAACAGGAAATTTAGATTACAAAACATCACTAGATATATTTTCCTATTTTCTTAAATTAAAAAAAATGAACAAAGCGGTTATATTTGCAACTCACAATAGAGAACTTGCTAACATGGCTGATTATAAGTTGAGTATTTCAAAAGGTGATATAAAACGTGTGAATGCACGTTACTAACAAAGAATTCAATAATCTAAAAATACATACTCAATATTCAATTTGTGAAGGTGCGATAAAAATAGACGAACTTGCTAACTACTGCAAACTTAATAAAGTTAGAGCAATTGGATTAGCAGACTCTTATAACCTCTGTGGAGCTTTAGAATTTGCTGAAAAAATTAGCAAAGTAGGAACACAACCAATAATCGGCACCCAAATTAATTTATCTAATGAAAAGATTGTTGGAAAAATTTCTTTATACGCAACATCTGAAAAGGGATATAAAAATTTAACAAAATTATCATCTTTAAGTTATCTTAAAAATATAAATTTGAACGAACCAAGTTGTACTATAAATGATTTAATAGCAAATAGTGAAGATCTTATTATCTTGACCGGTAATTATAATGATTTTTTTGGAAAACTTTTTAATGTTAATAAAATAAAAAATATAAGAGATATAATAAAGAAATTAAAAGAAGTTTTTAAAGATCGTATTTATATAGAAATTCAAAGACATGAAGAACCATATGAAAAAAATTTTGAAAACTTCTTGTTTGGGATTTCTTCTACTTATAATTTGCCCCTTATCGCATCTCAAGAAGTTTTTTATTTAGAGCCTGATATGGTAGAAGCTCATGACGCTTTATTGTGTATAGGCCAAAAAAAAATTATAGACGATCCAAATAGACTCCGAATGAGCAAGCATCATTACCTAAAAAAAGATGAAGAAATTAAAAAGATTTATTCAGATATTCCTGAGGCACTTATAAATAATTATAATTTTCCATTAAGGTTTAAATTTAAACCGAAAAAATCTAAGCCAATTTTACCATCTATATCGAATAACAAAAACGTTTCTCCGGTAAATGAACTTACTTCTCAAGCTAGTAAAGGCTTAGATCTCAGATTTAAAAATTATATTTTTAAAAAAAATAAAGAAAAAAATCAATCAGAATTAAAAAAGATTTATAAAGACAGATTAAACCATGAATTGGAAATTATTAATTCAATGGATTATTCAAGTTATTTTTTGATAGTTTCAGACTATATCAAATGGTCCAAAAAAAATTTAATTCCTGTTGGTCCTGGCAGAGGGTCAGGGGCGGGTTCTTTAGTAGCTTATTGTTTGGACATAACGGATTTAGATCCTATAGAATTTAATCTTATATTTGAAAGATTTTTAAATCCTGATCGAATATCAATGCCTGATTTTGATATAGATTTTTGTGAGGAACAAAGAGATAAAGTTTTTGAATATTTAAAATCAAAATATCAAGATGGTGTAGCTCATATCATCACTTTTGGTAAACTAAAAGCGAGAATGGCTCTAAGAGATGTTGGAAGAGTTTTAGGATTACCTTATGGACATGTAGACAAAATTTGTAAAATGATACCTTTTGATCCGTCTAGACCCTTAACACTACAAGAATCAATAGACCGAGAACCAAGATTCAAAGAAGAAATAAAAAATAACAGTAAAGTGAAAAAACTTATAGATCTTTCATTAAAATTAGAAGGTTTAAATAGAAACATGGCCACACATGCAGCTGGTGTAGTAATAGCTGGCAATAAATTAGCTGAACAATTTCCACTTTATGTAGATCATAGCTCCAATCTTATTTTACCATCTACCCAATATGACATGTACTCATCAGAAAATGCAGGATTAGTTAAATTTGATTTACTAGGTCTTAAAACTCTAACAGTTATAGATAAAACTTTAAAAAGACTTAAATTAAAAAAAATAGATTTAAATATAGATAAAATAAACCTTGAAGATAAAAAGGTTTTTAATCTTTTATCTACAGGCGAGACCACTGGCTTATTTCAATTAGAAAGTACTGGTATGCGTGAAGCTATAAAACAAATGAAGCCTAATAAATTTGATGATATCATTGCATTAGTTGCCTTATATCGTCCTGGGCCTATGAGCAATATACCAATTTATAATGATTGTAAAAACGGTGTTAAGACCCCTGATTATATTCATCCAATTTTGGAAAAAATACTTAAACCAACTTACGGAATAATTATATACCAAGAACAAGTAATGCAAATAGCTCAGAAACTTGCAGGCTTTACAGCAGGTGAGGCAGACATATTGAGAAGAGCAATGGGTAAGAAAAAAAAAGCTGAACTGGATAAACAGAAAGAAAGATTTGTAGACGGAGCAGTGAAAAATGGAATTAAAAAAGATGTAGCTATCTATGTTTTTACCAAAATAGAACCTTTTGCTCAATATGGTTTTAACAAAAGTCATGCAGCAGCTTACGCCTTAATTGCATATCAGACAGCTTTTTTAAAGACATATCACAAAGAAGATTTTATAGCCGCTACTATGTCAACTGAATTAACCAATACCTCTAAATTAAGAGAATTTGTAGAAGAATTAAAAAGATTAAAAATTCAAATAATAAGTCCTAATATTAATAATTGTTTTGCAGAATTTAAAGCTGAGAAAAATAAAATTTATTATGGACTAGGGGCAATTAAAAATGTTGGTTTTGAGGCTATATCAAACATTGTCTTAGAAAGAGAAAAAAACGGTAAATTTGATTCTTTAAATGATTTTATTAACAGAGTAGACGCAAAAGATGTAAATAAATTGCAACTGGAAGGATTAGTAAAAGCCGGGGTATTTGATGAATTTGGTATTGATAGAAGTAAAATTTTTAACTCTATACCAAAGATTATTCAACAGATAAAAAACATCAACGAAGATAAACAAAATAATCAAACGAGTTTATTTGATACTAATTCTGTTAAAAATGACTTTGATTACGCAATTTCGAAAAAATGGTCTAAAAAAGAATTATTAAACGAAGAATTTAAGTCGTTAGGCTTTTATATTTCTGACCATCCATTAAATGATTATGAAGAAGTTTTTAGTCAATTAAAAATTGTTTCATATAAAGATTTTTTAAATAGCCCCAATTCAGAAGCACTTGTCGCTGGCACTATAATGTCAATTCAAGAAAAAAAAAGTGCAAAAGGAACACCATTTGCAATTGTAAAATTTAGTGATAATTTTGGAGAATTTGAACTATTTTTATTCGCTGAAATTTTAATTAATAATAGAGATAAAATTCATGAGGCAGAATCTTTTATATTAACACTTCATAAAGATAAACTACCTAATGACTCATCTCAAAGACGAATTAACGTAAAGAAAATATTTAGTCTTGAAGACATGATAAACAAACCCTATACTCAAGTGACTATTGAACTAAAAGAGCATCACAATATCGAAGAAATCAAAAGAATTTTAAGCTACAAAGGTCAAACTCAAATAAGACTAATTTTTAATGAAAAAAATAAGAAAATTCATTACAATCTGAAGAACTCCAGAAAATTTGACTTCAACCAACTAAAAACTATTAAAAATAAGGAATATATTAAAAAAATAACTGTATAGAAGGTTGATTTTTTAGATCCGTTGTATATATCAGTAACTAATTTCGCACACAGTTTTAAGGGCATTGCCCTCCCGGTCCATTAATTTGGAGCAACTGTGGTGGATTAACCGGAAAAAAATATGAACGTACCAAAGATAGATATAAAACAGCTTTTAGAAGCAGGCGTGCATCTGGGTCATAAAACCTTAAGATGGAATCCAAAAATGAAGCAGTATATTTTTGGAGAAAAGAATTCGATACATATAATTGATTTAACTCAGACAGTTGATTTTTTAAAAAATGCACTAGTTCAAGTACACAAAACTATTTCAAGTGGAGGAAAACTACTTATAGTCTCCACAAAAAAACAAGCATCTGAACAAGTTAGCGACTTATCTAAAGAAACAGGACAATTTTATGTCAATTATAGATGGCTAGGAGGTATGCTTACAAATTGGAACACAATACAAAATTCAATTAAAAGATTAAAAAAACTAAGCGAACAATTATCAAAAGAAAACACAGGATTTACAAAAAAAGAGATATTAAAATTTGGTAAAGAAAAAGAAAAATTAGAAAGATCTTTAGGTGGAATAGTTGAAATGAAAAAAACCCCTGATCTTATTTTTATTATTGATACCAATATAGAATCTCTTGCAGTAGCAGAAGCTAAAAAATTAAAAATTCCTATAATAGCTGTTTTAGATACCAATTCTGACCCAACAGGGATTGATTTTCCAATTCCAGGTAACGATGATGCAAGACGATCAATTAATCTTTATTGCGACTTATTAAAAAATACAATTAAAGACGCGGAAAAATTTATTAAAGACGCTGAGCCTAAAGACACAAAAATACAAGAAAAAAAAACACCAAATAAAAAAAAATAGCTCTATCAACTAATTAAATGTCAGATAAAGATTTATTAAATAATATAAAAAAATTAAGAGAGATGACAGGAGTGGGGTTTAAAGATTGTAAACTTGCACTAGTTGATTCTGAAGGTGATTTAGAAAAATCAATTGAATATTTAAGAAAAAAAGGTATAGCGAAGGCATCAAAGAAAATGAGCCGTACAGCATCTGATGGACTAGTTTTAGCAAAAGAGGATAATGGCGAAATTTCCATGATAGAAATTAACAGTGAAACTGATTTTGTTGCAAAAAATAAAGATTTTATAAGTTTTTGCAAACAGTTATTGGATATTAGTTTTTTATGCAAAGGAGATTTAGATAAAATAAATAACTCCAAAATGAATGACAATACTTTAGTTAAGGATAGTCTAGTAAGTCTAATTGCAAAAATTGGTGAAAAAATAATATTAAGAAGATCTATTTTTTTTGATAAAAAAGGAGGGACAAATTTTTTTTATGTTCATTCTGCGGTAGAAAAAAATATTGGTAAAATTATTTCCTTAGTAAAATTAGATGGAATAACCAAAGGTAAAAATGACGATATTGGAAACAAGATATCAATGCACATTGCTGCGTCAAGTCCACTAGCTATTGATAAGGAAGGAATAAAAAAAGAAATCATTGAAAAAGAACTGGAAATTATTAAAGCAGAGATAACAAATTCAGGTAAAAGTCCTGAAATTGCAGAAAAGATTTCAAAAGGTAAAATTGAAAAGTTTATTAATGACAACAGTCTTTTACACCAAGTTTGGATAATGGATCCAAAAAAAAAAGTTTCAGATGTTTTAAAAGAGTGTAAAATTGACCAGGAAATTAAAGTATTAAATTTTGAAAGATACAAAGTTGGCGAAGGAGTTTAATAAATGAGCTCAGAGTTTAATGAAAAGAATTATTCTTCAAAAATGGAAAAGAGTATCATATCTTTTAAAAAAGATATTTCAACTCTGAGAACAGGTCGAGCAAACCCTGCTATGCTTGATACAATCAAAGTAGATGTATATGGCCAATTAATGCCAATAGAACAACTTGCAACTGTGAGTGTTCCTGAAGCAAGATTAATATCAGTTCAGGTATGGGACAAAGCAAATGTAACTTTATTAGACTCTGCAATTCAAAAGTCAGATTTAGGAATAAACCCTCAAATAGACGGTCAAATAATTAGGTTAAGAATTCCCGAACTTACGGAAGAAAGAAGAAAAGAGTTTATCAAAATCTTAAAAGGTATGGGGGAGAAAGGAAAAGTTTCAATCAGAAATATTCGAAGAGAAGCAAATGAAGATCTTAAAAAAAAACTTAAATTAAAGGAGATTACAGAAGACCAAAGTACAAATTTTGAAAAAAATATACAAAAATTAACAGATGATAATATTAATAATATTGAAAAAATATTAAGCCAAAAAGAAAAAGAGATTTTACAAATATGAACAAAGTCAACCATGTTGCCTTTATTATGGATGGTAATGGCAGGTGGGGGAAAAAAAGAAATAAAGGAAGAAATTACGGTCACTTTAAAGGTGTAGAAGTAGTGAAAAAAATCGTAAAAAAATCAGTAAAATTTAAAATACCAATTGTAACTTTTTATGTATTTTCTACTGAAAATTGGAAAAGACCAAAATCAGAAATAAATTTTTTATTTAAATTAATTATTGATTATTTTAATCAAGAAATAAAAAAAGTAATTTTAAACGGAATAAGAATTAATATTATTGGCAAAACTACAAAATTACCAAAAAAAATAAAGCATTCTCTTAAAAAAGTTTGTGAACTTACAAAAAAAAATAGCAACATTATAGTCAATTTGGCAATCAATTATGGCTCCAAGAATGAAATAATTGAAGCGGCTAAAAAGGCTAAAAGAAATTTAAGTGAAAAAACAATTAAACAAAATTTATTTACTAGTAATTCACCAGATCCAGATATCCTAATAAGAACTGGTGGGCACAAAAGGTTAAGTAATTTTATGTTATGGCAGTTAGCATATACTGAGATTTATTTTATTGATAAACTATGGCCTGACTTTAATGGTAGAGACTTAAAAAAAATTGTAGATAATTTTAAAAAGACTAAAAGAAATTTTGGTGCTATTTAATATGAAAAATAATTTAAAACAAAGAATATTAACTTCTTTAATATTAATACTAATTTTATTTTTGATGACAATTAGTACTTATTTTTTAGGATATTTTTTGATAATTGCTGGTATTATTTCATTAATTGAATTTTTTAATATGAATCTTATAATTTTTAAGAAAAATAAAGTTATTCAGTTATTTAATAATATTTTATTTATAACTTATATTTTTATTTTTTCATCTGCCTTTATAGTTTTTTCTTCTTATTTACATTTAAAAATTCTATTATTTACAATTTTACTTTCTTGTGTCGCTTCTGACATTGGAGGTTTTATAATTGGTAAGTTTTTAAAAGGACCTAAATTAATAAAAATTAGTCCCAATAAGACAATAACTGGCGCTATTGGATCTTTAGTTTTCTCAGCAGCATTTATTTTATTTTTGTTTTATTATCTTACAGAAAATATCAACTACTATGTTTTAATTATAGGTTTAGCGACATCAGTCGGTAGCCAAATTGGAGATTTATTTTTTTCATTCTTAAAAAGAAAATCTAATTTAAAAGATACAGGTAACTTTTTACCAGGCCATGGCGGAGTACTTGATAGAATTGATGGAATTTTATTGGGCGTACCAGTTGGTTTCGGTTCTATTATTTTGATTTACTAAAAAATGAAAAAATATATTTCTATTTTAGGTTCAACAGGTTCAATAGGTCTTAATGCTTTAAAGATTGTAAACAAAAAAAAAAAATTATTTCAAGTAAATTTATTAGTAGCTAATAAAAACTTAAAATTAATATGCAAACAAATTGACGAATTTAATCCCAAAGTATTTATAATTAATGATTTAAAAGTATGTGAAATTGTTAAAAAAAAATATAAAAAAAAAAAAATAAAAATATTCCATTCTTTTAATTTTAATAATTATAAACTTAAGAAATCTGATATAGGTATAGCCGCTATTCCAGGAATAGCTGGATTAGATCCAACATTAAGATTAATTGAAAAAAGCAAAAAAATTCTATTAGCTAATAAAGAGTCTATAATATGTGGATGGAATTTGATAAAAAAAGTATCGTTAAAATTTAATACAAAAATAGTGCCAATTGATTCGGAACACTTCTCAATAATGAAACTTTTAGAAAATCATAAAATTGAATCGATAAAAAAAATTTATCTAACAGCATCTGGCGGACCTTTTCTAAATTACAAATTATCTAAGTTAAATAAAGTAAAACCAAAAGATGCCATAAAACATCCAAAATGGAAGATGGGAAAAAAAATATCAATTGACTCATCTAACTTAATGAACAAATTATTAGAATTAATTGAAGCACAAAAAATTTTTTCAATTGACTTAAAAAAAATAGATATTGTAATTCATCCTGAGTCTTTAGTTCATGCGATTATCGAATTAAAAAATGGATTATTTAAATTCATATATCATGAAACAACAATGACAATTCCTTTAGTAAATGCAATTTTTGAAGACAAGCTAGAAATATCTGATTTTATAAAACCTAAATCGAATGAAAAAGATACTTTTTATTTAAAAAATTTAAACTTTTTAAATGTAAATAAACAGAAATTTCCTTTGTTTAAGCTTAAAAGTAGATTAAATGAGTATAGCTCCACTCCAATAATTATAAATGCAGTTAATGAAATATTAGTTGAACAATTTCTTAATAAAAAAATACCTTTTAACTCCTTTTATAGGTATTTATTACAGATACTGAATGATAGAAATTACAAAAAATATGCTGTAAAACTACCTAAAAATATTAATCAAATTTATGAAATAGACCGATGGTCTAGAAACATTATGAAAAACAAAATATTGAGAAAAACTAATGCGTAAATTTTTATTTATACTATTTCTTCTTTTTTCGTATAGCACAACGATTTTAGCGGAAACAATAAAAAAAATTGAGATTTCTGGCAATAAAAGAGTAAGCGCCGAGACAGTTAAAATATATGGAGAAATTGTTTTAAACAAAGACTACAAAGAGAAAGATCTTAACGAAATATTAACCAATCTATATTCTACGAATTTTTTTGAAGATATAAAAGTAAACATATCTAATGGTATTTTAAAAATTAATGTTGTTGAATATCCTGTTATAAATGAATTAATCATAATTGGTGAAGCAAGCAACAAGTATAGAGAACAAATTAAAAAACTTATTAAATCAAAGAAAAAAAGGTCATTTATCAAAAGTAATCTTTCAGAAGATTTGGAAATTATAAAAAAACTTTACGCCTCTATAGGATATAACTTTGCTAAAGTAGAAACTAGAACGAAATTATTAAGTGGTAATACAGTTGACGTAATAATTGAAGTAGATAGAGGCAATGTTTCAAAAATTTCTAAAATTTCATTTATAGGTGACAAAAAAATCAGAGAAAGAAGATTGAGAGATGTTATTGCAAGTGAAGAAGATAAGTTTTGGAAGTTCATTTCCAAAAATACTAGATTTAATGACGAAATTGTTAAATTAGATATAAGACTATTAAATAATTATTTTAAATCTATAGGATATTATGATGTAAAAGTTACTTCACAATCAGCAGAATTAAGTAAATCAGGTGAAGTAGAATTAACTTATTCGATTGATGCTGGAAATAGATATGTAATAAATAAGATTTTTATTAATACAGATCCAGTTTTTGATGCAAAATTATTTTATCCACTAAATGATAAATTTAAAAGCAATATAGGAAAGTATTATTCCCCATTTATAATTAAAAAATTGCTTGAAGATATCGACGAATTAATTGAAAATAATAATTTGCAATTTGTTGAACACAATGTTGAAGAAGTTATAGAAGGCAAGAATATTTCTATAAAATTCAATATTAGTGAAGGAGATAAAATTCTTGTAGAAAGAATCAACATACTCGGTAATAATGTTACTAATGAAGCAGTTGTAAGAAGTGAACTATTGTTAGATGAAGGTGATCCTTATACTAATTTGAATTTAGAAAAGTCAATTGCTCAAATTAAATCTAGAAATATATTTAAAACTGTTAACTACGAAGTTTCTCCAGGAACTTCTAATAATCTGAGAAATATTAACATTATTGTTGAAGAAAAACCAACTGGTGAAATAAGTGCAGGCGCAGGTATAGGAACTAATGGAGGTTCATTTGCTTTCATAGTCAAGGAAAACAACTGGCTAGGTGAAGGAAAAAGAGTTAGTTTTGATGTAAGTGTTGATGCAGATTCATTAAAAGGTACTGTCAACTACTCTGATCCAAATTATGATTTTTTAGGAAATGCTTTAAACTATTCACTTAGCAGCACATCAAATGACAAACCAGATCAAGGATATGAAAATACACTTTTTTCAGCAGCTGTAGATACTTCTTTTGAACAATATAAAGATATATTTGTTACCTTAGGATTATCTGCGTCTCTAGATGATCTTAAAACAGAAAATAATGCTTCCTCTTCGTTGAAAAAACAAAGTGGAAATTTTACCGAAGTAGCAGGCGTATATGGATTTACATATGATCAAAGAAACAGAGCATTTATGCCAACTGATGGATCAATCGTAAGTTTTCAACAAATTTTACCAATTTATGCAGATAAATCTTTTATAGGAAATACTTTTTCTGCTAGCACTTATGAAACTATCACTGAAAATGTTGTAGGAGCTGGAAAACTTTATTTATCGGCTGTAAATGGAATAGGCTCAGATGATGTTAGGATAAGTAAAAGAAAATTTATACCAGGAAAAAGGCTCAGGGGATTTGAAAGAGGCAAAGTAGGACCAGTTGATGGAGATGATCATATAGGAGGAAACTATGCAGCAGCGGTAAACTTTGAGGCTAATCTTCCAAATTTTTTTCCAGAGTCTACTAATACTGAGGCTCAACTTTTCTTAGATATGGGAAATGTTTGGGGAGTCGATTATGATGCAAGTATTGATGATAGCAGCAAACTTAGGTCTTCCGCAGGAGCTGCTGTTAGTTGGATTTCTCCAGTCGGACCAGTTTCTTTTATTTTTGCAAGAAACATATCAAAAGCCTCTACTGATATAACAGAAAGTTTTAACTTTAATTTAGGAACAACTTTTTAATGAAAATTTTAAAAATTATTGCTTTTACTTTAGTAATTTCTTTATTTAACCAAAGTTATTCATTATCTGATATTCCACATTTTTTGGATTTTAAATTTATATTAAATCAAAGCGATGCTGGTAAAAAAGCTCAGGATCAATTAAAAAAAAAATTAAATGATGGATTAGCGAAACTCAAAAAAGACGAAGTGTCCTTACGCGATAAGGAAAAAGAAATTATTAAACAAAAAAAAGTAATATCAGCAGATGAATACAAAAAGAAAGTTACAGATCTTAGAGGAAAAGTGAACAAACTTCAAAATGACAGAAAAGCGTTATTTGACAATGTTGCTAAGATGAGATCAAAAGCTAAGAACGAATTATTAAAAAATTTAAACCCAATAATCACAGACTACATGAATGAAAAAAAAATAAGAATGGTGGTTGATAAAAAAAGTTTATTACTAGCTGATGAAAGCTTAGACATTACCAAAGATATCATGAAAATATTAAATAAAAAATTAAAATCAATTAAATTAAATTAATTTTTTGATGAAAGAAGTTACCTTTTTTAAAAAAAAAAAATCATACCTAATTAATTCTCTCTTTTTAAATATAGACAAAAAGAACAAGGATCAGATAAACGATATAAAATCTTTAGCTAATTCTGGCAAAAATGATTTAACATTTTTCGACTCTTCAAAATATAAATCTCAAGCTTTTTCCACAAAAGCTAACTATTGTATTACTACAAAAAAACTTGAAAAATTTTTACCAAAAAAAACAAATAAAATAATTGTTAAAAATGTTTTATTTGAATTGGCTAAAGTTTTAAAAAAAATTTACCCAGACGCAGATATTGATTATCCTGATATGTCTTTAAAATCAGTATCCAATAAAATGAAAAAAGGTGTAAAATTTAGTAACAATGTTTTAATTGGTAAAGGTGTTAAAATTGGTAAAAATACAAAAATTGGAGCTAATTCAATAGTTGAGCATAATGTTGTAATTGGAAAAAATTGTGTAATTGGTTCTAATACGATTTTAAAAAATACTATTTTAGGAGATAATGTTGTGATTCAAGATGGTTGTAAAATTGGGTTAAAGGGATTTGGTTTTATTCCCTCAAAAGAAAAAAATTTTAAAATTCCCCATATTGGTAGAGTAATAATAAGAGATAATGTTGAAATAGCATCTGGTTGTACAATTGATCGCGGATCTGTTGATGATACAGAAATAGGGAAAAATACTTATTTAGATAATCAGGTTCACATTGCTCATAATGTAAAAATAGGATCTAATTGTATGATAGCAGGTCAAGTTGGTTTTGCAGGGAGTAGCAGTATAGGCAATAATGTTTCTATCGGTGGTCAAGCAGGAATTTCAGGGCATTTAACTATAGGAAATAATGTAAAAATAGGAGGTGGAAGTGGAGTTATAAAAGATATTTCAGACAATCAAATTGTTATGGGTTATCCAGCAGTTCCATTTAAAGAATTTATTAAGAATTGGAAAAAACAATGAACGAAACAGAAATAGATAAAGAAAAAATTAAAAGTTTACTCCCACACAGAGAACCAATGTTGTTAATCGATAAATTGACTAAAATAGTCCCTCTAAAATCAGCAACTGCAATTATGTACGTAAAAAAAAATGGTTTTTACGTTCAAGGACATTTTCCAGGACAGCCTGTAATGCCTGGAGTTTTAATAGTTGAAGCATTTGGTCAGTCTGCTGCAGCCTTAACAGCGCATGGCATCGACCCTAAAGAATATGCGAACAAATTAGTTTATTTAATGAGCGTCGATAAAGCGAGATTTAGAAATCCAGTTATTCCTGATTGTGAGTTACATTTAGAAATTGAAGCTGTTAGATCCCATGGAAGAGTTTGGAAATATAAAGGAACAGCAAAAGTTAATGATATAAGAATGGCAGACGCTGAGTGGTCAGCAACTATAGTTGATAAAAATAAATGATACATAAATCTAGCGTAATTGACTCCAAAGCCAAAATTTCAGAAAATGTTAAGATTGGTCCCTTTTGTTATGTTGGTCCCAATGTCGTTCTTAATAAAAACGTCGAACTAGTATCAAATGTACATATTGAAGGTAATACAAACATTGGCAAAGGCACTAAAGTTTTCCCATTTGCTAGTATTGGAACTCAGCCACAAGATTTAAAGTTTAAGAATGAGAAGAATAGTCTTGAAATAGGAGAAAATAATTTAATTCGTGAATATGTAACAATTAATCCTGGAACCGAAGGTGGTGGCTCTAAAACAATTATAGGAAATAATTGTTTGTTAATGATTTCTTCACACGTAGCTCATGATTGTAAAATTGGAAACAATGTTATTATAGCCAATAATGTTCCACTAGGAGGACACGTTACAATAGAGGACTCAGTAGTTATCGGGGGAAACTCTGCTGTTCAACAATTTACAAGAATAGGAAGATTAGCAATGATTGGTGGTATGACAGGTGTATTAAAAGACGTCATACCGTTCGGTTTATCTATTGGTAATAGAAATTATTTAGAGGGGTTAAATTTAATAGGATTAAGAAGAAAAAAATATGAAAACCAAAAGATTATGGGTCTTAGCAAAGCATACAAGGAAATATTTTCTTCAAAAAATCTACATGAAAATTTAGGTAAAATTAATGGAGAACATAAAGGCAATGAACTGGTAAATGAAGTAATTACTTTTATAGAAAAAGACAAAAAAAGACCTATTTGTTCGCCAAAGAACTAAGATAATTATGATTGGGCTTATATTTGGGGAAACAGAACTTCCAAAACAAATCTTAAAAAAAATAAAAAACAAAAAAAAATACTTAATCATCGATTTAACTAAAAATAAAAACTTTAAGAACGATAAAAATTCTCATTCAGTTTCTCTAGGCCAATTTGGAAAAATTATAAGAGTCTTAAAAGAAAATAAGTGTAAAAAAGTTCTATTTGCTGGAAAAGTAAAAAAACCTAAATTTTCAAAGCTTAGACTAGATTTTAAAGGAGTTTATTATATGCCAAGAATTATCAAAAGCTCAAAGTTAGGGGATGCAGCTATTTTAAAAGAAATTATTAATATATTTAAAAGAGAAAAAATAACTACGATAAGTTCGTTATATTTTAACCCTGAACTAACCTTAAGCAAAGGCATTTATACAAAAATAAAACCCAATAAAGATGATAAGATAAATATTAATAAAGCTATTAATACATTGAATAGATTAAATAAATATAGTTTTAGCCAAGGTACAGTAGTTAGAGATAAAAAAATCATAGCTATTGAGGGAAGTAAAGGCACTCAAACAATGCTTAATAAATGCAAAATTAAAAAATTTTATAATAAAGAAGGCGTATTGGTCAAATTTCCAAAAAAAAAACAAGATTTAAGAATAGACTTGCCAACAGTTGGTTTAAAAACTTTAGTTAATTGTAAATTTGCTGGCTTGAAAGGGATAGTTTTAAAAAGCAAGCAAAACGTTTTTTTACAAAAAAAAAAGTGCATAAATTTTGCTAATAAAAATAAAATGTTTATCTTAGTAAAATGAAAAAAATTTTTTTTCTTGTATTACTAATTGTTGATACCAATACATACGCTTATGAAATAAAACTTGAAAAAATACTTGATGGTTTAAATAAACCTTGGAGTTTAACTTTCATTGACAAAGAAAATATTATATTCACAGAAAAAAATGGAAATTTATTTACTTTAGATTTAAAAAGTAAAAATATTAAAAAAATAAAGCATAATCTTTCTCTTATTAATATTGGCCAAGGTGGATTGTTAGATGTTCTATACAACAACCAAAATGTATATGTTTCTTATTCAGAAAATAGAGGAAATTGGGAAACCAGCACATCAGTAGCAAAAGGAGTGTTCGATAAAGAAAATATAACTTTTAGCAATATATTTAGAGCTGAACCACCTATAGACTCAGGTTATCATTTTGGATCCAGATTGGTTATTAAAGACAATCATTTGTATATTACTGCAGGTGAAAGAGGAAAAGGAATGATCGCTCAAGATCCCTCAATGCACCCTGGAAGTATAATTAGAATAAACCTTGATGGATCAATACCTAATGATAATCCTAAATTTAAAGGTAAAAAAAATTGGTTGCCTGAAATTTTTCAAATAGGTGTTAGAAATCCTCAAGGAATAGCACTTTCTCCATTTGATGAGAAAATATATTTAACAAATCACGGCGCCAAAGGAGGAGATTGGTTTGGTACAGCAAATTTTGGAGAGAACTATGGATGGAAAATACTAGGTTGGGGTGGAACTAATTATTCTGGAACAAAAATTGGACCAAAATGGAAACCAGGATTTACCAAAGCAATAAAATATTGGGTTCCTTCCATAGCTGTGAGCGCAATGACTATTTATAAAGGTAAGGAATTTGAAAAATGGAATGGAGATGCATTAATTACATCTCTGAAAGACCAATCACTAAGAAAAATAAAATTCCAAGAGAACAAACTAATTAATGAAGAAATAATTTTTAAAAAAAATATAGGCAGAATAAGAGATATAAAAATTCAAAAACAAACAGGCGAAATTTATATGCTGTCCGATAATGGAGAAATTTGGAGAATGTTTAAATGAAAAGATTATTTTTAGTCATATATTTCTTAGCACTAACTCCAAATGTATATGCTGAAACCGAAACTAAAGTTTATTTTGCAGGAGGATGTTTTTGGTGCATGGAGGAGTCTTTTGATTCTATTGAAGGAGTTATTAAAACTGTATCTGGATATTCAGGAGGATATACCAAAAATCCAAAATATAATGAAGTAATAAAAAATACTACAGGACACTATGAAACTTTAGAAATAACTTATGATCCGTTGAAAACTAATTTTTCAAAACTTTTAGATTTATATTGGGTTAACATAGATCCATTTGATAAAGATGGACAATTTTGTGATAAAGGGGAAAGTTATAAATCTGTAATTTTTTTTAAAAATAATAAACAAAAAAAAATTATAGAAAAATCAATAAAAAAAATTGAAAAAAAATTTAATAAAAAAGTTGTTACCTTTGTTAAACAATTTGAAGAATTTTACGTAGCAGAAACCTATCACCAAGATTATTATGAAAAAAATTTTATAAGATATTTAATGTATAAAAAGGGATGTCAAAGAGAGGAAATATTAAAAAGTATTTGGGGATGAAAAAAATTTTTATATTAACTGGAGAACCTTCAGGAGATAAATTAGCGTCAAAAGTAATAAGCGATTTAAAAAAAATAAATCCAAATATAGATTATTTGTCTGTTGGAGGAGAAAATCTTAATTCATTAGGTATAAAATCTATTTATAATTTAAAAGAAATTACATATTTAGGTTTCACAAATGTTATTTTGAATATATTTAAAATCAATAAAAAAATAAATGAAACTGTTAAAGCAATTGTAGACTATGATCCAGACATATTATTTACAGTCGACAGTCCAGATTTCACTCTAAGAGTAGCCGAAAAAGTAAAAAAGAAAAATTTAAAGATTAAAACTATTCATTATGTAGCGCCGCAGGTTTGGGTGTGGAGAGAAGAAAGAGTTAAGAAAATCAAAAAATTTATTGATCATATATTGTTATTATTTAGTTTTGAAAAAAAATATTTTGAAAAACACAGTGTAAGCTGTGAATTTGTGGGTCATCCACTATTACAAAATAAAGAACGAAGCAAAATTGATATCAATCAAGTCATTGGTAAAAATAAAGCATTGATATCAGTTTTTGCTGGTAGCCGAGAATCTGAGATAAGTATTTTAATGCCAATCTTATTAGATTTCATAAACTTAATGAATAAAAAATATTCAGATATGACATATGTGTTTCACTCAACAAAAGAAAATTCTCACTTTGTCCAATCCTTTTTAAAGCAAGGTGTCCCTAAAAATTGTGAAATAGTTAGTGATGAAAAGATTAAATCTCATATCTTACAAAAATCTATTTTTGCTGTTGCTAAATCAGGAACCGTTTCCCTTGAAATTTGTAATGCAAAGATACCATCAATAATACTTTATAAAATGGGACTAATTAATTTTTTAATTGTAAAAAGTCTTGTTAAAACGAAATATGCAAACATTGTAAATTTTGCGGCTGATAAGGAAATTATTCCTGAATTACTTCAATCTAAATGTAATTCTAAAAATATTTTTCAGCAGGTGAGTTATTTTTTAGATAACCCTAGTAAAATGGAAGACCAAGTTAAAAAAGTTCAAACAGTCTTAAATGAACTAAAAACAAATGGCTCATCCTCTGAGTTAGCAAGTTTATCGTTAAGTAAATTCTTGTAATGATTGTATATACACACAAAGATTGTTTACTAAAAGATAATGGAATTAATCACCCAGAAAGAAAAGAAAGATTAGAAAATATTTTATCTTCTATTAAAAAGATTAAAGATTTTGAAATTAATTTTAAAGTTGCTCCTTTGGCAAAAGAAGAAGTAATATCATTAGTTCATCCAAAAAAATACATTGAAAAGATATTTTTTAATATACCGAAAACAGGACTTGTAGGTGTCGAAAAAGAACCATATGCCGATACTATGCTTTGTTCAAATAGCAAAAATGCTATTCTTAGATCGTGTGGAGCTGGAATTGCTGCTGCCGATGATTTAATGCTAACAAATGAAAGAATTTTTTGCGCGATCAGACCACCTGGTCATCATGCAGAAACAACAAAGGCTATGGGATTTTGCTTCGTAAATAATGTAGCTGTCACTGCAAAATACCTTCAAAAAAAATACAATATTAAAAAAATTGCTATAATAGATTTTGATGTTCATCACGGAAATGGAACTCAAGAGGTTTTTTACAATGATAAAACTGTTGCTTACGCTTCTTCTCATGAATTTCCTTTGTTTCCTGGAACAGGTTCTAGTGACGAAAAAGGGGTAGGCAATATATTTAATGCACCTTTAAAATCTGGTATGAGAGGCAAAGAGTTCTTAAGCATATTTGATCAAAAAATTTTAAAACCAATAGATAAATTTAAACCTGAGATAATTTTAATATCAGCTGGGTTTGACGCTCATACACGAGACCCTCTAGCCAGTCTCAATTTAGAGTCGAAGGATTTTTATGATGTTACAAAAAAAATAGTAGATTTAGCAAATATTCATTCTAAAGGCAGAGTTATCTCTTTCTTAGAGGGAGGGTATGATTTGACTGCTTTATCCGAAAGTATTAGACATCATTTATTAGCTTTAAAAAATTAAATATCCACAACATCCCAAATCGTACATATTGATAAGATTATCTTATAGAATTTAGTAATTATTAAAATATAGTGATTCTATGGACTTTATTATCGTTATTGGTATAGGTGCAATTTTAGTAGCTACTGGTGTAATTTCACCGAAACCAAATGATGATGAAGTAGCAGAAGCAG
>QCAW01000019.1 GCA_003281795.1 Pelagibacteraceae bacterium AG-345-F21
ATATTAGTATTCTGCCAAAGTTCCGAACATTTAATTGCTCCACTTTGAGTCTCTTTAAAATTATATCTCAATGCACTCCAGCGTATATCACCTGATGAAAAGAAAGGTCCAGCTTTAGTTACAGTGAATTCACCTGATTGGGCAGTAGATGATCCACCCCCACCTCCAGTATTTGTAGTAGAAGTATCAACAACAGTAATGGATATACTATTACCTACTTGCGTTGTTCTTGCTGAATCTGAATATAACTTGATAGTAATATTTTCTGTGCCTTCAGTTAAAGTATCTTGCTTAAGAGTATGAAGGAATTGGAAGTATCCAGAAGCTGATACATTAGATGATCCTGTTAATGCTGCTCCTGTGAAATCAGCAGCAGTTATACTACCAGTTAATTGCCAATATATCGTAGTTCCTTGAGAAACATTAGTTGTTTGACAAGCAGTTATAATAGTATCACCTTCATTAACACTATAACTATTAGCTGTTAACGAATAAGTCGCTGTAGTACTTCCTCCACCACTAGGCAATCCTTGTGTGGCAGTAACGTCCTGAACATAATATGCTTTTGAAACACCATGACATACAAACCTACCATTAACAACTTCAATTTCAAAATCATCCCAAGCACCTCCAGAATTATCACTAATCTGTAATTTCTTATTGGAAGTTGGATCAACTCTAAGTTGATATTGACCTGTAACTAAATGATTTGTTTCATCTGTAGAAACTTCAATTGGATAATATCCATTCTTTAATTTTAAAATTATAGAAGTATCACTTTCCGTAAACTCTCTTATACCATGAATCTTTACTTTATGAGAAACTGACGCACTATTTTCAGTTATTGTAAACTGTTCATTATCAGGTCCTGCAGTATTTAATCCAGAATTAGCTACAATAGACGGATGTGCTGATTTACTCGTAACTCCCGTATATTCTTTAATTATTCTTACATCTGACCCAAAAGTACTGTAAGTACCCATCCATTTTGGATCATCAGGACTATTACCAGGTCTGTATCCTCTATAAAAACTAGTTCCTTCAGCACTAATAGCAGATTTTAAATTTGATCTTACTTGAGATGGAGTCCAACCTCTATTTTGCTGTAATGCACAAGCAATTAATCCAGAAGCAACTGGGGCAGCAGCAGATGTTCCACCAAAATTCATATCCTGATAAGTTTTTCCTCCAGTTGGATGAGTTTCTAATCTCTGATACCTTATGTTCATCCAAACATTAGTAGTTAAATTGCTGCTATCAGTTTTAACAGATGCAGCTAATGTCTCTGAAGGAGCATAAAAATCAATAGCAGATCCTCTAGAACTATAGTCTCTTTGACTTGGACCATATTCCGAATTATTACCATCCCATTCTGCATGAGACATATATGGATCTCCAGCAGGAAGTCTTTCTGATTTTACATCAAACTGACTACTTGCTTGCTCCTTAAAAGGTGCATCTCCCGTTAAATCCCAATCATCTCGAAGACTATCACCTATAGCACCAATAATAATCATTGGTTTATCATATGAAATTTGCTGTGGAAATGCTAATCTATTAACATGAAAACCATCCACAGTATTATTATAATCCTCATCCGTTGGACTTACATAATAATTACTAGTATTACCAGTACTAAAAACAACTACAACTCCTGCATCAATTACTTCTCTTATATCTGTATTTTCACTATTAGGATCTCCTTGACCAACTGATCCAGTTGATAGATTAGCAGCATTACCTCCAACTGGTTCAAAATACTGCTGTCCATAGTTTACCCAATATTCAGCACCAACACCACTAACATATGTGTGTTTTTGCTTAGACAGGTTTGTATTACCATCTTGGACTCTAGCAGGACCTCTAGAAGAACCTCTATGAGCAAATTTAGGAGTACTAAATCCTTGTCCAACTGTTTGAGCAGGATATGTTCCTGCAGTTCCCCTATAATTATATGTTCCCCCGTTATTTAAATAAGTGTATGGAGCTGCCGAACTTGTCACAGATGCATCAAGACCTATTGGATTTGTATACCAAAGTGGTCTACCCCAACTACAGTTCACTATTGTTGGGTCTTTTTTATAATTACCATTATCATAAAATGGTGAATCAGAATCTGCAAACTTTGGATTATCTGGTTTGAAATTATGAAATAATTTAACAATACCCCAGTATCCTTCTGCATTCATTCTATTATAATCTATTGACCATTTATTACAATTAAATGCCCATCCAAAATTCTTTCCATAAATTAGAGAAGCAACAGGAGTTCCATGATCCCCGTCTGTAGGAGTTGTCGTTTTAGTACCACAAGCGGCTGATCTTGCATAATTTGTAAAATTAGAAGATCCAAGTGTATCTGTTCTATTCCAACCAGTTCCAGAAGATTTACTTAAAAATGTAGATGATCTACTAGAAGAACTAGTCCACCAAGATCTTGCTGCAGCATCAGTGGGAACCCTTGTTCCATCCCAACGAACTTCTAATCTATTATTATCAGCATTAAACCAATCTGGGTCTAAGTAATATGGAGCATCAAAGAAAAGATCCAAAGCACCAGATGTTCCATGTCTTGCTAAAACATTTCCTGGAATATAATGTGATGGATCGCTATCGTCAGTACAAAATTCAGGATGTCCGTGCCATGTACCATCATCAATAACAATTACATCAGTATCATATCCATCATTAGTATAATTAATATTTGAAGTCTTTACATCCTTAGAATCAGTCCAAGTATTACTAGCACCTGATTGACATCTTAATAGTTGATAACCTGTTCTATTCTTTTCAGATGTTGTTGGACTTGTTCTAGGTATTATATGAGTAACTTCACTATCAGCTCCAGTCAAATAAGCTTGTGAAGTATTACTTCCTTCACTAGACTTATACTGCATTAACCTCCATGCTATACCGCCTGGATTATAATTCCAATTATCTGTTACTGGATCATGGTAATCACCATTCTTAACCCTTGCTTTTATTGTATAAGTATCAGCAGTAAGATAACCTAAATTTATAACTTGATACTTATGGTTCTTCGGATTACTTTGATCGACTCTTGGATTTAATGAGACACTATCATTATTAACACCAACATAACTATTAAATTTATTTGATAAAGGATAATACTGTGGAGTACCTCCAAATTTTGCCCACTCAACTTCACCTAATTCACCATCAATAGAAATTTCTAGTTGATAGAATGCAGCTGTAGATATAGCAAAAGTATTCTCACATTCTAAAGTATCATCTTTATGAGGATCTTCTTGAGTTTTATCAGTAGGAACCGACTTATAGACACCATATTCTGTTAATAATGGTAGTGATGCCCAATAACTCATAGCAGGACTAGATCCTGATAAAGCACTAACATGAACCCAATTAGTAACTCCCTGATTAAGTTGGCCAGTAGTAGCCATTAAAGAATTTTTAACTTCTACAGGAGGAGTTACATCATATAAAGATCTATAATTTTTGACACTACTAGCAAATCTAGTTCCATCGGGTATAATTTCTGCTCTTTCTTCTGGATGATAGATATCATCTAATGCGACATAATCAATATCAGGATGAGATCTTAATTCAGCAACCTCTTCTGCAGATAATTGATATGTTCCCCTAGTTGGACTATGGGTCTTATCCTCCTTACAAGTACATTTTCTCGATGGTACATTTACCTCACTAGACCCATCTAGAATTAATTCATCATGTATTCTCTGCCACGCTTCAGCAGTTTTAGCCTTGATCTGATAATTCTTTCTTGCCATTAGTGTAAGTCAACCCATGAACTACCGTTATATACTTGAACTTTATTAGTTGATGTATTATAAATCAACGCACCAGCTTGTAAATTACCACTTGGTATATTATTTCGATCTGACGTAGTTATTTTTGGCGGTAACATATAATATCTATTAGCACTAACTCCAGCAAGATCCTTACCAGCATTAGAAAAGTCAACAGCACATGATGTTAATGTTTTACCAACAACAAGAGTTTCTGTGCTTACATTACCTGGCATATTACCAAATAATCCACCCTTTACATCCAATGTAGTACCAGGTTGAGTAGATCCAATACCAACTCTTAATAATAATGCCGTACTATTTTGAGCATCAATATCAATACCTGTTTCAACATGTTCTCTAGCAGTACCAATCGCTACCGTAGCAACTCCAATAGTTTTAGCAACATCTAATTCATTAACTGTTGATATTCCAGTTGTAGCATTAATGTTAGTACCATTAGCAACACTTGGAAGATTTAAATTTGATATTCCAGAACCATTACCAAAGATTGATCCATTAACAGTGAGAGAACCATCAACTCTAACAGAACTAGAGAATGTAGCAACACCAACAACATCTAATGTAGTCTCTGGTACTTTTCCAATACCTAACTTACCATCATAACTAAGTTGCATCAACTCAGCATTAGTTCTACCATATACCCATTTAAATGATCCAGTATTAATTCCACTAAAACCGCCACCATGTATAATACTACTGAAATCGCCAGTATCTCCATTTATTATCTCAAGACTCTTAGAGGTAGCACCAAATCTAATCGCAGAAACACTCTCTCCAATTCCTGTAACAGTTCTTTGACTTATAAGAAGAGAAGCAGTATCTGAACCAGCTATTAATGTTTTAGTATCCCCTAAACTGTATATGTCAACATTATTAGCAGGGTTTTGAATACCAACACCTATTTTCTCAGTTATATTTAATTTACTAGCAGTTGAAATTCCTAGAGTAGAACTTGATGAAATTAATCTTACAGTATTTACTTCGGTAGTACCAGTAATAGAACCACTTACTGATAATGGTCCATTAATTGTAGCAGCAAGACCAACTATATTACCAGCAACGTGACCTGTTAAATTTCCAGTTACATCACCAGTTACACCACCCTCAACATCACCTTTAAATGTAGTAGCAGTTACAACACCAGAAACACTTACATTAGTTGAATCTACCTGAATTATAGTAGATATTCCACTAACAATATTACCTCTTACATCTCCAGTAAATCCTATTCCAGCAGTTACAATACCAGCAACACTAAGAGAATCAGCAGTTGAAATTCCTAATGTACTAATACCAGAAGTAACATTACCTATAATATAAGTAGAATCAAGAACACCAGCAGTAACTATACCTGTAGCAACTATACCACCCTCAGACGTAATACCTACACCATCAATAAAATTAGATAAATCGTTTGATCCTGAAATTTGAAGGGCGAATCTTGGATCTCCAGTAACTATTCCTACAAAACCTTCATTGTATATACTTGTAAAACCTAACCCAATATTTAAATCTTTCCATTGAGAAGTTGGAATATTATTTAACTTACCACCATCACCATAATATGTAACTACTCCAGTTTGAGCCGTATTTGCACTAATTATACCTGCTCTAATACTAACTCCAGCACCAATTATCTTATCAATACCTATTGCTAAATTATTCGTACCTGTTGTAAGATTTGTTACTTCAAGATCTGTAAATTTAGCAGTTGTTGAACTAACAAGTCCAGATACTACACAATCTCCTCGTACATCCAAAGCCTCAGTAGGAACTGTAGTTCCTATACCCACCAGACCCGAAGGATTTACTAATAGATTGTCATCATCAACTTGGACACCATTACGGAAATTGAATGATTTTGTAATATTAGCCATTTATAATGATTTTTAGTTATTTAGTAGAGATACCTACATTAGATAATTCATCAACCGAAGACTGTAAGGTTTCAACTTTAGTATTAAGTTCCCTAACTGCTTCCACTAATAGAGGAACAAGTTTTTCATAACTAACTGCCTTAGTACCATCATCTCTAGTAGTAGTTACACCAGGAAGACCAAGTTTCTCAACCTCTTGTGCGATTACACCAGTATCAAATTCACCAGATCTAGAAGAACTTGCGTTCCAACTGAAAGTATTACCAGTAATTGATAAGACCTTAGAAAGAGAATTCTCAATAGGTGTGATATTTTCTTTTAAGTTTTCGTCTGAAGAAGCAAACGCAATAATGTCTCCACCAACATGTAAATCACCAAGAATACCAACACCACCACCTACAGTTAAAGCACCAGTTTGCTTACTTGTAGAAGCAGTATTACCTGTTATGGCAATTGCCTTTGTTTGAAGAGATGCAGAATGAATCTCAGCCCAACTATTAGATACACTACCAAGATTCTTAGTTTCATCTGCTGATGGCAATAAATCTGTATCAACTCTACCAGTAAATGATACAGTATCGGTAATAGCATCACCTAAATCTACATTACCTTTAAGAGTAGAAGTACCAGTTACGGATAATTCACCACCAACAGTTGTATTACCTGCTATAACAACAAGTCCACCAATGTAAGCGTTCTTACCAATACCAACACCACCAGAAGCTACTAATGCACCTGAAGTAGTACTAGTTGATTGTTCAGAAGAGAAAGTCTTAATCTCCTTACATACATAAAGATCCTCTCCAATAGCAACACCACCAACAACATTGAAAGCAGCATCTAAAGTACCACTAGCACAGTTTGTTGAGGAATTAGCTTTAGGATTCTTAAAGTCAACAATACCTTCTACCTTTAACTTTTGAGTTATAGTTAAATCTTTACTAAATCTAACTGTTCCATTAAAGGTAACTGGACCATTGAACTGGGAAAGTATCTGATTAGATGCTCCACCTTCAACAAGTATTCTCTCTTTAACAATAACTTCATCAAAGATAACACTTAATTTACTTGGATCTTCACCCGTTACAGTTGGGATTGGAATATCAAATGTAACCTGTTCACCACTGTCAGCAGAGATCTTGGTGTTTCCAATATAGAAATCACCCTTATCATTCATACCTGTGTAGACAACAGTACCACAAGATGTTTCTTGTGACTGTGATAAGAACTCCTCTCTTTCAGTTAGAGTCCTCTTAGTTATCTGAGGTAAAGCAGTTGAATAGTTACCTGGACCATAACCAAGATATTCAAATGTATGACCAGATGCTCTTAAGATAGATGGTCTTCTTACCTCAAGAGGTAATGGTTTAATCTTCCTAATTAGAGACTTAGCATCATGTGGAGCAATATTTGTACCCAAAGCACCACGAATGACAACTAGATTATCAAAGTTAGTTCCATCAAGAGACTTCTTACGAACCCTCATAATTTCACTATCAATCTGAATATAAGATCCTAATGGGAATCTAGATTCAACGGATCTTCTCTTAGATAATTTTTCAGCAGTAGTTCCAGTATTAATTACTGTTCCATCACCAAAATTAACTAAGAACTGTCCCTCAGTTGTTGTAGCAGAACCTAATTGTAAAGTATCATGGTCAAATAATAAGAATCCTCTTGTTCCTAGATTCTCACCAGCTCTTCCAGATATAGCATCATGTGATCCTAATCCATGCTTAAGAATATACTTAGGAGTTGTAGCATCATTAGCAGTGGTAGATGTAAGTGTAATTCCTGTTGTTATTGCTGTAAATTTAGTAGGATATCCATTAGCATCAGTCTTAACCTCATTAACAATAATATCTACTAATTTCTTATCATCTTTATTAAGGAATCTAATACGATTACCTGCAGATAATCCATGAGGAGCAGTAGTGTCAAAAGTAGTTGTTGTAACCTCATCTATTGTTACAGAATCGGTTGAAGGATCAAACCCAGTAACTTCTGAATAAGGTCCTAAATCAATTACTTGCTGTCCAGGTAAGATTGCATCATTAGAAGCATTTGTACGGATATTTACTTGATTCTCATCAGGAGTTGATTGAATTCTATAATAAGCATCAGTACCAGTTGTTATACCAGTTATTTGTACATAATTTTTATCATTAACTATAGAAATATGATCTGCCTTAACAGTAATCTTACTATTAGTAGGTGCACCACCTATTCCACCAGCAGCAACAGAAGAAGCATCAAAATATAGTTCATCACCAGCAGTATAACCAGATCCACCTTCAATTATTTCTGCTGAAGTAATTAATTTACTTGTATCATCTACAACTACCTTAGCAGTAGCACCCTTCCAAGGAGCACTTGATGGAGATACTGAGCTAGAGAATAGTTTAATATTATAATAAGTACCCGATACATGAGGTGCTGCGTTATTAGTAATACTAGTAATATCACCATCTTCAACATATCTTAAACCATTTAAATGGTGTTCAGCACTTAATGTTAAAGTAGGATTAGTAGCACTATTTGATATAGCAGTAATTGTATTACTAATACCAAAAGTATCTACAAACTTATTAATAGTTTCTCTAGTTACACTCTTCTTGAGATCATTAGTTACAACCTGTCCAATAGGAGATAGTTGAGCATATGATTGAGATGATTGAGGGTTATCATCAGTATTATCTCTATCCAACTGTGGATAAAGATCAACAACACTCTGATTATACTTTGCAGTTGTAAATTCCTTTTCAACAGTGTTATTACCATTTAAAACATATAGATGATAAACACCATCTTGAACATTATATTTGTATGGTGTTATTGTCTCTGTACGATAGATATAGAGATTCTGTTTGGTATCGTTTCTTTCAAATCTAGGAAGATCTGTATTCCTAACATGGTTGCTATTTGTATATGATCCTACGATGATTGTATCACCAACAGGTTCACCATCAACTAACTTTTTAACTTTATAAGTAAAGGTTTTATCATCAATTATAGTTTCAACCTTAAAGGTTCCATTAAATTCCCTATCAAATAATCCTGTAGTATTTGTAGTTGTTGTAATACCCCTAATAATTATTTGCTCATTAGGTTTTAGATTATGTACCTTGTCAGATCTAACTGTAGCAATAGTAGAATTAACATCATAACTTAAATGTGCTATGAATCTAGTATTTCTATCAAATTCATAACCAGGATCATTTGGTTGTATGGTAATATCATTACCATTTCCAATCTCATTTCTCTCAAAGTCCTCTATTCTGGTAACACTAGTAGCACTAGAATCCTGTAGGATAAATCCATCAGTAGGATCTTTAGCGTCAATTATCTCTTTAGGTACTACATATCTAACTTTAAATAATTTCTCATCTAAACTTCTATCATCAGATGTTCTTGTAATATATGGTATTTCTTCACCAGTAAGTTCTGCTACTGTTGATTGTGGATAATAAGGAACTGCAGCACCAGAAGCATCTTTATTAGCTAATCCTTCATTAATAGTATTGCTCATATTAACATGAACAAACCAACCACCAACTCTATCAGTTAATACACCAGGATTATTAGTAGGATCCCATTCTCCTTCATAAGTTGTAGTATCAAACTGAATTGGATGTCCTAATTCACCAGGTTTCTTATCAGAAACTCTACTAAGAATTTTTAAACCACCAGAAGCACGATCAGAAATAGTTTTAAGATACTCTGGATCAGCCAATTCAGCATTAGCTCTTGATGATGCTAATCTTATTTCATTTGTAGCTAGATCACTATCCTGAGAACTAGTAATCGCAAAATATACAGCATGTGGGTCTAAACCTTCTGGCAATCTTCCAGATTCAGATATAACTCTGACAGACTCACCATTCATCAACTCATGACCACCTTCTATAGTATAGATGGAGGAATTTACATTATTTACTGGATCAGAATGAAAAACTGATGTATATTTTTTCTCTGAAGTAGCAGATGCAATTTGTTTCGCACCCTTAGACATGAAAATAGTTGCTTCATAAGCACCAGCGTTAATTTGCAGTTTCTCATTAACTCTAGCACCAATTCTAAATCCTTGAGCAATATCAGATGGTACAAGAGATGGGTTAGTCTGCCCCAGTAAGTATATACGGTTCTTACGTGTAGTGACGGGGTTATTCAAATTAATAGAAACACCATCACTATTATTACCACTCACACAAGCAGCATATATTTTTCTTGTGCTATCTTTATCTACCTGTAACCATTCAACTTCAAATTCATCATCTATAACTGCTCTTGGAGTAATTATATTTGTGACATAACCTTTATTATCTTTATCAAAAGCTCTTTTCTTAAATCCATCAGCAGCAAGAGCAAACTGACCAAAGTTTGAGTTTGAGTTTGTAACTGAAGCATCACCACCAGACTCCATCAAGAAATGAATATGATATCCAATTGCGAACACAGAAACAATCTGGATAACTGCATCATTAGATACTCTAACGTGTACGTTTTTCCAACCTTCTCTATAAACAGCAGTTGATTTTAAATGATAAACAGTTTCATTAATTTGTGATGAAGACTCTTGAGAAAGTTTATTTCCTGTTTGTTTGGTATATGAAATCTTATCATAACCTCTATTAGTAGCATTATATTCAGCAAATGCACGGTCATCCTTCTGTAGTGAAACACCAGTGAATTGTGCCACAACCATTGATTTGAATCCAGTTGCTTTAGATCCATCAGCATGCATACCACACATACCATAAACTGATCTCAATGAACAGTTAAAGATATATGGAGAAGCACCAGTAACAGTATCAGTTTCAACAGAAACAAAAGCACCTGAACCACTTAAACCAGCAGAAGGTCCTGCAGGTAAGTTAGGTCTTACATATGGAAGTAAATATGTAAATCTATTCTCATCTATTACATTCTGTACCTTTGTCGAAATATTGAAATCTGTTACATTAACTCCATTAATCTTAATAGGAGTTCCAGCAGATACTTCATGAGGTAAAGATGTAGTTACAGTAACTAAATTACCAGCAGTAGCACCATCACCAGCAATAATTCTTGTTATTGCTTTATCATCAGTAGCAAACGCACCAACAATTTCAAACTCAGGTCTTTGTGGAGCAAATCCTCCAGAATTAACTGGGAACTTCTGAGTTATTTCTCTTGTAGATGCTCTATTAAATGCATTCGATAATTTACTATAATATACTTGAAGGTCTGTTAATTGATAACTCTCAATGTTATTAACACCATCAGCATATTCAAATACAGTTAATTTATGGTGAGAGAATGTTGGTTTAGATTGATTAGCAGATCCAAAATCTTGATTATCAGTATATACTAATTCAGTTTCATCACCATCAAAGATAGTAAACTGCCAGAAATAACAAGAACCAGTAATTCTGAATATAGCAGAATTTGGTACATCATCATCTGTTGGGTTTGGAATATACTTAGGTCTTATTTTTGTCTTTCTTAAATCTAGTCCAACAATAGATGTACCACGAGGTACAACAACACCACCATGAACACTATTGAACTTATAAAGTATATTATCTTCTTGTGTTAAATCAAAATTAGAGTTTAAAGTTAGAGTAAATGTCTCTGTAGCACCAATATTACTTACAGCTCCGCTAGGAGTTACTGCTCTAGCATCTCCAGCAACGCTTTTAATTCCAAAACCTGGTCTATTATCAACTATATGTTCACCAGGAAATAATAATATAGTTGTTTTTTCTGTTATATCGTTATCGTTTCCTTCTAAATATGAAAATCTAGCAGACTCAATCAGTGCTCTCTGAATAGTCTTGAAAGGTTTAGTTAATGAATTACCTTGATTCTCGATACCATCAGTAGCGTCAAGATCATTTGGGTTTACATAAAGAATACGTCCTTCAGTATTCTTTATAAAATTCTCTAATTTATTTAAAGGCATCTTACTCCACTTTTGGCCAAAAGTTCCTATGGTCTATTTAGCTAGTTACTTAACCTAGCGATCAAACTGACGATGAATCTTGATAAACTCTTTCTCCTCTTCAGTTTGTTCTTTAATATCTTTATTCTTTTCTTTTTTCAAGTCATCATCTTTAATTTTGTCGGTTTTCATAAATCGCTAAATCAGTATATTCAATTAAATCTGGATCGGCCTGATTAGTAACAACTTCCAAAACATCCATAAACTGTTCTGAAGTTTCACAATCGACCTTTCTAGAAGTACCTTTACTACTGCGTAGTATAAATTTTCTAGCACATACATCGATAATTATCTTATCGACCCATTCATCATCTCCAACTTGCATTCCCATAATGTTACCTAACTCCTATTATGTAGTACATGATCAACATAGTACCAAGTTACTGCCACTCTTTTAGTACCATTAGTTACTGGTGTTCCAGCATGAGGATAACACCAATTAGAAGGAAATATTAATGCTTCTCCAGCATTAGGTTTATATGCCCTATGAGCAAAAGCAGTATTTCCACCTGCAAAATCATTATTAAGATAAAGAATTACGGATATTTTTCTTTCATACTCTCGTATCTTAGGATCTGTAGCAGAATCATGATGAAATTTATATTCTTGCCCATCAACATATTGTAATATCTGTATACCTTCTCTCCAACAAGTTGTATCTATACCACATGGAGCTGGATAATGTGAGAAGTTTACATGATAATTAATAATTCGTCTAGAATATTCTTCTAAAGAAGAATTAATCTTACTATGTAATAAAACAGTTGCCTCTTGATTCTCATTAAGAGTAGTACCAGTACTTGTTCTAACATCTTCTCTTATATCAGAACCAGTTTTTTTATTATCATAATTAAAAACTGAAGACTTATGAAATTCTAAAGTATCAATATGATTATTAACTATTTCTAGTTCAGATTCATCGAGAACTTTTATAACCTGAATTAAATCATTCATAACCACACTCGTTTCTCATATTATACTACAAGAATCTAGATTATGCAAACTATGTTGTCCTCATTATGAAACACAAAGCATAATATGGTGGTAAGTTAGCTCCCGTTACACCAGTACCAAATGAATCAACAGTTGTAGTAGAAGTCGCTGTCATAGTAGCATTAGCAGAACCAGTATTACCAGAAACAGAATTTCCACCACTATCAGTCGTACCAGTTACAGAACCAGCACCAGCAGAACTTGTGCTACCAGATATACTAGCAGCACCAGCAGAACTTGTAGTTCCTGAAGAGGAAGATCCACCAGATCCAGTAGAACCAGATATCGAAACACTTCCACTTCCAGTACTACCAGAAGATGAAGCACTACCTGTACTACCAGATATCGAAACGCTTCCACTACCAACACTTACAGAAACAGAAGGGTTAGCAGAACCAACAGAAACACTACCACCAGTAGTTGCTCCCCAAGTTGGAGAGTTAGCAGCACCAGGATAAATGGTCATGTCATGCCCATGACTGTCAGTATCAATTCCTTGTGATCCAGATGGTATGGCACTTACATGTTGATGAGCACTCTCACTAAATGAAGCACTATGAGTATGACTACCACCACTTCCACTAGCACTATGAGTGTGTGATGAAGAACCAGAGAATGTATGTGTATGAGATCCAGCACTTACAGTATGAGTATGAGATCCACTACCAGAGAATGTATGTGTATGAGATCCACCTGCTGTAAAATCATGAGTATGATTAGTAGCAGATCCAGAAAAATCATGTTGATGATTAGAAGCACTACCTGAAAAATCATGAGTATGATTTCCAGAACCAGAGAATGTATGTGTATGTGAACTACCAGTTAGAGTAGTTGTTGTACTTGCATCATGTGAATGAGAACCTATAGAAGAATTAGCACTACCTCCAGTGGTTCCAACATTATATCCACTACCAGCACCAATAACAAATTTATCAGTTAAGTTTGGAGTGCTATTTGATCCATCACATAAAGCCCATCCTGTAGGTATAGAAGATGTTGATCCAGACCATATAATAATACCACCAACAGGAACGGATACACTAGCACCACCAGAAGGACCAGGAGGACCAGGATTTCCAACAGGACCAGGAGGACCTCCAGTACCAGGCGAACCAGTTGATCCAGGAGGTCCAGGAGGACCAGCAGGACCAGGAGGACCACCAGCAGGACCAGGAGGACCAGGAGGACCACCAGCAGGACCAGGAGGTCCAGGCGGACCTTGAGTACCAGGCGAACCAGTTGATCCTGGAGGACCAGGAGGACCTACAGTAGTAGACGGATTACCAGCTGGACCAGGAGGACCTTCAGGTCCAGGAGGTCCAGGAGGACCTGGAGGACCAGCAACAGTAGAAGCAGGACCTACAGGACCAGGAGGACCTTCAGGACCAGGAGGTCCAGGCGGACCTTCAGGACCAGGAGGACCACCAGCAGGACCAGGAGGACCAGCAGCACCTGGAGTTCCAGGAGGACCGACAGATCCAGGAGTTCCAGGAGTTCCAGCAGGACCTTGAGGACCAGCAACAGTAGAAGCAGGACCAGGAGGTCCACTAGGACCAGTTAAACCAGGAGAACCTGTAGCACCAGGAGGTCCTGGTGAGCCAGGAGATGCTATTCTATCCCAAGCATATCCATTCCATCTCCATGATGCAGCACCAAAAGTATGAAGATCACCTATTGCTGGATTATTTGGAAAATTAATATTTGCCACTTAACTTCCCTCTGGTATCACCAAAATACTATAAGCTTTCATATGACTTGATCCATAAGAAGTTAACATAAACTTCTCACCATCAGCAATATAGAGTTCTGTTGGTAGGTTTCCATTTTCTCCACCACCTCCACCAGTATGTCCCATATAATTTCCAGAATTTTGATATACGGCAGTATTATATCCAGTTGCACCAAGAGCAGTATTCTTACCAGATGAAATATGATAAGTTACCTGAATATTAATAAGATCACTAGCATTACCCCATTTAATATTAAAATATCCATTAACTGGACTATGATCATGTGTTCTAATAAAACTTATAATTATCCTTTCAACACCACCAGAACTATTAGTATGATTAACCAGCGTTTGATTATCAACACCACTAGGGTCAGATTTTCCGTTATATGCTGTTAGTGCCATAATCTTTTAATTCCTGTATTATTTAGAGTGGTATATTCCAAGTCGTCTTTAAATCTATACTTGCTGGAGCATATACCAATGCTGTACCAGCAGAATTAACAACTACTGATCTATTCGCAGTAAAAGATGAAGGTGTACCAGTTAATCCCGTGAATGTATTTGTATCTGTAGGAGCAGTAGTAAATTCTAATGCAGTTCCAGCAGCATTTACTTTAATATAATATCCAGAAGATCCCATACTCGAAGGAGTATCAGATAATCCAGTAAATGTATTATTATTAGTTGTTGCTTGTAAAACCCAAGTAGTTCCATCATACTTCCATGTCAACCCATTATGAGTATGGGTGTCATTTGTACTCGGACTAGCAGGAAAATCTATTGCCATTATGCTACCCTCCAACTACCACTAAAATAATATATTCCATAAGATCCTGGTCCTGCTGCCATTGCACTAGAGGTATATATCTCACCACCAGCAGTAACACCACAAGTACCTACCCACACTCCTAATGTACCAGTAACATTACCAGATGGTATATCAAAATATCTTCTATTGTAGAAAATTCCTGCTGTAGCCGCAGGACGTAATGAAGTATCATTTATTGTAAAATATCCATTCTGCCCACCCCATCGTAAATTGGTATCTCCAGAAGTTCCACCATTATGATATACATTAAAATCAACAGTAACCATATTACCAGTTTTTACATAATTACCAGTACTAACTGCAGCATTTTGACAATTAGGACTTACTGTTAAACTAAATGTTCCCGTCTCCTGTGCAACAGAATTCATAACTGTCTGTAGAATCCAAGATGTTCCATCATACTTCCATGTCAACCCATTATGAGTATGAGTCTGACTTGTACTAGGACTCGCAGGAAAATCTATTGCCATATTATTCTTCGTCTATTACTGTAAACATATATTTAATTTGAACACTTACACCAGAATCTGGATTTGATAGAGCGAATGTTTCTCCCTCTTTAATATATCCTTCCAGTGGTAAATGATAACCACCATTTAAACCACCACCAGCACCAGAACTAATTCCCTTTACAGACATAGTAGCAACCATACTAGAAGCCGATGAAGAATAAGCATTAATTCCTAATTTTAATCCCCATACTTGACCACCAGATGGACCTGCAATATCAGTAAATACAAGATTGCCCCAATTCATTGTAGTAAAAGAACCACCATTATTCTCAATACGCAAATAATAAATAAGAATTCTCTGATTCTTATTGGTAGTATTAGTATGCGAGAATGTTCCTGATCCGTTGTATACTGTTGCTGCCATAATTTTAAATTACCTATTTTTTATTTATTAACTGAGGGGTATATTCCAGTACTTAGTTGTAAAAAGTCCACTGCCACTACTACTAATATTAGATACACCTCTACCTGTAGCATCTACCCATTGGGAGCTATTGACATCCTCATAATATACATGTAACCTACCATTTTGCGAATCCCACCAAAGATCTCCATCAGAAGCTGGGGATGGTGGTGTGTCATCAGTAGTTACACTAGCACCACTACTGGGAGCATCAACAAATGATAATGCAGTTCCAGAAGAATTTACCTGTAACCATTTATTAGCAGTCAGACCATTGGGTGTATCTAATAAAGAAGTAAATGTATAATCAGCAAACTCAATACCAGTACCTGCTGAGTTAACTTTTAATACTTTATTAGCAGTATACGTTGAAGGAGTATCAGTTAAACTAGTAAATGAAGTTGTAGGAGCATCAGTAAATTCTAACCCATCAGGAGTGCTATTAACCTTAATATATTTTCCACCTTGTCCAGTATAAGTTGAAGGAGTATCAGTTAAACCTGTAAATGTAGTAGCACCACTCTGAATTGTAGTTTGTAAATTCCATGTAGTTCCATCATAAATCCAAGTCAAACCGTTCTCGGTATGACTATCACTAGAAGAAGGACTATTTGGAAAATTTATTGCCATATTAATCTTCTGTTATAGCTACAAAATTATATGTAAGAGCATTAACATTTATATCTATTTGTGAAGGAATCAGTACAGTAATTTTTGATCCATTAGGTATCATTATTTCCGTTGGAAAAAAACCTGCGTAACTACCATATGCATTTTGTGCATTGCTAGTACCTGTTTTATTAAATGCAAGAGATTTACCTGCATAGAAACCTGCTTGTGATGAGTACTTCATGGTATCAAGGTCTTGACCATTCTGATGTTGAGGATTAGAGGATGGACCAATATACAATCCAAGTTCAGAAGGATGAGTATTTCCTACTCCAAAGTACATCCATACTATCCTTACATTTTTACCAGTATTGTTGGTATAAAGAACTTGGGTATGAGTTGTTGTATTACCCTGTAATACTCCGTTATATACTGTTGCCGCCATAATTTTAAATTACCTGTTTACTATTTAGAATGGCATATTCCAATTTTTTGTTTGGAATAATCCAGCTAATCCAGCATCTGTGGTTTTAGCTTTGTTAGCCCATACTGTTCCATTATACTCTAAAGTATCACCTACTGCTGGATTATCAAGAGTAACTGTTAGTAATTGACCACCCATGTATGTTAAATTTCCATTACTAATACCTACTGAACGTACTACATCATCCGCACCTACAAACTTAATACTATTATCTGATAAGAATAAATGTCTTACTTTATATTCAGCATTACCAAGATCATAGTCAGCATTTGATGCTGGAATTATATGACCACCACTAGTAACATTCCATCTTCTAGTTCCATTTGTTTCAAAAGAAATAGAACCAATACCAGTAGCATTGCTAGTATCATGAACTTCTACTCTAGTATCACCCTCTTCTATCATATCCGCTATTGGATAAGAAGCTCCTCTACCAGAAATATCTACCCATTGAGAAGTATTAGCATCTTCATAGTAGACATTTAATCTAGCATTTTGAGAATCCCACCAAAGATCTCCATCATTAGGACTAGAAGGAGCAGTATCGGAAGTTGTTACACTAGCACCACCACCTCCACCAGAAGAGCTAGTTACACCTCTACCACTAGCATTTACCCACTGAGAACTATCTGCATCCTCATAATAAACATTTAATTGACCATTAACAGAATCCCACCAAAGATCTCCATCATTAGGACTAGTTGGTGGTGTATCATCGGTAGTTACATTAGCACCACCTGATCCACCAGATCCTGGAGGACCAGGAGGACCAGCAGCACCTGGCGGACCAGCAGAACCAGGAGGACCAGCAGAACCTGGTGGTCCAGCAGAACCAGGAGGACCAGCAGAACCTGGTGGTCCAGGAGGA
>QCAW01000020.1:0-5000 GCA_003281795.1 Pelagibacteraceae bacterium AG-345-F21
GAAATTTTACTTTCAAAAATTTTAAATACGTCTAGAGAAGCATTATTAACTTCATTAGATAAAAAAATTTCAAATAGTAATATTTATCACTTTAATCAATTAATTAATCGGAGATCAAAAAAAGAACCTGTAGCTTATATTTTACAAGAAAAAGAGTTTTGGAGTAAAAAATATTATTTGAATAGCAACGTTTTAATACCACGACCCGAGACAGAATTAATGGTAGATAAAATAGTTAAGATTCATAAAAAAAAAGATTTAAATATTTTAGATATTGGAACTGGAACAGGCTGTATATTATTAAGTATTCTAAGTGAATTAAAAAATTCCAAAGGAACAGGCGTTGACATATCTCCTAAGGCAATTAAAGTAGCAAAAATCAATAGTATAAAACACAATCTACAAGAAAGATCCCAATTTTTTAGCAGATCTATAAATGAAATATTTAATACAAAATTCGACTTAATTGTATCAAATCCTCCCTACATAATGAAAAAAGATATTAATAATCTTGAAGATGATATTAAAAAATTTGAACCTAAATTAGCACTAGACGGCGGAAATGATGGGCTTGACCTTATTAAAAAAGTTATCTACAAATCCAAATATATCTTAAAAAATAAAGGTATGCTCGCCTTAGAAATAGGAAATGGGCAATTTAAAATTGTTTCAAAAATATTAAAGAAAAATAAGTTTAAAACAAAAAATTTAATAAAAGATTGTCGAGAAAATATTAGATGTGTTTTATCAGTATTAGAAAGATAAATTTTTAAAATAATATGATCAATAATAGAAGAAGAAACTTTAGATCTAGACCACAAAAGAATAATTTTAGAAGAAGAAACGGTTCTATAAATTCAAACAACGGGACAAATTTTAACAATGGAAATATGAATTTTAGTAGAAATGGATCTATGACTAACCCACATAATGTTGAGAAGACTATGCAAAAATACCAACAACTTGCAAAAGACGCTCAAAGCAGTGGAGATCCAGTATTAGTAGAAAACTATTTACAGCATGCTGATCACTATTCTAGAAGGCTCGCTGAATTAAATGACAGAAATAAAGAAAATATTTCCAAAGAAAAAAACAGCAGTTTAGATAATTCCCAAAACAAAGAAACTTCTCACAGTTAAAAAATTTTTATTTTAAAGAAGATAGTTTTAGGTCAATTTTTATTCTTGAAAGTTCAAATTCTTTTCTAACATTTCCTTTCAAAATTTTTCCTGATGGTAGTTTTAATTTTTGCGAATTTACTTTTTTACCATTAACAACTACTTCGTAATGAAGATGAGGTCCTGTAGACATTCCAGTTGAACCAACATAACCAATTATTTGTCCTTGCTTAACTTTTTTGCCCTCTTTAATTCCTCGAGCAAAATTTTTCATGTGGGCATAGATAGTTTCATAGGTAGAATTATGTTTTATTTTTACACAATTTCCACCACCACCACACCATCTTGCTCTGGTAACAGTACCTGAACCAGAAGCCATGATTGGAGTTCCACTTGGGGCAGCAAAGTCAGTCCCTCTATGCATTTTATTGTAACCTAATATCGGATGTTTTCTCATTCCGTATGAAGATGAAAGTCTAGCTCCGTTAATTGGAGTTTTCATTAAAGATTTAACGATACTTTTACCTTTTATATCATAGTAGCCTGTGTCAGTACCATCATTAAAATTATATAAATTTATTTCTTCTCCATTAACAAACATAGATGCATAAATTATTTTACCAGTATCTTTAACAATGTTGTTGTCATCTTCAAATTTTTCATACAAAATTTCAAACCAATCATTTTTTCTAATGTCCCTTTGAAAATCGACTTCAAAACCAAAAATTCTCGCAAATTCAATGATAATATTTGGTTCGATACCCACTTCTAAAGCCGCACTATATAAATTATTTTTAATTTTATTTTTAACTACAACTTCCTTTTTATAAAGTTGAAGAATATTTTCTTCAACTGTAAAGTTGTTGTCAGTTTTTCTTATTTCAATTTTTAAAATATTACTTACAGGATATATAAGATTTACTACTGTTTTAGACCCATCCTTAAATTCTTTAGTAATAAGAGAGAGTTCTCTACCAGCAAAAATATTCGTAAGTTTTTTTTGCTTTAAATTATTAGATATAATTTTTATATCTTCCGATTTTATCTCAAATTTCCTCAAAATTTTTTCTATAGAGTCATTGTTTTGAATTAAATATTTTACCTCTGAATAAGGGCTATTTATCTTTGAAATAAAAAAAGAGCTTAAATTTGTAAAATCTTCAGACTGAATGACTTCTTTAAAATTTTTACTTTTAAATTTATTATTTTCATTTATTAAATTTGAAATAAAGACAAAAATACCAAACATTACTCCAATTAAAAAAATATAAAAAAAGTATTTCCATTTTATTGCTAGTTCATCCTTTTTTTCGTTTTTTTTTGAGCCAAAAAGATTAGTAAAGAGACTTAAAATTTGATTAATCGCCATAGTTGTTTTCTATAAAAATTATACCCAGTTTGCAACGTTGAAGGTCAAAAAAAGGGCTATATTAGCTGACTTTTATTACCAATATACGCCTTGACTTATAACATATTTGTAATAAAACCAGCGCTCACCTCAACGTAAATATTATTTATTAGCGCCAGAGGTGTGTAGATTTTAAAGTAAAAATCTTAGCTTTTTTAAATTGTAAATTTTTAAGAAGAGAAGTGTGGACGGCTAGGTTAATAAAGAAATTGTCGTACACACTTCAAAAAGTATAAATAATTCGAATGTTATTTATATGAAGCTAGTGTGCGCCGTTATTAAACTTGAGAGTTTGATCATGGCTCAGAACGTACGCTGGCGGCACGCCTAACACATGCAAGTCGAACGCAGTAGCAATACTGAGTGGCAAACGGGTGAGTATAATGTGGGAATCTGCCTTTTGGTTTGGAATAACACGGGGAAACTTGTGCTAATACCGAATAAGCCCTTACGGGGAAAGTTTTAACGCCGAAAGATGAGCCCGCACTTGATTAGCTAGTTGGTAAGGTAAAAGCTTACCAAGGCAATGATCAATAGCTGTTCTTAGAGGAAGACCAGCCACATTGGGACTGAGACACGGCCCAGACTCCTACGGGAGGCAGCAGTGGGGAATCTTGCACAATGGGGGAAACCCTGATGCAGCGATGCCGCGTGAGTGAAGAAGGCCCTTGGGTTGTAAAACTCTTTCGTCGGGGAAGAAAATGACTGTACCCGAATAAGAAGGTCCGGCTAACTTCGTGCCAGCAGCCGCGGTAATACGAAGGGACCTAGCGTAGTTCGGAATTACTGGGCTTAAAGAGCTCGTAGGTGGTTAAAAAAGTTGATGGTGAAATCCCAAGGCTCAACCTTGGAACTGCCATCAAAACTTTTTAGCTAGAGTGTGATAGAGGTAAGTGGAATTTCTAGTGTAGAGGTGAAATTCGTAGATATTAGAAAGAACACCAAATGCGAAGGCAACTTACTGGGTCACTACTGACACTGAGGAGCGAAAGCATGGGTAGCGAAGAGGATTAGATACCCTCGTAGTCCATGCCGTAAACGATGAGTGCTAGACGTTGGAAATATATTTTTCAGTGTCGCAGCGAAAGCATTAAGCACTCCGCCTGGGGAGTACGACCGCAAGGTTAAAACTCAAATGAATTGACGGGGACCCGCACAAGCAGTGGAGCATGTGGTTTAATTCGAAGATACGCGCAGAACCTTACCAACACTTGACATGTTCGTCGCGAGCCTAAGAGATTAGGCTTTTCAGTTTGGCTGGACGAAACACAGGTGCTGCATGGCTGTCGTCAGCTCGTGTCGTGAGATGTTGGGTTAAGTCCCGCAACGAGCGCAACCCCTACTTCTAGTTGCCACCATTTAGTTGGGCACTTTAGAAGAACTGCCAGTGATAAGCTGGAGGAAGGTGGGGATGACGTCAAGTCCTCATGGCCCTTATGTGTTGGGCTACACACGTGCTACAATGGTACTTACAATGGGAAGCAAAGATGCAAGTCCTAGCCAATCCCTAAAATGTAC
Organism: Pelagibacteraceae bacterium AG-345-F21; assembly: GCA_003281795.1. Classification (GTDB taxonomy): domain Bacteria; phylum Pseudomonadota; class Alphaproteobacteria; order Pelagibacterales; family Pelagibacteraceae; genus Pelagilacustribacter. Next base: position 4,045 of record QCAW01000020.1, read on the forward strand.
CTCAGTTCGGATTGTACTCTGTAACTCGAGTGCATGAAGCTGGAATTGCTAGTAATCGCGGATCAGCGCGCCGCGGTGAATACGTTCCCGGGTCTTGTACACACCGCCCGTCACACCATGGAAGTTGGTTACACCTTAAGGCAAAGCTTATACCTTTGACTACGGTACGATCAGCAACTGGGGTGAAGTCGTAACAAGGTAGCCGTAGGGGAACCTGCGGCTGGATTACCTCCTTTCTAAGGAAGACCAAAAATTTCTTTTGGTCTCAAAAAATTAAGTTAATGTGGCCGTCCTCATTTCTCTTCTTAATTATAAAGTGTCTCATAAATGCTTAGGGGCCGGTAGCTCAGGTGGTTAGAGCGCACCCCTGATAAGGGTGAGGTCGGACGTTCGAGTCGTCCTCGGCCCACCATTTTTCACGGGGGATTAGCTCAGCTGGGAGAGCGCCTGATTTGCATTCAGGAGGTCAGCGGTTCGATCCCGCTATCCTCCACCAACTTTGACACTTTTAGTTTTTTTAAATTGTAAATATTAAATATCAATTTTGATTGTTCGATCAGTAAGAACAATCAAACAATATCTATATCCGATTGTTCGAATAGATGAACAATCAATAAATGTTCGAATAGATGAACATTTAAACAAAAATTTAATTTAGACAGAAAATTATTTTCTGTGCATAAATCAAGCGTTTAAGGGCGTATGGCGGATGCCTAGGCACTGAAAGGCGATGAAGGACGTGGTATACTGCGATAAGTTTCGGGGAGCTGTATGCAGGCTTTGATCCGAAAATTTCCGAATGGGAAAACCCACCACTTTATGTGGTACTTTAAACTGAATTCATAGGTTTAAAGAGCTAACCCGGAGAACTGAAACATCTAAGTAACCGGAGGAAAAGAAATCAATTGAGATTCCGTTAGTAGTGGCGAGCGAACGCGGAACAGGCCAGTAACAAT
>QCAW01000020.1:7500-15639 GCA_003281795.1 Pelagibacteraceae bacterium AG-345-F21
CAATATAGACTTATTTTTAAGATAATTTTCCAATAAACACTAAAAAACAGTAATTATTTTCTTTACTGTTCAATGATTGAACGTTAATCTGTTCAATATTTGAACATATGAAAAAAGATAATAACGATCACTTTGAAGTATTAAGAAAAATACAACAAAATCCTAATTCTACCCAAAGACAATTAGCTGAAGAACTTGGTTTTAGTTTAGGCAAACTAAACTACTGTTTAAAGGCTTTGAAAAATAAAGGATTAGTTAAAATAGAAAATTTTACTAAAAACCCTAATAAGATTAACTACATATACGTTCTCACTCCAAGAGGTTTCGCTGAAAAAACAAAGCTTACGATTAATTTTATGAAAGCGAAGATGAAGGAGTATGATGAATTAAAATTAGAGCTTAAAAAAACAAAAGGGAAATAAAATTGAACTATCATTTAGATTTAAAAAAAAGAAAATCAAAAATAGCTGTTTGGGGATCAGGTTATATTGGATTATCTACAATGGCTTTTTTCTCAAAAAATAAAATCAAATGTGTTGGATACGATATAGATTTTGATAAAGTTAAAAAAATAAATGCAGGAAAACTTCCAATAAAAGAATTAAAAGATTGGTTTGGTTTTGATATAAAAAAATCAGTAAAAAATAAATACTTACAAGCAACAAACGATCATAAAATTTTTAATGAGGATGTGTTTAATGTACATTTTGTAGCGATACCAACCGAGAAAGATGGAAAACCTTTTTTCGATATTTTATTTAATGTCTTGAAAAAGTTAATTGTTATTATAAAAAAGAAAAAAACTAAGCCAGTTATAATAATAGAGTCTACTTTGACACCTGAGTGCTCAGAAAAAAAAATTATTCCTTTTTTTAAAAAATATGATTTGAAACCTGGCAAAGATTTCATCTACGGTGTAGCCCCAAGAAGAGATTGGTTTGTTGAAGGTACAAAAAGTTTAGTTGATATAGATAGAGTGTTCGGCTCTACTGACAATCGATCATCTAAAATAATTAAAAATATACTGTCAATAGTTTGCAAAAATCTTCACGAAGCCACGTCACACAAAGTCTCAGAAATGGTAAAAAGTATTGAAAATGCGTATAGACACATGGAAATTACTTTAGCCAATCAATTGTCTTTAGCATATCCAAGAGAAAATATGCGAGAGGTTCTAAAATTAGTTGGAACAAAATGGAATGTTGGTACCTATCACCCAGGATTTGGCACTGGAGGTTATTGTATACCCTTATCTAGCCAATATGTTTTGAAAGAAGTAAAAGATAAATCAAAGTTAACTTTATTGAGAGAAACTATAAAAACCGACAACAACATAAATATTTTAATTGCAAAATCTTTAATTAAAAAAGGTTTTAAAAAAATTGGTGTTCTTGGATTATCTTATAAAGGAAATTTAAAAGTTGATATTTTATCTCCTGTTATACCTTTCATTAAATATCTTAAATCAAAAAAAATTAGTGTAAAATTATTTGATCCTTATTATTCACCTAGTGAAATAAAGAAAATAGCTGGAGTAAAATCATTTAAGTATCCACAAGGTTTATCAAAGTTTGATTGTATTGTAATAAGCATAGATCACAAAGAGTTTAAAAAAAATAATATATTGATTGCAAAGCATCTTTCAAACTGTAAATACATTTTAGATAATATGAAAGTATGGGAAAAAATAAAAATTCCTCACAATACTATTTACAAAATTTCAGGAGATAAAAATTGGATATGAAAAAAAAGAAAATCATTATTACTGGTGGTGCTGGATATATTGGATGCCACGTAGTTGAAGAGCTTCTTAATTCGAATTACGAGGTTGTAGTAATCGATAGATTTTCGTTTGACACAGAGTCATTAAAAAATTTTAAAAATAATGAAAATTTAAAAATATTTAATGATGATATAAGAAATTTAAAGAAGCTAGAAACTTATTTAAACGGAGCTGAAGCTATAATTCATTTGGCAGCCTTAGTCGGGGAAGCAGCATGTAAAATCTCTGAAACTGAGACTGTTACGATAAATTATGATGCTACAATAAAATTATGCGATTTAGCCCGGAAATTAAAAATAAAAAAATTTATTTTTATGTCTACTGCAAGTAGTTACGGGGTTCAAAATACCGATGAAATTGCAAACGAAATAACAAAATTAAATCCCGTATCATTATACGCTAAGACAAAAATCGATTGTGAGAACAGTTTGTTGAAGGATTTTTCTGACGACATTGAGATCACAATCTTTAGACCGTCAACAGTTTATGGACATTCTAGAAGGATGCGTTTTGATTTAATTCTAAATCACTTAGTTCTAGACGCAGTATTAAAAAAGGAAATTAAAGTTTTTGGGCCAGACATGGTTAGACCATTGATGTGGGTTGGAGAACCGGCAAGAGTGTATAAAAAAGTTATAGATTCAACAGACTCAAAATTTAGATCTGAAATATTTAATATGGGGTATGATAAAGAAAATTATAAAAAAATAGATATTGCAAAAATAGTCCAAAATAATTTTTTTCCTGATATTGAAATGGATATTATTGATAAGGACAAAGATCTAAGGAGTTATCATTTAGACTTCGGGAAGATGAAAAAATATTTCAATTTGAGTCCTGGAAGCGATTTGTTAAATGCTACAAAATTAATATTAGATAATATAAATTCAAAAAGTTATGGAGATCTAAAATCAAAAAAATACTACAACACTTAAATGATAAACACTTATATTCCCTATTTTAAAGCAAGAGACCGAGTTACCTTAAACAAATGCTTAAAATCAAATTTTGTTTCAACAGCTGGGCCTTTGGTGAATAAATTTGAGAAAACGTTTTCCACAAAATATAAATTTAAATACTCCGTTGCTTTAAATTCAGGAACTTCAGCTCTTCATTTAGGCTTAAAAGCTATAGGGGTTAAGGAAGACGACACAGTTATTTTACCATCGTATACTTTTGCTGCTACAGCAAATGCAATTATCTACAACAATGCAAATCCATGGTTTTTTGATTGTGATAAAAATTTTAATTTACCACTTAAAACAATTGAAAAAATACTAAAAAAGGAAACTCACAAAAAGTCTGGCAGATTAATTTTAAAAAAAAATGGGTCTATAGTTAGAGCAATAATACCTGTTTCTACATTTGGAAAAAAACTTGATTTTGATAATTTATTAGGTTTTTCGAAGAAACATAATTTGAAAATTTTATTTGACACTGCTGCATGCCATGACCCAAAAATTTTTAATTTTATAAAAAAAAAAGAAATGAATTTTTGTTTTTCTTTTAATGGAAATAAAACATTAACAACCGGAGCCGGTGGAATGTTTTCTTCAAACTCAAAATCAATATCTTCAAAAGTAAGAATGTTAGCTAATGTAGGAAAAAAATCTAAAAAATATGATTATGAGACAGTTGGATTTAACTACAAAATGACTAATGTTCAAGCATCATTAGGGATATCACAATTAAATAACATAAAAAATATTTTAAACATAAAGAGAAAAATTTTTAATAATTACAATAAATATTTTTTAAATTTAAAAGATATAAAATTAATTACTAATCAAAATTATATAAATTGGGTGTTTGCCGTGATGGTAAAATCTTACAAAGAATTTAAAAAATTACAAAATGCTTTTATTAAGTCTGGCATTCAAATGGATTTATTTTGGAAGCCTCTTCATTTACAAAAACCCTATACTAAATTTAAGAAGTCTAATTTGAATAATACACATTCAATTTGGAAAAAAGTAGTAGTGTTGCCCTCACACCCTGGTTTAGTGGTGAGACAACAAAAAAAAATAATTAAAAATGTTTTAAAAATTTGTAAATGAAAAAAAAAGTAATAATAATTGCAGAAGCGGGCGCTAATCATAATGGATCTCTCAAAAACGCTTATAAATTAGTTGATATTGCTAAAAAAGCAGGCGCTGATTATGTTAAATTTCAAACATTTAAAGCTGAAACTTTAGTATCAAAAAAAGCACCAAAAGCATCATATCAAAAAAAAAATGTAAAAAATAAATCACATTACAACATGATTAAAAAATTAGAAATGTCTTATAGTATGCATTTAAAAATTATCAATTATTGTAAAAAAAAGAAAATTAAATTTTTATCTTCCCCTTTTTGCATTGATAGCTTCAAGTGGTTAATGAAATTTAATTTGGATTTTATTAAAATCCCATCAGGAGAAATTACCAATCTTCCCCTTCTAAAAGTTATTGGTAAACACGCTAAAGATATTATTTTATCAACAGGCATGTCAGAGACTTTTGAAATTAAAAAAGCGCTTGATATTTTAGGGAATAAAAAGAGAAAAATTTATCTTCTTCATTGCAATACTGAATACCCTTCACCTCTGTCAGATATAAATTTAAATGCGATTCCATATCTTAAACAAAAATTTAACTTCGATGTTGGATATTCTGATCATACTTTGAGTTTAGAAGTTCCAGTAGCTGCTGTAGCTTTGGGAGCTAAAATTATTGAAAAACATTTTACTATTTCAAAAAAAATGAAAGGACCAGATCATGCATCAAGCCTGAGCCCAAAAGAATTAGCTGAAACAGTAAAGGCAATTAGAAACACAGAGATAATTTTAGGAAATAAAAAAAAAATAGTTAGTCAAAGTGAGAAAAAAAATATTTTAATTGCTAGAAAATCAATTTTTACATCTAAGGAGGTAAAAAAAGGAGAAAAATTTTCAAAAGCAAATCTAATTTGTTTAAGACCTGGGTCAGGAATTTCACCAATGAAAATTGATACAATTTTAAAAAAAAAATCAAACAAAAATTATTCAAAAGGGCAAATGATAAAGTTTTAAATATGAAAAATAATTTTCAAAATATAAAATTTATAAAAATTTGGAGTAGCAAGGACTCTTTGATATGAAATTAACAAGTTTTTATGGCCTTCCTAAAAAAGTTGTTTTTTGCAAAAAAACTTTGATTTCTAATCAAAGACCTAATTCAGCCGTAGAATTTCTCCATACAAAAAAGACAAAGAAAAAAACACTGAATATCGATAAAAATGGTATTTCAGATAGTTGGAAATACTCAAGAAGAAAACTGAAAATTAATTTTGAAGAAAGAGAAAAAAAATTATTAAAATTACTTGATAAACACAGGGGAAAATACGGAAAATATGATTGTATAGTGCCTGGAAGTGGTGGCAAAGACAGTTGTTTTGCAACTCACATCTTAAAAGAAAAATATGGCATGAGTCCGCTTACGGTCACGTGGCCACCAATACTTTATACAAGCTATGGAAAAAAGAATTTCCAGAATTGGTTAAAATTTTGCTCAACAGAAAATATAACTGCAAAAAGAAATGCTGACTTGATGATTTATCTTACAAGAGAGTCTATTGTTAATTTACTTCACCCTTTCCAGACGTTTATTCTTGGTCAAAAAAACTTTGCTCCTAAAATGGCACAAAAATATAAAATTCCTCTAGTTTTTTTCGGTGAAAACGAAGCGGAGCATGGCAACCCTATTGCTGACAACAATACCTCTTTGAGAGATAAATCTTATTATCTATTTAAAAATATTAAAAAATTATATCTTGGCGGAAAAAAAGTTAGTCAAATTTTAGACGAGACAAGTTTTAAGATGAAAGATATCGAGTCGTTTCTACCTTTAAATGCTGAAAAATATAATGATAAAATCGAATGCCATTATCTTGGATACTATTTAAATTGGATTCCTCAAGAAGCTTATTATTATAGCGTAGAAAATTGCGGTTTTAGGCCTAGACCATTTAGAACTCAAGGCACATATAGCAAATATAATAGTATTGACGATAAAATTGATGACTTACATTATTATACTTCATTTATTAAATTTGGTATTGGAAGAGCAACATATGATGTCTCTCAAGAAATTAGAAACAATCATATTTCCACAGATGAAGGAAAAAAACTTATAAAGAAGTATGATGGTGAATTTCCCAACATTTATTTTAAGGAAATTATGGACTATCTAAATATTAAACCTAATTTTTTTCATAAATTGTGCGATAAATTTCGTTCACCGCATTTATGGAAAAAGATAAAAGGAAAATATTATTTAAGACATACCGTTAATGAGGATGGGACTGACGATTAAATGAAACTTACTTTAGCTTTTTTTACGTCTACTCGAGGCGACATGTCAATTTTTGAACCTTTACTTTTAGAAATTAAGCAGAATAAAAAAATTGATTACAAACTTTTTGTTTACGGAACCCATTTAGAGAAAAATTATGGAAATACAATTAATGAAATTAAAAGATCAAACTTTAAAATCACAGCAAAATTTAAAACAGTAGATAAAGTTGACAATTTATTAGGACAATCAAATAGTATTTATAAAACACAAAAAGAAATTAATAATGTATTCAAAAACCATAAATTTGATGCTGTTGTAATTTTAGGTGACCGAATTGAAAGATTGCCTATCATTACTTCTTCAATAATTTATAGAAAACCAATTATTCATATACATGGAGGTGAAATAACTGAAGGAGTTTTAGATGATCAAGTTAGGCATATGATAACTAAGTCGGCACATCTTCATTTTACAATTTGTAATCAATATAAAAGAAATATTTTAAATTTATCAGAAGAAAAATTTAGAGTTCATAATGTTGGATCTTTAGGTGTTGAAAACTTATTAAAGATTAGAACTAAATTAGCACAAAACCATTTAAGAAAAAATCAAGTAATTTTGACTTATCATCCTGAAACAATAAATAAAGACTTTAATTGGAAAAAAAATTTTTCTTTAATAGTCACTGCTTTGAATAAGTTTAATTTTAAGGTTATAATTACATCTCCAGGTCATGAAAATAAATCGTCCGAATACATTAGCTTTATAAAAAAGACTGTTAAAGATAATAAAAAGTTTAAATTTATTAAATCTTTAGGATCAAAGTATTATTTTAATTTTTTAAACAATACACTATTTGTAATTGGAAATTCTTCGAGCGGCATTATTGAATTGCCATATTTCAGAATACCAACTATCAATATTGGAAATAGACAGAAAGGTCGATTTTTGCACGACTCGGTCATTCAAACTGATTGTAAATTTTCTAAGATAAAACAATCTATCAATAAAGCTAATTCAAAAAAGTTCAGAAAAAAAATTGCTAAAATGAAATTACATTTCGGAAATGGTTTTACATCAAAAAAAATTTTAAATATCATTATTAAAAACTTTAAAAATGAGAAAAAACTATTAAATAAAAAACTATCAATTAAAAATTGAAATGAAAAATATTTTAATTAAAAAAAACAGTACTATTTTAGAAACTTTAGTGAAACTCCAAAGCAGCCAATCTAAATGCTTAATTGTTATTAATGATCAAAATGTTTTGTTAGGAACAATTAACGATGGAGACGTCAGAAGAGCGATATTGAAAAGTGCTAAGTTAAATTTTAAAATTTTAAAATATTTTAACAAAAAATGTTATTTTGTTCGCAAAGATAAGCTGTCTCAAATTGATATTAAAGAAAAATTTAAAAAATTAGACATAAACTTAATACCAGTAGTTGATAAAAATAAAAAAGTTATTGATTTTATACCAAGTACTTTTAATAAGAAAAAAATATTAATTAAAAAAATAAAAAATTTGAAACTGTTATAATGGCCGGAGGTCTGGGCACTAGGTTAAAACCATATACAAATATTTTACCAAAGCCTTTACTTCCTTATAAAAACAAAACTATTATTAAGAATGTGATAAATAATTTTTCAAATTATGGAATAAAAAAATTTATTATTTCAATTAATTATAAAAATATTTTAGTAAAGTCATTTTTTAAAGAACTAAACCCTAATTACAAAGTTTCATTCCTAGAGGAAAAAAAACCTCTCGGAACTGCTGGAATTCTTTTTAAATTGTCTAAAAATAAAAAAAAATTTATTGTATCAAATTGTGATGTAATTATAGACGTAGATTACAATGATTTAATTTCTTATCACGAAAAAAGTAAATTTGATATTACTTTAGTAGTGTCAGTCCAAAATGAAAGGATACCTTATGGGGTATGTAAAACAATTAATAATAAACTACAAAGCATTACCGAAAAACCAGAAAAAAATTACTTAGCTAATTCTGGATTATATGTTGTTAATGGAAAAGTTTTT
>QCAW01000021.1 GCA_003281795.1 Pelagibacteraceae bacterium AG-345-F21
GCCTCATTTAAAAAGCATGAAATTGGTAATCCTCTTTCTGTGCCTCCGTTAGACAAAACTGGTGTTGCGGGCATAAACCATAGATTGCTGATGTAGTTATAAATTCTTTGGGCATGTAAATTATCGTCAGCATAAACACTTGCTACTCTAGCAAATAAATCTTGAAAACTTTCGTTCTGCCCTAAATATCTATCTTTAAGAGTTGCTTTGCCAAAATCAGTTAAATTTACGTCCCTGGATCTGTCAATTTTAATTGTAATTCCTTTGTTATTTTGGAAAAGCTCTGTGTCTCCGGATAAAGAAAAAAGATCAGGTTTTTTGGGACCTGAATACTTTAGCTCATTTTGATTCTTGTCGTTTAAACTGCCGACAGCTTTCTCTATTGCCAATGATACGTTTTTATTCATATTTTTACTTATTTGTCTCGATTTATTAACAAAACAACTATATGTTGTGTCTTGGTATAGTTAATATACCATATACCATCGAAATCAATAGAACATTATAAGAACATTTAAATAATTTTGCAAGTGGAAAGTTTTGTTAATAAACATTTAATAACAAAAGCCCTTATTCTTTAGTATTTATAGTTAATGATAATCAATCCAAATGGTTTTAGAGAGTACGACGCTAGGTGGCTTTATGAGAAAGATATTGATTTAGAGGGAATCACTAATTTAGGTAAAGGACTAGGCTCTCAAATAATAAAACACACAAACAAAGACAATCCAAGGGTAATAGTTGGTCATGACTATAGATCTTATAGCGAAGATATAAAGAAAGCACTAATTAAAGGATTAACTTCCACTGGATGTAGTGTTGAAGACATAGGTCTATCATTATCCCCTACTGTTTACTTTGCACAATTTAATTTAAATTCTGATGCCATAGCAATGGTTACGGCTAGTCATAACGAAAATGGTTGGACAGGGGTAAAGATGGGTATTAAAAAAGGGTTAACACATGCTCCTGAAGAAATGAGTGAGTTAAAAGATATTACTTTAAATAAAAAATTTACTGAAGGAAAGGGTTCAGTAAAAAAAATAGAAAATTTCAAGAACATATATTCAAATGATTTAGTAAAAAGAAATAAGATCAGTAAGAAGATTAAAGCGGTTGTTGCTTGTGGTAATGGAACAGCAGGAGTTTTTGTCCCTGAAATCTTAAGAGGTATAGGTTGTGAGGTAATTGAATTAGATTGTAATCTAGACTGGTCTTTTCCAAAATACAATCCTAACCCTGAAGATCTTGAAATGCTTCACGCTATAGCAAAAGCAGTAAAAGACAACAATGCAGATGTTGGGTTTGGTTTTGATGGGGACGGAGATAGATGTGGAGTTATTGATGACAAAGGAAATGAAATATACTCAGATAAAATAGGATTATTAATTGCAAGAAACTTATCAACCAAACATCAAAACTCAAAATTTATTGTAGATGTAAAGTCAACAGGACTTTACGCTAAAGATAAAGTTCTGTTAGAAAATAAATGCAAGACTATTTACTGGAAGACTGGGCACTCACATATTAAGAGAAAAGTTAATTTAGAAAAAGCTTTAGCGGGATTTGAAAAAAGTGGTCATTTCTTTTTTAATCAACCTTTAGGATATGGATATGATGATGGAATAAATTCAGCGATACAAGTTTGTCATTTATTAACTAATCAAAACAAGAAGATGAGTGAAATCATTAATGAGTTACCCAAAACATATCAAACTCCAACTATGGCTCCATTCTGCAAGGATGAGGAGAAGTATAAAGTGGTAGAAGAAATGGTTAAAAAAGTTGAAGACCTAAAAAAACAAAATTTTAAAATAGACAATCAATCAATCATGGAAGTTTTAACTGTTAATGGTGTAAGATTTTCTTTAACAGATGGATCTTGGGGTTTAATTAGAGCTTCATCAAATAAACCTTCGCTTGTAGTAGTTACTGAAAGCCCAACTTCAAATGAAAGAAAGAAAGTTATTTTTGATTTTATTGATAGCTTATTACAAAAAACCGGAAAAATTGGAGAATACGATCAAAAAATTTAAAGATTAAAATACTCGTATAAAAATTTTGTTCCAATAACGATTAAAAACAATCCAAAATATTTAGTCATCTTTTTTTTATTAATTCTATGACTAGCTTTAGCTCCAAGCCTTGCCATAAATGCAGTTATTGGAAAGAATATTAAAAATGCTGGAATATTTAAAAATCCTATACTCAAAGGCAAATTAGCATTCAAATAATTACCTGAGAAAAGAAAACCTATTGTGCCGAATAAAGCTATTATAAAACCTATTGCTGCAGCACTACCTATAGCTTTATTTATTGGATAACCAAAAAATTTTAAAATCGGCACGTTCATTACAGCTCCTCCAATTCCCATTGGAGCTGAGACAAAACCGGTAATTATTCCAGAAATAATTTTAGCAGGTAAACCCATTTTTATTGAAAGGTCGGACTCTTTTTCTTTTAAAAATAATAAATAAAAGGCAAGAATATAAACAACAATTGTAAAAAATAATATTAGAGGTTTAGTTTTTAAACCAGCAGCTAGAATTGTGCCAAGTATAACTCCAATAATTACAAATATACCGTAACCTTTCACTACACTAAAGTCGACTGCATTATGCTGATGGTGAGTTAAAACTGAAACAATCGAAGTTGGAATTATTATTCCAAATGAAGTTCCAACAGCTAAGTGCATTAAATATGCTGGTTCTATTCCAGCCAAGCCAAAAATGTAAAATAAAATTGGTACAGTGATCAATCCTCCACCGATACCAAATAAACCTGCTGCAAATCCAGCTGGTATAGCTGTAATTACCATAATTGTGATCAAATAAAGAGTTTCTGGATGAAAAAGAATATCCAAAATTATCTTTCTAAAGAAACAGGGTTTGTTTTTTTGACCTGATCCATTATGTGATTTACTTTTTGTAAATCTGCATCTCTAATGCACATATTTTTAGAAAGATATTGCTTCCATGTTCTAGATCCGTTTTGTCCATGAAATAATCCTACCGTATGTCTCATTATATGGTTCAGTTGAACTCCTTTAGCTGTTTCTTCTTGTATATAAGGAATTAATTTTTCCATTACCTCAGTTCTAGTTGGAATATTATTATTGTTAAAAATATCTTTTTCTATACTCGCTAAAAAATAAGGTGATTGGTAAACAGCTCTACCAATCATTGCCCCATCAACTTTAAGTAAATGATTTTTAATATCCTCAGTTGATATAATTCCACCATTAATAATTATTTCGTCATTTTTAAAATATTCTTTCAGTTTATAAACAAATTCATATTTAAGCGGCGGAATATTTAAATTTTCTTTGGGGCTTAATTTTTTTAATAGAGCTTTTCTTGCATGTATAATAAATTTTTTTGAACCAGCATCTTTCGTTGTTTGTATAAAAGATTTTAAGAATTCAAAATTTTCAACTTCATTATACCCAATTCTGGTTTTAATTGTTATTGGTAATTTTGTTGCTTTAACCATGGCTTCAATACACTTTGCGACAAGCTTAGGCTCTTGCATTAGACATGCACCAAATTTATTTTTTTGAACTTTTTTACTTGGGCAACCTAAATTTAAATTAACTTCACTGTAACCATAATCCTCTGAAATTTTACATGCTTCAGCTAATTCATCGGGATTTGACCCACCTACTTGCAATGTAACAGGATTAGATATCTTCTTAAATGATAGAAGTTTTTTCCTATCACCTCTAATGATTGCATTAGCTACAATCATTTCTGAATAGAGATGAATATTTTTGCTGATTAGACTTAAAAAATATATTTCATGTTTATCAGTGCAATCCATCATAGGTGCAACTGAAACAGTTTTTTTCATTTTTTATTCTGGTTTATTTTCTTCTGTTGTTGGAGCTTCTTCACTTAATTCAAGAGGTTCTTCTTCCTTTTCCAAGTTTTCCTCTTTAATTTCAGGCTGTTCGGCTTTTAATTCTGAAATTGCTTCATCTGCTAAACTTGGTTTTTTAACTTCAGGAATTCTTCTTGTTCTTTTAGAGGGCAGAATTGCAACCCCGCTCTTAGAAATTTGTCCTTTATATAAATTTTCAAAATCGTCGTTCGTATCTTCTTCGGCTTCTTCTTGTTGTTCTACTTCATCAGGTTCTTTTCTCAGCCTTTTAATAGCGCTTTGCTCTAACTCATCTACAGCAATCTTGCCGTCACCAATTTCTCTAAGTGATATAATTGTTCTTTTGTCGTTATCTTCTTCAACTAGCATAGGTGATCCAGCGTTTAGTTGCACTGTTCTTTCTTTTGCTAATAAAACTAAGTCGTATTGATTATCAACTTTGTCTAAGCAGTCTTCAACTGTTATTCTTGCCATGATGAAAGTTGTTTATTAAATTAATGTAAATAAATCAAGCTTAATTTGATAACTTAACTGGTTGAATTGTTTTTCTTATTAAAATTAATAATATTAAAGAAATGACAATGTAAACTCCTCCTATAAAACCTATATTTTCAATTGTGAAACCCTTGTCAATTAAAAGTCCAAATAAAGCAGTCCCAAACGCAGTAGAAAAAACCATTAAAGATGTTGTGAGAGCTTTAATACTCCCTATATACTTAACTCCATAGATTTCTGCCCAAGTAGATGAGCCCAAAATATTAGCTAAACCATTAGAAACACCTATCAAACCTAAAAATATATAGGCAAAAATTTCATGTTCAAATTTAAATAGTACGAACATAGCAATCAATAAAGGAAGATTCATGAACAAAATCAATTTTCTACCTGTAAATCTATCAACTAGAAAACCTGACAAAAAAAGAGTTACAATAGAAGTAATCGAGTAAACCATAAATGCTTTTGGTATAGTGTAAATAGCCCAAATCTTTGAGTCAGAAATAAAGGATTGATATACAAATATACCTGTGGCTATCCATGGCATAGCAAGCATATTCAATGAAATGATGTAAAATCTATAATCTTTAATAACTTCCTTTCTTCGCCAACTTTTGATTTTAATTTTTTTAAAATTTGAATTTGAATCAACTTCTCTAGAATCTAAATTAATTGACTTAATAGTGCTTAGAATTATTAAAGGTAAAAATAAAATTATTAATATCGAAATTCCTTGCCAAACAGTTCTCCATGAAAAGATCAGAAAAAAATAAGTTATAAGAACTGGTAAAATAAATTCTGCTGTAGACAAACCAAACCATATAGTGCTCAAAGCTTTGCCTCTCGATCTTTCAAAAAATCTTGAAATAGTTGTAGTTGATGCGTGACTCATTAAACCTTGCCCGGACAATCTCATTAAAAAAATTCCAAATGCTAAGAAATAAATACTATTTATAAAAGAAAAAAATAATGAAGAAATAAATAATAAAATAACTACAAAAAATGAATAATCTAAAATTTTATAATCATCTATTTTTTTTCCTATCCAAATAAGCAATAAGCTTGAACAAATTGTTGCTGCTGCATAAATATTACCGAACTGTCCATGTGAGATACCTAGTTCATTTCTTATTGGTGCGTTAAACAAACCCAGAAAAAAGCTCTGTCCAAAACTAGAAAAAAATGTAAATATAAATCCAAATATAATTACTTTTTTGTTTAAAGAGAGGTTAATCATTTATGAGTTGTAAAGTTTCTTTCATAGGTTTGGGTGTCATGGGTTATCCTATGGCTGGTTATATATCAAAAGCTGGTCACGATGTAACTGTTTATAATCGAACAAAAGCTAAAGCTGAAAAATGGATAAAAGAATACAAAGGTAAATCAGCTACTACACCAGTTGAAGCTGCTAAAGATAGTGATTTTATTTTTACATGCGTTGGAAATGACAAAGATTTAGAGGAAGTTACAATTGGTAAACAAGGAATTTACAATTCAATTAAAAAAGGTGCAATTCATATTGATAACACAACAGCTTCAGCAATAATTGCTAGAAAATTACATGCTAATTCTAAAGCACATGGTTGGGGTTTTTTAGATGCCCCAATTTCAGGGGGGCAAGCTGGTGCTGAAGGTGGAACTTTAACAGTCATGGTCGGTGGTGATCAGGCAGATTACGATAAAGCTTTACCAATAATTGATTGCTACAGTAAAAAAGTAAAACTTATGGGGCCAGCAGGTAATGGACAATTAACAAAAATGGTAAATCAAATTTGTATAGCTGGGTTAGTTCAAGGTTTATCAGAGGCAATCAATTTTGGAATGAATGCAGGATTAAACATGCATGATGTAATTGAAGTAATTTCAAAAGGAGCTGCTCAGTCTTGGCAAATGGAAAATAGACATAAAACAATGATTGAAGATAAATTTGATTATGGTTTTGCAGTTGACTGGATGAGAAAAGATTTAAAAATTGCAATGGATGAAGCAAAAAAAAATAATTCTCCTTTGCCCATAACAAAAATGATTGATGAATATTATGCAGAAATACAAAAAATGGGTGGTCAAAGATGGGATACTTCTAGCTTAATTAAAAGATTTAGGAAATAAAGTATGCAACCAGCATACTACGAAAACTTAGAGGAAATTCAGAAAAAGTTATGGTCCATGTTGGACGATGCTGTAATAAATAGAAGTTCACCTTTTAGGATACCAGTTTTCATTTGTGCTGATCAAAATAATATCGATGGGAGAATAGTAGTTTTAAGAAAGTCAGATAAAGAAAATAATGTATTGCAATTTCATACTGATCTTAGATCTCCAAAAGTAGATATTCTTAAGAAAAATAATAATGCGTCTTTAGTTTTTTACAACAAAGAGGAAAAAATTCAACTAAGAGTAAAAGTCATTTGCGAAATTAATAATAAAAATTCAGTATCTGAAGATTCTTGGAAAAAAACTCAACACATCAGCAGACGATGTTACCTTACAGATGATGCGCCTGGTTCTGTTTCAGATAAGCCAACATCAGGTATGATTTCAAAATTAGAGGATTTTGATTATACGATGGAACAAAGTGAAAAAGGTTATGAAAATTTTACAGTTATCAAATGTAATATTAAATCTATTGAATGGCTATACTTAGCTGCTAAAGGTCATCGAAGGGCTATTTTTAATTTTGAAAATAAAAAGAATAAATGGTTAGTTCCCTAAGTTTTTTGTAACTTTTTCTCTCGAGGTTCCTTGATTAACTTCATCAAAGTAAACTACCATAATTATTTCTTATACTTCTTGTAATTTGCTACATAGTGGTCAGCATTTTCTTTTATGCTTTTTATCTCTTCATCTGTAACTTGTCTTACAATCTTACCGGGACTACCGAGAACTAAAGATCTTTCAGGGATTACTTTATTTTCTGTAATAAGAGCATTGGCTCCTATAATAGAATTTTTTCCGATCTTAGCTTTATTTAAAATTGTACTACCAATTCCTATTAAGCAATCATCTTCAATAATGCACCCATGAAGCATTACCAAATGACCTACGGTAACATTCTTTCCTATAATTGCCGGGCACCCTGGATCTGTATGTACCACACTTCCATCTTGAATGTTTGACCCTTCCCCTACTGTAATAGTCTCTACATCACCTCTTAGAGTCACGTTAAACCAAATATTCGAATCTTTCTTTAAATCAACGTTACCAATAACAACTGCATTAGGTGCAACCCAACTATTTGGGTCTAGTTTAGGTGTTTTGCCTTCAAAATCGTAAATCATAAAATTGCTGTATAATTAATTTATTATTCTTATAATATATTATGGCATTAACTAAAACACCAATTTGCGACTTCGGTAAAAAAGCAGAGAATTTCAAACTTAAATCTATAAATAACGAATTAATTTCGCTAGAAGATGTAAAGGGAAAAAATGGAACTTTAATAATGTTCATATGCAATCATTGTCCTTACGTGAAAGCCATTATTGAGGATCTTGTTAAAGATTGTAAAAGTTTAAAAAAAAATGGAGTAAATTCTGTAGCTATCATGTCTAATGATACAAAGAATTATCCTGAGGACTCACTTGATAATATGGTTCAATTTTCAAAAGACAATAAGTTTGAGGATTTAAATTATTTAATAGATGAAACCCAAGAAGTAGCTAAAAATTATGGAGCAGTTTGTACTCCAGATTTTTTTGGTTATAATAAAAGATTAGAACTCCAATATAGAGGAAGAATTAGAGAGCTTAAAAATTTAAAACCCGTGAGAAATGGAGAAAGTGAATTAAAGTTAGCGATGCAAAAGATTGCAGAAACTCAAAAAGGTCCTTTGGAGCAGATACCAAGTATGGGTTGTAATATTAAATGGTTTAAATAATGTTTTTGATATCAACTAGAAATTTTCCTCCTGAAATTGGAGGAATACAAAATTTAATGGAAGGATTATCAAATGCTTTACTTAATCACGGTCCAGTTAAAGTTTTTGCAGATGATTATAAAAATTCAGAAAATTATGATGAGAATTCTAAACTAAATATACAAAGAATTTCTGGATTTAAAATTTTTAGAAAATACAGAAAAGCAAATCTTGTTAAAGATTTTATTAAAAACAATGAGACGAGAGCTATTTTTTTTGATCATTGGAAAAGTATTGAAAATATTGATCGATCAATTCTTAAAAAAACAAAATCATTTTGTTTAATTCACTCAAAAGAAATCAATCATCAAATTGGTTCCTCTTTAAACAAAAGAATGCAAAGCGCTATGAATAAGGCTGATTATGTAATTGCAAATTCAGAGTTTACAAAAAAATTTGTTATAGGATTAGGATTAAAACACAGTAGTATAAAAGTTATTAATCCTGGTTGTAATTATCCTATTAAAATTAATGATGAAGCTAAAAATTTTGCCAAGACAATTTATGGTGGCTCTTTTCCGAAATTAATTACAATTTCGAGACTAGATGGAAGAAAAAGTCATAAAAATATATTAATGGCAATTAAAAACCTGTTACCTAAATTTCCTAAGTTAAAATATATCTCTATAGGTGACGGTGAAGAAAAAAATAATTTAGAAAAATTAAGAGATGAGCTGGGATTAAAAGATAAAGTAAGTTTTATTTACAAGTCCTCTGAGCAAGAAAAAATAAGTTTGTTAGAGATGTCTGATTTATTTATAATGCCTTCAATAATTTACAGAAAATCTGTAGAGGGATTTGGTATTTCATTTATAGAGGCAGCTTCATATGGCAAAGCTTCAATAGGGGGAATTTTTGGTGGAGAAGCTGATGCAATAATTCAAGACAAAACTGGCTATTTATGTGATGGGAACGATTTGAATGCTCTTTACGAAATTTTATTGAAAACATTTAAAAATGATAATTATAAAATTTTAGGAGCAAATGCTTTACAATTTTCAAAGAATTTTAATTGGGATAAAATTGTTAAAAAATATATCGAACTAATTTAGGTAAGTTTTAATTTTATCCATTACTATATCGACTTTTAATTCTTCTAACTTTTTTGCACTTATAATTTTAAAAGTTGAATTTCCAATACTTACTTTTTCTGCAGAGGTATGGCTTCCAAATAGCGCTAAACCACTTCTACGTAAATGAGAGGCAATATGTGCGGGACCAGTATCATTAGCAATAACAAATTTTGCTTTACTTATTAATGAAATTAACATTTTAATATTTATTGGTTGATTGTTGTTCAAGATAATTTTTGCATTCAACTGTTTAGCCTCCTCTATTTCACCTGGTCCAGGAGCAATTAAAATTGAATAATTATTTTTAAAGTCTCTTCTTATTCTAGATATTAAATCTTTAAAATAAGGCCATTTTTTATTTTTATGTTTTTTTGAGCAAAAAGGAAAAACTAAAATGTAATCTCTGTTAGTATATTGATTTATTAATTTAGAGTGGTCCTCTTGTGCCCAACTTAAATCTATATTTTTTAAATATTTTATTGGAATATTATTTTTTTTAAGCTGTAATTCCATGCGATCAAGAACTGGGAACTTGTCAAAGTCTTTCTTTTTTTGTCCAGGTTCTAATGTATCAATAGAAGAAGACCACTCTGAATTTTTTAATATAAATTTTTTATAAAAATTTGTTCTTTTTGAGTTTTGTAAATCAAAAACTTTACTAAAATTATATTTTGATAGGAGTTTTTTTAAATTATGTAGGAAAAAAAGGTTCCATCTAGGTAATCGCTTATCAATTATCACGCCGTCTAAGTAGGGGCATTCAGACATAAAAATAGAGTAAGGTGCGGATGTAAGTAGAAAAACTTTTCTATTTTCGTAAAATTCTTTAATGTCTCTAATTGCACCATTAGCTTGAATTAAATCTCCAAGAGAACCATGTTTTATTATTAATATATTTGACATTATTAAATCCGAGTATATTTATTATAAACTAAAACAATATAATGAATACAAAATTAGACAAAATATTGACAGAAATTTCAGCTGGTGAATTAGTAGATAAAATAACCATTTTAGAAATCAAAAAAAATAAAATTACTAACGAAAATAAGGTAAAAGAAATCGATAAAGAATTAAAATCGTTGAGTGATACTATGAACAAATTTATTAAAGAAAAATCTAAGATTTTAACTTTTAAAAACCAACTTAAAGAGATCAACTTAAAGCTTTGGGATATTGAAGATGGAAAAAGAGTGGCTGAAAAAAATAATGATTTCGGTAAAGAGTTTATTGAGTTAGCTAGAAATGTTTATAAATTTAATGATGAAAGAGCTAAAATTAAATTAAAGATAAATCAAATTTTAGGGTCAAATATTTCAGAGGTAAAATCTCATTTCTAATCAAAATTTACACTAGGAATTGTTTTTCTAAGGTTTTTTACTACCTTAGGATAAATTGTAGTAGTAATTACGCCTTCTTTTTTTCCAAGTTCTTTTAAAATTTGACCGTCAGGAGATACTATTAATGAGTGGCCGTAAGTTTTTCTTCCATTGCAATGTTTTCCTGCTTGACCTGGTGCAAAAATATAAGAAAAATTTTCTATAGCTCTTGCCTTTAGAAGTGTGTGCCAATGTTTTTTTCCTGTTGTTTCTGTAAACGCGGAAGGAATACTTATAAATATAGCTCCTCTTCTTGACATTTTTTTATACATGCCAGGAAATCTTAAGTCATAACATATAGAAAGACCTAATTTTCCCCAAGGTAAATTAGTGATTTTAATCTTGTTGCCTGATTGAAATAATTTTGACTCAAAGTACTTTTCTTTTTTACTTAATTTAGCATCGTACATATGGATTTTATCGTAATAACATTTAATTTTTCCTCTAGGATTAATTAAGATAGACCTATTAACTAATTTTGTTTTGCTAATTTTTAGAATTAGTGAGCCTATTAAAATCCACTTTTTATACTTTTTAGCTGCATCTTTAATTCCATTCAAGTAAGTGTCTTTTTCCATTGTTGTGGCAGTCTGCAAAAGTTTTTTTTTATTAAGAGATATTTTTGATGAGACTTCAGGAGTTAAAATAAAATTTGACTTTTGTTTAACCGCTTTAGCAATAAGTCGCTTAGTTTGTTTTAAATTGTGTTCAACATTATCACTTGAACATAGTTGGATACAAGAAACTCGAAACATTACTTCATTATAGATGAAGCAAAATTCCAATTACAGTCAAAACTTGGTATATAGGTACCAGAAATTTTCACGTTTCCGAAACTTTTATCAAGCACTTTGCACCAATTTTCAACCTGTTTAGGTTTTTTGTCTTTACTGCCTACTTGTGCAGTAATTACACCACCTTGTTTAAGAATTCTTTTAAGGCCCTTCATGTTTTTTTTTGCTAGATCAATACAATATTGGTCATCGTTTAAATCTACAAATATTTTATCATATTTTGAGTCCTCAATTTCTTTAATGCTTTTAAATGCATCTCCCCAGAAGGTTTTAATCTTATTGCTCTTCTTAACTTTGGTGCAAACCTTGGGTAAATGCCTGAAGCAGGTTTCAACTATTTCAGGATCAAGTTCAAACCAATCTATATAATTAGAATTATTTTCTAAGCACGCTCTAGCTACACCGCCATCCCCACCACCAATTATAGCCACATTATCATTTTTTTTACTCAGATCAAAACTGGACTTAAAAAAATTAGAACTATAAATTTTTTCATCTTTTTCAGCTACTTGAATTTCATGGTCAATAAATAAGGCGTGACCAAATTCTTCTAAATCCATAATTTCAACGAACTGTCCGACTTTTGAAGTAAATTTTTCTAGAACATCTTTAACTACATAAAATTTTTTTTGTCCTGGTGTGCTGTATATGTCGTCATACAGACCCAAACTACTCCTATCAAAAGTATTAGTTACAACTCGTTTGTGTTCAATTTCTTTTCTGAGTATTTTTAATGCAACTTTAGGATTAACTTTTCCGCAAGTAAAGAAGTCAAAGCTAATAACTTCTTTTTCCGGAAATGTATGAAAACTAAAGTGACTTTCAGCTAATAATGCTACTAAAGTAAAACCCTGTGGCTCAAATTTATGAGAAGTTACGTTTAAAATTTCTACTTTTGCTGCTTTTGCTATTTTATAAATTACTTTTTCGTAAAACTCGGGAGAATAATCTTTTTTAACTCCTAAAAAATCAACAGTAATATGCTCACCAACTTTTATCATAAAAATTATCCTTTTTTATAATTTTTGAACTTTCCTAAAACTATTTTCATTTCTTTTTTTGAAAGAATCTTAGGTATTCCAATTCTTAGGGCATTTATATATTGATGGCAAATATTTTCGATTTCTTGAGCGAGCTCAAAAGCTTTCTCTAAACTATCTCCAAACGCAACTTGACCGTGATTTGCAATCAAACAAGCTGTTCTATTTTTTAGAGCTTTGATAATATTTTTTGAAAGTTGCTTGGTTCCAAAAGTTGCATATTTAGTACATTTTAAATCTTCTCCTCCTGCGACTGCAACCATATAGTGAAAAGCAGGAATGTTTTTTTGGTGAGAAGAAACTGCTGTGGCACATGTTGAATGGGCATGTACAATTGCTTTAGCTCCTTTTTTATTCACATATATATCTTGATGAAATCTCCACTCAGAGGAAGGTTTGCCTCTTTTTTTGTCGAAGATTCCTTTTAAGGAAACAAAAACTATGTCTTTAGTTTTTAATGAAGAGTACTTCATTCCAGATGGAGTAATATAAAAACCATCTACACCTTTTTCCTTTGCTCTTACTGAAATATTTCCTGATCTTAAAGCTGATAAATTAGTTGTGTTTAATTTTTTTGAAAATTTTATAACTTGAGATTTCTTCACTTGAATTAATTTGTTTTTCAATGATTCTTATAATCTTTATATCTATTATAAGTACACCAAGTTCTTTTTTTATTTACTTTTGTTATTTTTTTATGAGAATATCTTTCTCTCCATTTGTAGTTTGGTTTTGGAGCTAAACCTCTTCCAACTTCAGCAGCCATAGCGCATTTTAACTCTACTGGATTAAATGATTTTTCAGACATGGGTTCTAAAAAAACTGAGTTTTTTAAATCGGGACACGTTTTATCCCCGTGGTCATATATTGAACCAAATTTAAATTTATCACCGCTTTCTGGTCCACCAACTATAGTATTTCTTATGTGGCTTGATCCGTAGTAACCCTTATTACATGCAAATGCAAAACCTTGCGTATGCATTAATTCATGCAGAGATATTAGTATTCGTTTATTTTTACTTTGATTATATTTACTTTTTAAAAAAATATATCCATGATGAACACTTGCTTGACCACCATCTCTATGGCTTACATCAACCCAGGAAAAATAAGTTTTGTTTGGATCATTAAATCCATTTTTTGTTAAAAACGCATCAGGATAGTTCATTCCGTAATTACCTTTATATTTTTTATCAAAACGAACAAAAGAGATATCTAATTTTCCATCTTTTCTCATATCATATCTTAATTTTTGTTTACCCTTAGTCATTTTAAAAACTTTTTCATTAGCCTCCATAAGTTCAGACTCCATTTTTCCATTTATATCCCACTCCCTATCTTTGCTGTCTTCATTGAGTAAATAAATAAAGTGAATTTGAGGTTTAGTTGTAATATCTGGTTGATCTTTAAAAAATCTTCCTGGTTTCTCATCTGCTAATAAGGAAAAATTAAAAAAAGTTGTTAATAATATTAATAATATTAATAATATTTTTTTCATTTAAATAATTCTTTCAATCCTTTTTCTGATGCTTCACAAACACCTTTTTCTGTAATTAATCCAGTTACTAGTTTAGCAGGTGTTACATCAAAGGCTAGGTTTAATGACTTACTTGTTTGTGGGTAAATTCTTACTTTTTTTATTTCATTATTTTCATCTATTCCCTCCACATGTGATAGCTCCTCTGAATTTCTTTCTTCAATGGGAATTTGTTTGTGGTCTTTTATACTCCAATCAATTGTTGAACTTGGTAACGCTACATAAAACGGAACATTATTATCTTTTGCGGATAGGGCTTTTAAATATGTTCCAATTTTATTACATACATCGCCGTTAGATAAAGTTCTATCAGTCCCTACAATACACATATCCACTTGACCTCTTTGCATTAAAATACCACCAGCATTATCAGTTATTACAGTATTTGGAATTCTTTCTTCATTAAGTTCATAAGAAGTTAAATTAGCCCCTTGGTTTCTTGGTCTTGTTTCATCAACCCAAACATGCACCTTAATTCCTTTTTGATGTGCTTGATAAATTGGAGAAGTGGCTGTACCCCAATCGATCGTAGCAAGCCATCCAGCGTTACAATGGGTTAAAATATTTACTGTATCTTTTTTTTTATTAGCTATTTCTTGAATTATTTTAAGACCATTTACACCTATATTTTTACAAAAGATAACGTCTTCCTCTACAATCGCTTTAGCTTCTTCTAAAGCTATCTTTAAAACTACGTTGCTGTTTATACCTGTTAATTTTTTCATCATTCTATCTACTGCCCATTTTAAATTAATGGCTGTAGGCCTAGAAGCTATTAGATCTTCACTGGATTTTTTTAAGAAAGATTGATCATTCTTTTCAAGAATAGATAAAACTAATCCATAAGCAGCCGTAGCCCCAATTAAAGGAGCGCCTCTAACTTCCATTGTTTTAATTGCATTTATTGAATCTTTAACAGTTTTTAAATCTTTAATAATAAATTGATGAGGAAGCTTTGTTTGATCAATAATTTT
>QCAW01000022.1 GCA_003281795.1 Pelagibacteraceae bacterium AG-345-F21
ATTTGAACTTCCTAAAGATCTAGATTATCAAGAGTTATCAAAAAAATATGATATTCCAGAAAATTTACTGGAGCTAATTAAAAAAGATGAACCAGCCTTTTTAACTTTAAAAATCATTGAAATTATCGGAGAAGATGAGCCACATCAATTAGACCCCGAAACTATTTATTTTATTACTTTCCTTTTAAATCAAATGGATCTAAAAAAAATTAGAAATGAAATTTTGATTTCTGCTTTACCTCAAAGAAATTAATTAAATTATGAAAAGAAATATTATTATTGAACCCGATCCAATACTAAGAAAAAAATGTCTACCCTTAGATAAGGTAGATAACGATTTAAAAAAATTAATGCAAGAAATGCTAGAGACTATGTACCAAGCTCCCGGCATAGGTTTAGCCGCAATTCAAGTTGGGATTTTAAAAAGAATTGTAGTGATTGATATTTCTAGAGAAGAAAATAAAAAAGATCCTTTATATTTAGTTAATCCTGTAATAACACATCGATCTAAAGAAACATCAGTTTATGAAGAAGGTTGTTTATCTTTACCTGGACAATTTGCAGAAATTGAAAGACCTGCGAACTGTATTGTTAAATATATTGATTATAATGGCAAAGAACAGGAGTTAAAAGCAGGTGGTCTCTTAGCTACTTGCATCCAACATGAGGTTGACCATTTGGATGGTATACTTTTTATTGATTATTTATCAAAATTAAAAAAAGATATGATAATTAAAAAACTAGTAAAACACAAAAAAGAAATTGAGAGAGTAATAGTCTAAAACCAATGTTACAAAAAATTGTTTTTATGGGAACGCCAGAGTTCTCAGTGCCAACTTTAGAGTCATTAATTAATTCTAATTATAAAGTCTTAACAGTATATTCACAGCCTGCAAGTAAGGCAAATCGAGGTCAAAAAATCATTTCTTCAAGTGTCGAGACTTTTGCAAAAGCAAATTCATTAAATTTAAGAACTCCTGACGATTTAGATAATGACGAGGAGTATAACTATTTGCAAAAATTGAAGCCAGATATTGTGATTGTGATAGCTTATGGAAAGATCATTCCAAAAAGATTTTTAAATCTTGCAAAATTTGGATTTATCAACGTACACGCTTCATTGCTCCCTAAATGGAGAGGAGCCGCTCCTATTCAAAGAGCTATTATGAATTTAGACATCCAAACTGGAATAAGTATCATGAAAATAGTTGAAGAGTTAGATTCTGGACCGATAATGTATCAAGATAAAATTAAAATAAATGAAAAAATAGATACTTTAACTTTATCAAAAGCTCTATCTAAATTAAGCGCCAGCTCTATTGTCAGTGCTTTAAATAAAATAGAGAAAGGAGAGGCAAGATTTCAAGAGCAAAACCACAGTGAAGCGACTTATGCAAAAAAAATTTTAAAATCTGAAGGAAAGATAAATTGGAATCAAAGTGCAAAAAAAATTTTGGCTAAAATTAATGGTTTAAATCCAAATCCAGGCGCTTGGTTTGAGTATCAAAATGAGAGATATAAAGTTTGGCGAGCAGAAGTGGTAAATAAAAAGGGAAATACTGGAAAAACAATTGATGATCAAGTTACAATTGCTTGCAAAGAGCAATCTATAAAAATTATCGAAATTCAAAAAGAAGGAAAAAGTAGACAGTTAATAAATCAATTTTTGCTAGGTAATAAGATAAAACAGGGCGAAGCAATAAGTTAATGATTACTTATCAAATTATTGCGGAGTATCTAGGAACTAATTTTGTTGGATGGCAAATTCAAAGAAACGGTCTTTCAGTTCAAGAAGTGTTAGAGAAAGTTTTATCTAAGTTTTTAAAAGATAAAATTAAAATTATTGGATCTGGCCGAACGGATGCAGGCGTTCATGCTAGTGGACAGTCAGCTCATTTTAAAACAAAAAATAAAATAATTGATAAAAATGCTTTTATAAATTCTATAAATTTTTTTTTAAGCAAATACTCCATTTCTATCCTAGATGTAAAAAGAAAACATAACAGATTTCATGCAAGACATAGTGCTCGTGAAAGAATTTATAAATATTTTATTATTAATAGACATTCATCTTTAGTATTAGAGAAAAATAAAGCTTGGCATATCAAGAAAAAGCTTGATGTTAAAATTATGAAAAAAGGAGCTGATATTTTAAAAGGCACTCATAATTTTTCAACATTTAGAGCTTCTTCGTGTCAAGCTAAGTCCCCAATAAAAACTATGAAGAATGCTACAGTAAAGCAAAGCAAACATAGAATCGTTTTAACTTTTCAATCTAAGTCCTTTTTACAACAACAAGTGCGATCCATGGTAGGTTCCTTAAAATATTTAGGAGAAGGAAAATGGAGTTTAAAAGATTTTAAAAAAGCATTTTCATCAAAAAAAAGAAAAATGTGTGCACCTCCTGCTCCGGCTCATGGGTTATATCTTATTAAAATAAAATATTAGTTATTTAAAACCGTATTTTTTTACTGAGTTGATCGATATATTTAATAAAGATTTAAAATTTTCAATAAAAGTTAATCTATTATACTTATAGTTAATTATCCAAATCCATAAAAGATTCTTAAGTTTATTACTTTGTAAGGAGTTTTTCCTTATCCTGTACTTTGTAAGAGATTTTTTTAAACAATAAGCAAATTTAACTTTTTTTAAAATTTTACATTTAAAATAATAGTCTTCACAAATTGTAGTGTTGGTAAATTTTATATCTTTTGCGGACTTTCTTTTAATCATCATTGTGCTTGTAGCTATTGATGTATTTTTTATAAAACTATCAAAATGGAATTTTGTTGGTGGATTTATTTTTCTCGATTTAATTCCAAAAGTTTCATAGTTTGTATATGTAAAGTCGTAGTCATTTCTTTTCATAAATTTTAATTGTAACTCTAATTTATTTTTTGCCCAAATATCATCTGAGTCTAAAAAAGCTATGTATTTTGACTTTGATTTATTGATTGCAAAATTTCTACAATAGGCAGCGCCTCTATTTTTTTTGAGCCAATAAATTTTAACTTTTTTAATTCTTTCGTATGCTTTTATTTTTTTTCTTGTTTCAATATTTGAAAAGTCGTCAATTATGATTAACCTCCAATTTGTAAAATTTTGTTTTAGTACACTTTGAATAGTTTTATCAATGAATTCGAAACTATTATAATTTGGTAGTATTATATCGATTTCTGTTTTTTTATTCTCCATCTAGAGCCCTCTCGCACTATATATCCAACACAATTTCTTGATCCACATCTGCAAGGAAAATCTTTGTAATATTCATCATAACCAAACCCATAATCATAAGATAATTCTTCACCTTTTTTTATATCTTTAATTGCGTAAACCCAAATTTTTAAACCAGTTCCAGAAACTTCACAATTTGGATTGCAAGAGTGATTAATTAATCTTGCGGTGTTGAACTTAAAATCACCGTCAAGATCATATTTTTTATTAAGATTAAAAAGATATATTGCTTTGTCATTATCAAATTTAGTGTTTTCCTCTACCTTTTTTTTTGTGACTATTTTGCCTTTATACTCAATTATTTTTGTGCCATCTTTAATGTCTCGATTAGCATACAACCCTCTGTTATCAATATTTGATTTTTTAATTTTGTACAGTTTCACTTAAAATACTCTACTAAAATATTTTTATAAATATTTGTAAGCTTTTTAAGGTCAGAAATTGAGACACATTCATCTACTTTGTGCATTGTTTTATTTACTAGCCCAAATTCAAGACATGGAGCAATTTTTTTAATAAATCGTGCATCTGAAGTTCCTCCAGTTGTTGAAAATTTAGGATTATTTCTAGTAACTTTTTTTATTATTTTTTGAGCCATATAGATGGTTTTTCCTGGTTTTGTTAAAAAAGAATCTCCATTAGCTAGAAATTCAATTTTAAAAGTACATTTATTTTTTCTACATAAATATTTGACAATTTTGTTAATTTTTTTCTTTAAAGTATTTGCCGTATGAAAATTATTATATCTAATATTGAATTGCGCTTTAGCTTTAGCTGGGATTACATTATGAGCTTTATTATCTACATTTATGCTTGTAAATTCTAAGTTAGAGGGTTGAAAATTTTTATTTCCATTATCTAATTTCTTCTCTTTTAATTTTTTACAAATATTTATTAAGGTATTTATAGGATTATTTAAAAGATGAGGGTAAGCAACATGACCTTGAGTTCCAGATATTTCAATTTTAGCTGACAAACTTCCTCTTCTTCCAATTTTTATCATTTCTCCAAGTTTATTAGGATTTGTTGGTTCTCCAACAATACAAAAATTGATTTTTTCCTTTTTTTTCTTTAAATATTCGACAACTTTCTTAGTGCCATTGATAGCATAACCTTCTTCATCTCCAGTTATCAAGAAACTGATAGAGCCATTGAATTTAGGACTGTCCTTTAAAAACTTACTTACAGCACTTACAAAGCAAGCAATTGAACTTTTCATATCATTTGCGCCTCTACCAATTAAATGATTTTTTTTAATTGCAGGCTTGAAAGGATTTACCGTCCAGTCTTTTATATTTCCTGGTGGAACTACATCTGTATGTCCTGCATAACAAAGATTGGGTTGTTTTGTTCCCAATCTAGCGTATAAATTTTTTATAGGCTTACTTTTCTTATCTTTGAATTCTAAAATTTTACATTTAAAACCTAGAGATTTTAATTTCTTACTTAAAAAATTTATTGCTCCAACATCTTTTGGTGTGACACTAGGAAAGCGAATAAGTTCTTTTGCTAAGTTTAACTCATTAAATTTAAGCATTAATCTCTTAATAAATCATTTATTGATGTTTTGCTTCTAGTTTTTTCATCAACTTTTTTAACAATTACAGCACAATATAAAGATGGACCGTCAGGATTTTTTTTATTAGGCATCGAACCCGGAACTACAACAGAGTAAGCAGGAACTTTGCCATAAGTTACATTTCCAGTCTCTCTATCTACAACTTTAGTAGAAGCTCCGATATAAACTCCCATTGAAATTACAGCTCCTTCTTCAACTAACACGCCTTCTGCTATTTCTGATCTAGCTCCTATGAAACAGTTATCCTCAATAATTACTGGGCCTGCTTGTAAAGGTTCTAAAACTCCACCTATGCCAGCACCTCCTGAAACATGGCAATTCTTTCCAACTTGCGCGCATGATCCAACCGATGCCCAAGTATCTATCATAGTGCCTTCATCTACGTATGCTCCAAGATTTACAAAGCAGGGCATCAACACCACTCCTTTTGCTATAAAAGATCCTTTTCTAACTACACCATTTGGAACATGTCTATACCCTGCATTTTTCCAATCTTCTTCACTCCATGATACAGACTTTCCTGGAACTTTATCATACCAGGTAGTGTAAGGTCCCTTCGACATCGACATTCTGTTTACTTTAAAGCTTAATAAAATTGCTTTTTTTACCCATTGATTCACTGACCATTTACCATTTTTTTTTTCAGCTACTCTTAAATTACCTTTGTCTGTAAGCTCTATAGTTTCACTTATTGCATCTAATATTTTTTTATCTGATTTTTCGGATACAGTTTGTTTTTTTTCAAAAGCTTCGTTAATTATATTTTCAAGATCTTCTTTTTTCATTTATCTCCTTTAAAAAGTTTGCTAATTTTTCAGTTTTGTAGTTTATGAAATCAGAGTCAGAAAATTTTGCTGCCCAAGGTTCATTATTTTTAATCCAAACAGTTGTCATTCCCATTTCATACGCTGGTTTTAAATTTCTTGCTATATCTTCAAAGAATATACAATATTGTGGCTCAATTTTGTAATCTTCTACTATTTTTTTATAGGGTTCTTTTGAAGGCTTTGGAATAAACTCAGAGTCTCTTATGTCAAATATTCCATCAAAAAGCTTATCTATACCAATTCTTTTGGTTACGTTTTCTGCATGAGCCCTAGATCCATTGGTAAATATGATCTTTTTTCCGTTTAATTTTTTTATTTCATCTTCAAGAATCTTGTCTTTATTTAAAAAATTAAGATCTACATCATGAACAAACTCTAAAAACTCATCTGCATCAATTTTATGATTTTTTATCATTCCGTTTAAAGTTGTATTGTATTCTTGAAAATAGTTTTTTTGGATTTTTCTTGCTTCCTCAACACCTACATTAAGTTTTTCGGAAATAAACTTTGTCATTTTTTTATCTACCTGTTCAAATACTTTTGTAGCACCATCATACAAAGTATTATCTAAGTCAAACAACCAATACTTAATATTATTTAAATCATTCATTTTCTTATTAGAGTTCCAGAACCCGTGTCAGAAAATATTTCATGAAGTATTGAATGTGGTTTTCTTCCATCAAGAATTACAACACCTCTGACTCCATTTTCAACAGCATCAACACAATTTTCTATTTTTGGAATCATTCCTCCTTCTACTATCTTCCATTTAATCAAGTTCTCAATATCAAAAGGTTTAATTTCAGAAATAAGTTTTTTTTTATCATCATAAACACCTTCTACATTTGTCATCAATATAAGTCTTCTGGACTTAAGTTTTTTGGCTATAGCACTTGCAGCTGTATCACCATTAATATTAAAAGTTTGATTATTTTTACCTAAGCCTAATGGAGCAATAATTGGAATTTTACTTTTGCTAAGAGCATCTTCTATTAAATGTATGTTAATTTTATTTGGAATTCCTACAAAACCCAACTCCTCCCTTTCAGGCTCAACTTCTATTATATTATTCTTCTTAGTATGAAACGAAGCTGCCTCAGAGCCTTTTTCTTTTAAAGAGCTCACTATATCGTTATTAAAATCTATTAATACTTCTTCGACGGTATCTACTATGTTTTTATCTGTTACTCTTAGACCATTAATAAATTTTGAAACAATTTTTTTTTTATCTAATTCTCTTTTAATTCTAGGACCGCCACCGTGAACTACAATTATAGAAAGACCTAATTTATTGAGTATATATATGTCTGCAATAAAATTGTTAAATACGTTTCTATCTATTAATACATTCCCCCCGTACTTGATAACAATTTTGTCATTTTTGTATTTAGATATATATTTTTGTACATTATTAATATCTGGTGCATCTTTAGGCCAAAATTTTTTTATTTCCTCTAAAGGAATATCTTTTGACATTTAATTCGTTTTTACTTTTGTCTGTTTCATTATTACCCATTGTTGGGCAATAGTTAAAATATTGTTTATAGTCCAGTACACAACAAGACCAGAAGGGAAAGAAGCTAAAATTATTGTTAAAAATATTGGAAAAAATGCAAATATTTTTGCTTGTATAGGATCAGCTGGTGCAGGATTTAATTTTTGTTGAACCCACATAGACGCTCCCATTAGAATTGGCCAAATACCAATAACTAAAAAGCTAGGCGGATCCCATGGAATTAGACCAAAAAGATTAAACAGAGAAGTAGGATCTTGCGCAGATAGATCTTTTATCCATCCGAAAAATGGCTGATGTCTCATTTCCAAAGAGATGAACAGCATTTTATAAATTGCAAAAAAGAATGGGATTTGAATTAAGATAGGCAAACAACCAGATGCTGGATTAATTTTCTCTTTTCTATAAAGAGCCATCATTTCTTGTTGAAGTTTTTGTTTATCATCTTTGTGCAATTCTTTTAGTCTTGTCATTTCTGGCTGTACTGCTTTCATTTTTGCCATAGATCTGAAAGAGTAATTTGCAAGGGGGAAGAATAATAGTCTGATACCAATAGTGATAAGAACAATTGCAATTCCAAAATTTCCAGAATATCTAAAGAGATAATCAATTATAAAAAAAAGTGGTTTAGTAAAAAAATAAAACCAACCCCAATCTATTACTAAATCAAGCTTGTTAATACTAAGATTAGCCGCGTATGAGTCAATCGTCTCTACTTCTTTTGCGGCTACAAATAACTTCACGTCATTTGAACCACTAGAAGATGGATTAATTACAGTAGGGCTATTTAAAATATAGTTAGCTTTAAAGGCGTTTTTATACAAGAAGGTAGATTTAAAATTTTCACCCTTTTTTGGAACAAGAGCTGTCATCCAATATTTATCAGTAATCCCTAGCCATCCTTCATTTGCTTCCCTAACTATCTTTTTTTCTTCTATATCGTCATAATCATCCTCTTTAAGCTCTTCGTCAAATACTCCTATAAAACCCTCGTGCGAAATATAAAAATTTTGAATGTCATCAGGGACTTTATTTCTAGTGATTTGGGCGTAAGGATATAATTCAATTGTTTTATTTGAATTATTTTGAACTTGTTGTGTAATTTTAAACAGGTACTTGTCATCTATTTCAATTTTCTTTTTAAAAGTAATTCCATTACCATTTTTCCATTCTAAAACTATTGGTTCTTTTTCAGATAAAATTTTGTTTCCTTTTATTATCCAAATCGACTCTTTTGAAGGAACTTTGATTTGATTTCCTATACTTGTCCAACCTGTTTCAGCATAAAATCCATTCTCTGTTTCAGCTGGATTTAAAAATTCTACATTAAGATTATTTTTTAGATTTTGTTTATGATTTTTAAATGAAATATCATCTATCAATCCACCCTTTAACAACAAAGAGCCAATAATATTTTGATTTTCAATTGAGATTCTATCTGATTTATTAATTGATTCTTCTCTAGTAATTGTTTTGATCTTTAAAACTTCATTAATATTCGGAGTTATTGTATTTTCACTAGATTTTTTTTGTAGTTGGGTGTTCTCATTTTTAACTGGTTTAGGACTTTCAAAAAATGCTGCCCAAAAAAGTAAAACAGACATAGATAAAGCTATAGCTATAAAAACATTTTTGTTATCCATTTTATTTTTCCTTAGTTAATCTTTTTTTATTTGGAACTAAATCTAATCCAGATCCACCGCCTAAAATTTTTAGAGGATGACAACTTAATATTCTTTTAAATCCTAAGTACGTACCTTTTATTAAGCCATATGTTTTAAGTGCTTCAATATAATATTGAGAACAAGTTGGAAAGTATCTACACCTATTAGCAAAAATAGGTGATAATAAGTATTGGTAAAGTTTAATTAAAAAAATATTAAAAGATATAATTAATTTAGACATTTATTTAATTTTATTAAAACATTTAATCATTTCCGGCATAATAATATTCTGTTTTTCTTTATAAGCATTAGATTTTCCAAAAACTATATAAGTATAATCCCTGTTAATTGCACCTCTTTTTTTAAGCAATTTATGAACAATAGCTTTTAATTTTCTTCTTATTTTGTTTCTTTTAACAGCATTTCCAATTTTTTTTTTCATTACAAAACTTATAAGTAAATTATTTTTATTTTGAGGTTTATAGAAATTCTTGGCGGCAAAGATAGAAAAATACTCTGAATGTATCTTTTTTTCTTTAAGTGTTTTTTTGAATTGAATGCTTTTTTTCAAGCTTTCAAGCTTAACCATTAAATTTTTTAGGTTGATATTGTTTTTCGACCTTTAGCTCTTCTTCTTGCAATTAATTGCCTTCCAGTTTTTGAGGCCATTCTTGCTCTAAAGCCGTGCCTTCTTTTTCTGACTAGATTACTTGGTTGATAAGTTCTTTTCATAAATATTTTAAGGTATATATTTTAATTGCCGTCTATTGTACAGGTAAATTATGAGTAAAAACTCTAAAATATTTTTAGGCATTTGTTATCTGCTCATATTGTCGGTATTTTTGTATTTTATTTTTACAAGTGTAGAAGTAAACAGATTAAAAGATTTTTCTTATTATAAAGAACTTCAATCAAATTTGAATATTTATATTAGCAATAATACTTTGATTAATTTATTTTATTTTTTTGTGTTTGCAATAATTTGGGTTTCTTTGTTAGGTTTTGGATCTCCACTTTTAATTGCCTCAGGAATTTTATTTGGTCAGTGGCTCGGAACATTAATTTCAGTCCTATCAATATCTATTGGTGCATTAATTTTGTATTCAATTGGAATATTCTTTTTTCAAGAGATTATAAAAAAGATTTTAGAAGAAAAATTTAGAAAATATATTCAGTTATTTCAAAAAAATGAGTTTTATTATTTTTTTATTTATAGATTTATTGGCGGACTAGGAATTCCGTTTTTTTTACAAAATTTACTACCTGTATTGTTTAGAATGAAAAAGATAAATTATTTTTTTTCAAGTTTATTTGGATTTATTCCAAGTTTTTTCATAATTAATACTGTAGGTGCCGGCTTAAACAGCTATATTGAACAAGCAGATGACTTTAATTTATTTGATCTAATGCTTACTCCAAAAATCTATTTCCCTATTTTAATGTTTATTGGATTTATGATTTTATCGCTAATTATAAAAAAAAAGTTTTTTGATGTTAGAAATTAATAAAAATTCTTTATCTAATGATTTAAGCCCTTACCTTCAACAGCACAAAGACAATCCGGTAAATTGGCAAATTTGGTCAAAAGAAACGCTTGATTTTGTTAAAAAAAATAAAAAACCTATTTTACTAAGCATTGGTTATGCAAGCTGTCATTGGTGTCATGTCATGGCGCATGAAAGCTTTGAAGACAAAGAAACAGCAGATGTTATGAATAAATTTTTTGTAAATATTAAAGTTGATAGAGAAGAAAGACCAGATTTAGATTTTATTTTTCAAAGTTCATTTCAATTATTCAATCAGACTGGAGGTGGTTGGCCTTTAACCATGTTCTTAGACGAAAATGGTGTTCCGTTTATGGGCGGAACCTACTTTCCAAAAAATCCAAAACATGGATTACCATCTTTCAAAGAAGTTCTTCAAAAGGTTTCAGACACCTATCAAAATCAAAGACATAATATAATTAAACAAAAAGATTTAATTATTAAAAACTTAGATTTAAAAAAAAATTCTGTTTTGAATCAAGATCTAGAACCTATTTTAGAAATATCTTTAAATCATCTAGACCAGGTTAAAGGAGGCTACAAAGGGGCACCAAAGTTTCCTACTTTTAATTTATATGAAACTTTAATTTATTTTTATAATAAATCTAAAGATAAAAAATATCTTGATCCAGTAAATTTAATAATACGACAACTTTGCTCAAAAGGTATTTATGATCATGTTGAAGGAGGAATTGCTCGTTATACAGTAGATGAAGATTGGATTGTTCCACATTTTGAAAAGATGCTGTATGACAATACCCAATTTATTTTACTACTATCTAAATATTGTAAAATAAATAATGACGATTATTATAAATATAAATTAAAACAGACTATAGAATTTTTAAAAAAAGATTTTTTAAATAAAGATGGTTTTCTAGGCTCAGCTTTTGATGCAGATAGTGAAGGAGAAGAGGGGAAATATTATGTTTATTCTTTCGAAGAAATAAATCATTTAGAAAATATAAGTAAATATTTTGATATTAAGCCCGAGGGTAACTGGGAAAAAAAAATTATATTAGTAGAAAAAGAAAAACCTTCAAAAGAGATTATTAATAAACTTTTAGAGATTAGATCTAAAAGAAAAAAACCATTTTTTGATGATAAAACTCAATTAGATTTAAATTGTTTGTGGATAAGCGCTTTAGTTGCAGCAGATGAAGTATTGCCAAACAATGGATATTTAAAGCTAGCAGAAGAATTTTTTTTAAAAATTGAGGAAAAATATATTAAAAATGAAATTTATCACAGTTATTCAAAAGAAATTGCTTTCATAGAAGATTATGCTTTTTTAATTAATACTCTAAATGACCTTTCAGATAAAACAATGAATTTCAAATACAAAAATTTAGCAAAAAAATTATCCGTGGAAGCTATTAATAAATTTTATATAGAAGAAAAAAAAATCTTTCAGAAGAATTCTAAAGATAATGGTGACATTTTTTTTAAACCCATAGACATTGGAGACAACACAATACCTAATGGAAATGCTATAATGCTTATAAATTTAATAAGATTAGGAATGATAAATGAAGCTAAACAATTATCTGACAGCTTAAACGGGTATTTAAATATTTACAAAAGCCACATGATGACAGCATTAAAAGCAATTGATTTTTTTAACAATGTTAAAAATGGAAAGAATTGCGACTTACATGGTTGTAAAATAGATGATTAAAAAAATTAATTGGTTTAGTTGGTTGATTTTAGTTATTTTATGGAATTATGGATTTCCCGCAGCATCGCCATTTTTAGATGTTGTAGTAGCTGTATTATTGTCACTACTTTTTATTTTAATTAAAATATTTATTTTAAAATCTGATGAATAAATTAACAATAATTTCTAACGAAAGAGTTTCAGTGAATTCCAATAAGGAGTTCAAAAGTACAAACCTTGATTTAAAAATTTTACCAGATGAGTTAAACTTAAATTATGATGTAACTTGTATTTTTAGAAAATCTCAAACAGAACAAAATCATCTGTTCGACTTAAAAAATATAAAAGCTAAAGCAAATATTTTTACTTTTTTGTTAGAAATTATAAAAACTGTTTTTATTAAAAATAATCGATATTTAATCGTCGCTATCAGTCCTTATACTTTTTTAAGTTTTATTATTCTTGTTATTTTTAGAAAAAATATTTTTATCTATCTAATGAGTAATGGCTATGAGGAATATAAACATATACTCGGAAATAAATTTGTTTGGATTTATAGTATAATGTTTAATCTAATTACAAAATTCTCAAAAGTAATAGTATGTCACGAAAGATTATATGATAAAGAAAAGTCATTTCTTGTTTCTCCCTCAAGATTAAAATCTAACTGGTTTCAAAATATATCTGTACCTCAAGTAGATAAGCCGAAATTTTTATATGTTGGAAGAATCAATCCTGAAAAAGGTATAGAAAATTTTATAAATTTATTTTCCTCCTCTAATATTAACGGAAAACTTTCAATTGCTGGCAACACTGATAAACTTAAAATTCATAGTAATAAAATTAATCTTTTAGGCTATGTCGAGTCCGAAAAAGAGTTAATAAATAAATACGATGAAAATAATATCTCTATCTTACCTTCTTATACAGAGGCCCACCCTTATGTGCTAGAGGAGTCTCTTGCAAGAAAAAGACCTATAATAATTTTTGAAGATATATCCTATGTTAAAAAAGATAAAATTGGAGTGTTTGTCATTAAAAGAAATATTGAAGAATTGATCTCTATTACAAATTACATTTTAAAAAATTATTCCTCAATCCAACAAGAAATGGACAATAATAAATTACCTACAATGGACCAAATGATTAAGGAATTTAGTAATATATTGGGTTAAATAAATTAATTATACCTAGCTGGGCAAGATCAAGTAAAACATGAGACATAATAAAAGTATTGAGTTATTGAAAAAATTGGATGCTTATGTTAGTTCATTAAAATGGCTAGAGTGCTACTAGTAAATCCACCTTTTTATAGGTTGTTAGGATCAAAATATAACGCAAATTCTTTAGGTATTGCCTATATAGCGTCTTATTTAAATAAAAGAGGTCACGATGCTTGGTTATATAACGCTGATTATTTAAGCGATTATGGATATATCAAAGTTAAAAAAATATTTTCTAATTTTAATTCATATAAAGATTATTTTAAGGATTTAGATAATGCCA
>QCAW01000023.1 GCA_003281795.1 Pelagibacteraceae bacterium AG-345-F21
AGCCTGAAACAAAACCAGAAGAGCCAAAAGAAGAAGTTAGTGCCGAACCAACTCAGGAACAAGACGCAAAACCTGAGGAAGAAGAAGTAACGCCAGTAGCTGAAGAAACTACAGAAGCAGCTGAAGAAGAAAAAGGAATTAGTATGTTAAATATTATTCTTTATATCTTAGGGGCTATTGCAGTAATTGCAGCGGGAATATATTTCTTCATGAGAAGAGAGCCAGAGGCACAAAGCGCAGCCGATATTGCAAGATCACAGCCACAAGAAGAACCAACACCTGATCCACAAGCAGAACCAACTCAAGAAGAAACTCCATCAGAGCCAGAGCCTGAACAAACAATACAAGAAGAGTCTCAATCGGAGACTATTCAAGAAGAAACTCAGTCAGAAAACACAGATCAATCACCTAATAATGATGATGAAAGTAATAATAGATAATTATTTAAAAAAACTTTTACCACCGCTTAAATAAGCACATTTTTCACATTTCTTTTCAATCTCAGGCGGTTCATCTAAATTTAAAACTTTTTTCATTTCAACTAATTTTTCCTCGATCCAAGATATATTTACACGATATGGTATTAAAGTAGTTTTAAAATCTATTTTGTTACTAAACTTGTCGTTAGTTTTTTCACCATTACAAACATAAAAAAAGGTTCGATCTGAAACTTCAAAGTTCATTTTTCTTAAAATATGAACATATATATCCATTTGTAATTTATAACTTAAATGCCATTCAGCATCGAGATAAGAAGAAACTGTGACTGGATAAGTTGATGATTGAGCTTTATAATCTACAACAACCAATTTTTTTTCATTTAAATCAAACCAAATATCATCAATGCCTCCATGAATAATAAGATTAGTTTTTTCATCTAAATAAGAAATCCCACCTCTTAAAGAATTTCTCCATGTATCTAAATCTTTGTGGTGGAAGGGTACAAAATTTAAATTATGCTTTACCATTATAGGGTGGGGTTTTTGTTCCTTTCTATACAAATCAAATTCTTTTTTTAACAATTCATCTACTGCAATGTTAAGTGCCCAACCAGGCATAGAAGGTTCTTTTAAACCTTTTACACGGTCTAAATAAAAACACCTTTTACAACTAAGAAAATTAAAAAATTTAGATCTACTTATTTTAAAAGGTGTATTAGATTTTTTGTCGTAAATTGATGATTTTCTTGTTCTGAAAGATGTAGCGTCTTTCATTAAATTTGTTTTAATCTTTTAACAACTTCAGCTTTATCTAAAGATAAAATTACATCATATAGACCTGGACCAAATCTTGATCCTACTAGAGCTATTCTTAAAGGTTGACCTACACCTTTAAAATTTGTCTTGTGTTTCTCAATGAGCGTCTTGATGACCGGCTCTAAAGTTTCTCTGGTTAAAGAGCTTATTTTTTCATACTCAATAATAAATTCTTTTATGACAGTCTTTGATAAATCATCTAGAAGTTTTTTATCATCGGCACCGATTTCGATACTATCCTTAATTATATACTGAGAATTGTTCCAAATATCTTCTAATGTTTTAGCTTTATTTTTAAGGAAACCCATAGACTTAATTAGAGCAGATTCTTTTTCCCCATCAATTGATGATTTATATTTAGATATATATTCCTGAAAAAATTTGAATAATTCCTTTTCATCTATAGTTTTTATATAAGTTTCATTGATAGATAATATCCTTGCCATATCTAGCTTAGAGGGCGATTTACCAACACCACTTAGATCAAATAGGTCGATACTCTCTTGTTTAGTAAAAATTTCTTTATCTTTATAAGACCAGCCTAGTCTTAAAAGATAGTTTCTTAAAGCATCAGAAATAATACCAATTTTTATATAATCTTCTAAAGTAGAAGCATTATCTCTTTTTGATAACTTTTTACCTTGTTCACTATGAATTAAAGGTATATGTGCAAAGTGAGGGACTGCCCAGCCCATAGCATCATAGATTTGTTTTTGTTTAAATGAATTGATCATATGGTCATCCCCTCTAATAACATGG
This sequence comes from Pelagibacteraceae bacterium AG-345-F21, assembly GCA_003281795.1. Taxonomy (GTDB): domain Bacteria; phylum Pseudomonadota; class Alphaproteobacteria; order Pelagibacterales; family Pelagibacteraceae; genus Pelagilacustribacter. The sequence continues at coordinate 2,016 of QCAW01000023.1, forward strand.
GTAATTTTCATCTCATGATCATCTACTGTTGCTGATAATTGATAAGTAGGAGATTTATCTTTTCTTAAAATTACAAAATCTTCAATAGTTGAATTAGAAATATTTCTTTCACCTTGAACCAAATCTTTTATGATTGTATTACCTGAAATCTTACTTTTAAATCTTATAACTGGTTTAACATCTTTTGGTATTTCAAGATCCTTTGCATCTCTCCATTTTCGATTATATACATAAGGCATACCTTGTTTTTTGCATTTTTCTTTTTGTTCATTAATTTCTTCTTCAGAGCAATAACATTTATATGCAAATCCTTTTTTAAGAAGCTCTTCAGCAACAGCAACATGTTTATTGATATTTTTTGATTGAATATATTCTTTATCATCATGCTCAATTCCAAGCCAAGCTAATGATGATATTATTTGTTTTTTAAATTCATCTTTGGATCTTTCTTTATCTGTATCTTCTATTCTTAAAAAATATTTTCCTTTATTTTTTTTTGCTAGCAGCCAATTAAATAGGGCAGTTCTTACACCGCCAATATGAAGAGGCCCAGTAGGAGAGGGCGCAAACCTACAATTAAAAGACATTTAAGTTAATTAGACTATTTTAGTGAAAGTTTCTATATAAAGAAACAAGTTTCCCTTGAATTTTGACTCTATTAGCCGCATATATTTTTGTTCCATAGTTACGGTTTGCAGCTTCTAGAGCTATAGTATTTCCTTTTTTTCTAATTCTTTTAAGAGTGGCTTCTTGGTCATCAATTAAGACTACTGCTATCTCACCACTATCTACATTTGAAGTTTTTTTAACAATTACAGTGTCACCATCTGCTATTCCAGCTTCAATCATTGAGTCACCTTTAACTTTTAAACCGTAGTGCTCACCTTTATTTTGTAAATCTTCAGGTAAAGCAACTCTATCAACTTCTTGTTGTATTGCCTCGATTGGAGTGCCTGCTGCTATACTACCTAAAACAGATATCTCTGAAGATTTGTTGCTGTTCTTGTCCAAACCGCCTTTGATTATACTTGGAGTGAAGGTATTAAATATATCGTTTGCACTAGCATTCTCTGGTAATTTAACCACTTCCAATGCTCTCGCTTTATGCGCCAGCCTTTTTACAAAGCCTCTTTCTTCCAAAGCAGAAATAAGTCTATGTATTCCAGATTTCGACTTTAGGTTGAGTGAATTTTTCATTTCCTCATATGAGGGAGAAATTCCTGTAGATCTAATTTTTTTATTAATAAATATTAATAAGTTTTTTTGTTTTTTTGTAAGCATAGAACAAACCTCGTACATTTATGTTCTATAAAAGTTCTTTTTGAATTACAACTTTAAATATGTAGCTATTTTATTGGTTTATTTGCTTAAGTCGCTTCATTAAATCCCCAGGATTGTCAGATTTTAAAAGTGATTCTCCTATAAGGAAATTCTTAATACCAGTTTTGTCAAATATGAATTTGGCATCATTTTCATTTTTAATACCGCTTTCAGAAACCAAAGGCTCAGCATGACTTTTAACCACTTCAAAGATAGATATTGTATTATTGATTGAAACTTCAAGAGTTTTTAAGTTTCTGTTATTAATTCCAATTATTGCTTTATTATACTCTAAAGCTTTTTCAGCCTCTTTTTGATCATGAACCTCGACAATCACTGACAAATTATGTTTCACAGCTTCAGAATATATTTCGTCTGCTTGTTTGCCGTTAAGAGCAGCAATAATAATTAATATACAATCACACCCAAAACTTTTTGACAGAGCTACTTGATAGGGATCGATAAAAAAATCTTTAGCCAAAATCGGTATTTTAAATTTATTTTTGATATCTTGAATATAGTCTAATTTTCCTAAAAAATATTTTTCTTCAGTAAGAACCGACAAACATGTAGCTCCATTTTCAACATACATTTTTGCTATATTTAGATGGTTAAAATCTTTTACTATAACACCTTCAGAGGGACTAGCTTTTTTAATCTCTGAAATTAAGGAGATATTATTATTATCTTTGATCTTCTGTTTAAAATTTAAAAAAAAATTAAGCTTACTAATTTTTCTTTCTAAAAGATCTATAGGATGATTTTTTTTTATAAAATTTAAAGATTCTTTTTTATCTTTTATTATTTTGTTTAAAACATTGGTCATTGACGGATTTGTAGTTTTTTCAAATGATGATACACATTACCAGAAGCTAATTGATTTTTTGCTTTGTTAAATGCATCATTAAAATCGTTTTCTACCTCAGAAACAATTAATCCTGCAGCAACATTTAAAGAAACAGCAGTTGCAAATTCATCAAATTTTCCTTTAAATATCTCCAAAATTTTAGTGGAGTTATACTTAGCGTTTTTACCTTTTAAATTATTAATATTATTTAAGTTAATTCCAATTTTTTTTGGATCTACAGTAAATTCAAAAATTTTTTTATCTTTAAGTTCTACTATATTAGTTTTAGCAAAAGGAGATATTTCATCCATTCCGTCTTCGCTATGAACTATATAGGCGTGTTCAACATCATTTTCCCTTAAAGCTTCTGCGAAAGGTCTCATCCATTTTTTATCAAACACTCCAACTACTTGCCTTTTAACTTGTGCAGGACTACTAAGAGGTCCGATTAAATTAAATATTGTTTTTTTTCCCATTTTTTTTCGAGCAGGACCGACGTGTTTCATTGCTGAGTGATAGTTAGGCGCAAACATGAAAGCAAAGTTTAATTTTTTGATATTTTCTTCAACTTCTTTTGGTTTTAAATTAATATCAATGTTTAAAGCTTGCAATACGTCAGCCGAACCACAATTGGAGGAAACAGCTTTATTGCCGTGCTTGGCAACTTTTACGCCCATACTAGCAAGAACAATTGCTGCAGCAGTTGAAATATTTAACGAATTTTTTCCGTCACCACCTGTTCCGCAGGTATCAATTGTATTTTTTTCAGCTACTATTTTAATTGCTTTATTTCTTAAAATAAAGATTCCACCTGCTAGCTCATCTTTGGTCTCACCTTTTTTGATAAAAGCCTCCAATATTTGTATGATTGAATTTTCGTCATATTTACCCTCCATTAAATCAGTAAAAAGAGTTTTACTTTCCTCTAACGAAAGATTTTGACCTTTCTTTAAATTTTCTACGATATTAAGCATTTTTATTAGTTATAAAGTTCTTAATTAATTTCATGCCTACTTTAGTACTAATACTCTCAGGATGAAATTGAAATCCGTGAATATTAAAGTCTTTGTGCATTATTCCCATAATAGTCTTATTTTTTGTTTCAGCAGTAATAATAAGATTTTTTGGAAATTTATTACGATCTATAATTAAACTATGGTATCTCGTGGCTTCAAAATTATCTTGAATGTTTTTAAACAATCCTTTTCTAGTATGTTTAATTTTACTAGTTTTTCCATGCATCAAATTTTTTGCATTAACAATTTTACCACCAAAGACTTGTCCTATAATTTGATGGCCCAAGCAAACTCCTAAAATAGGAATTTTTTTATGAACTTCTTTAACAATTTTTAGACAATTACCAGCTTGATCTGGGTTACCTGGTCCTGGTGAAATTACTATTTTATTGTATTTTTTTTTTAGGATAGTTTTCCCATCTATTTTATCGTTTCTAATAACATCTACATTTTTTTTAAAATAAGATATGTAATGGAACAAATTATAAGTAAAGCTATCGTAATTATCTATAAGAAGTATTTTCATCTAATCAACTGCTTTCATTAAAGCTTTAGCTTTATTGACAGTTTCTATATATTCTTTTTCAGGGTTACTATCAGCGACAATACCTGCTCCTGCTTGAACATAAAATTTATTATCTTTAATAAGAGCTGTTCTTAAGGCTATACACGTATCAAATTCATTATTAGGTGTGAAATAACCAATTCCACCAGCATATAACTTTCTTTTATTTTTTTCTAGTTGATCAATGATTTGCATAGCCCTAATTTTAGGTGCACCACTTACTGTTCCAGCTGGAAAACCAGACAAAAGTGTTTCAAATATTGAGAATTTATTATTAAATTTTCCTATTACATTTGAAACTATATGCATTACATGTGAATATTTTTCTACTTTAAACTTTTCTGTAACTTTTACAGTATTAACTTGAGCTACTTTTCCAATATCATTTCTACCTAAATCTAATAGCATTAAATGTTCAGCCAATTCCTTTTTATCTCTTAAAAGTTCATCTTTATATTTTTTATCCATAATTAAACTATCTCCCCTGGGCCTAGTTCCTGCTATTGGTCTAATAGTAACTTCATTTTTTCTTAGTCTAACTAATATTTCTGGACTACTACCCAGCACATTAAAATCTTCATAATTAAAATAAAACATAAAAGGGGATGGGTTTGATTTTCTTAAATGATTGTAAATTTCAATTGGTCTTTTATTTATTTTTCGCTCAAATCTTTGGCTTAGCACTACTTGAAAAATATCTCCTTTTTTGATGTAATTTTTTGCCTTTTTAACTAAACTTTTAAATTTTTCTTTTGATGTATTTGAACTTATTTTATTTTTGTTTTTTTTAAAAGTGAATTGATCGGGTAGTTTTATATTTTCAAAACTCTCATAGGTTTCAAATTTTTTAATTATTGCTGAGTACGCATCCTTATAATTTTTTATTTTTGTATCAGCATAAACATTTTCTATATAATATATCTTTTTCTTAAGATTATCATAAACGACTAAATTTCTTGGACGAGAAATTCTCACATCAGGAATTTTTAAATCATCTTTACAATTATTAGGGATCTTTTCTACATAACGAATAATATCATATGAAAAATACCCAACTAACATTGAAGCCATTGAAGGTAATCGAGAGGGTATCTTAATCTTAAAATCTTTTATTAATTTATTTATAAATTTTAAGGGATTAGTTTTAACTCTAATTCTTTTTTTTTCGTTATTAATAGTAACTATATTATTATTAATATCCCAAATTTTGTCTGGATTTAAACCGATAATTGTAAATCTTCCTCTAATTGTTCCTTTTTCCACTGATTCAAAAATAAAACTATTTTTTTCAGCTAAAAGAAATTTATATAAGTTCTCGATTTTGTAATAGTGTTTGCAAGACCTAGAACTAAATAAAATTTGATGTTTTTTATTAGAATGTTTTTTTTTAAAATCTTTAAAATTAATATTAATTTTCATCAAAATGAATTTTTTACACGTTCTATTGTTCTTTGGTTAAGTTTTACATTATATTTTTGATTTAAACTGTTATCAAAAATTTTATAAATTTGATTCACTAAATCAAGACGTGCTTTAGCTTCGTATTTTTCAAATTCGTTAGTGCTTTTTTTCATTTTTTTATATTCTGTTTTAACTGTAAAGATTAAAAAGTTTTTTGTAAGATTACTGTTAGTTATAAGATTTATTTCTTTATCTTTTGTTAAAAATATTCTTTTAATTAATCCCTCTGAGAAAATTTCATTCTGTTTTAAATCTGCAACTTCATATTCTTTAAATTCCAAGTTATTTTTAGTAGCAAATGATTTCATTTTTTCATTATCAAGTCCACCCATGCTTATATCTTTTAAAATAGCCGTGTTACTCTCAATTTTATTTTTAAATTCTAATTGAGCTTTAATAGACTTTAATACATTTTGATCATTTAATGTTTTTTGTTTTTTCTCAACATTTTTTATTTTAGCAATATAATATTTGTTATCAATTTTTATTAACTCTGGAATACTTGTTTCTTGCATAAAATAAATTTTCTTAAATAATTTATCTGACAAGCTTCCTATGACTTGATTTTGTTCATCTTGTTTTTTTGAATTTATTTTTTTTATCTTTATTGCTTTCAAATTATTTTCTTTTATAGACTCATCAAAAGACTGACCGTCTAAAATTTTATTTTCTACAATATCTAATTTCTTAAAAAAATTTTCATCATAATCAGGATTTCCAGTTAAGCTGTTAGGCGATAATTCTGCATAATCTATTGACTTAAATTCCTCTACAAAAATTTTTTTATTCTTATCATAAAGATCTTTAATTTCTTCTTGAGAAGGTTTTTTAATTAAATAATATTTTGTTAAATCAATAAATTTAATTTTTTTAATTTGATTTTCTTTTTTAAATGCTCTTTCTATAAGATCATCAGGAATGGTTAAACCACCGGATAAAGAACTTAACAATTGCCTTCTTGACTCTTGTTCTGCGATATTACTTTCAAAAGAAGGAGCTGTCATACCACTTTTAAGAAGAAATTTTTCATATTCGGTTCTTGAAAACTTGTTGTCCCTAAAAAATAATTTATCACTCTTAATAATATTTCTTAAAGAATTATCATTAACAGTAATTCCTAAATCTTCAATTTCTAAAGACATAACTTTTTTACCAATGTATTCTGATAGTATTTTTTCAATTAAATCTGTTTTCGGTAAACTTTTCACTTGTTCTTCGCTTAAATTAAGCCTTCTTAAGTATTGAACAAATTCTTGAGTACTAATTTTTTTTGAGTCAATAGTAGCTATAACGTTTTGATTACCGCCTCTGAATACATCACCCATACCCCAAAACACAAAAGGTAGAATAATTATACCTACTAGGAGTTTTACAAAAAACGATTTAGATAACTTTGCTATTGAAGTTGGCATTTTAATAATTTATTAAGTGTTTTTAAAATAATACACCTATAGATCAAAATTTTAATTAAGGCAAATAATGAGATATTTTATTGGAAATTGGAAAATGTTTGGCGTTCCTAAGTCTATTAGCATACTTAAAAAAATTAACTCTTTTCACTCAAAAGATATAAATAGAAATAAATACCGGCTAATAGTAACGCCACCCTATACGCTATTAGAGAGTTTTTCTAAGTTTTTTAAAAAAAAAAAATTAATTATAGGTTCTCAAAATTGTTATCAAAAAGATTTATTTTCATCTAATACTGGAGCAGTAAGTTCACATATGATTAAAAGTGTAGGTGCCGAATACACACTTATTGGGCATTCAGATAACAGAGCTGAAGGAGATTCCAATGCAATTTTAAAAGATAAAGTAAAATTTGCATTGAAAAACAATTTAAAAATTGTCTTTTGTATAGGTGAGAATAAATCACAAAAAAAAAATAAAAAAACTTTCAGTATTCTAAAAAAACAACTTTCAAAAGTCTTAGAAAAAAAATTTAATAAGAATAATATTATTATAGCGTATGAACCAATTTGGTCTATAGGAACTGGTAAAATACCTAATTCTGAGGATTTATTAAAAACAGTTATTTACATAAAAAAAGTTTTAAGAGCTATTTTTAAAGAGAATAGTCCAGCCGTTCTTTATGGTGGTTCGGTAGATGAAAATAATGTTAATTTGTTTAAACAAATAAGAGAAATCGATGGTTTTTTAATTGGTGGCGCTTCTAAATCTTCAAAAAAATTTATTGATATAATAAAGAATTACTATAGATAGACATTATGGAATCTTTACTTATTGCAATTAATATCGTTCTAGCTTTAATTCTAGTGATCTCTGTTTTACTTCAAAAATCGGAGGGAGGAGCATTAGGTCTTGGTGTTTCACAAGATAATTTCACGTCAGCTAGGTCAGTAGGTAGTTTTTTAACAAAATTTACTTCTATAATTGCCGCGCTGTTTATCATTTGCAGCATTGTGATAGTTGCGATTTCTAGAGACGAACTTCGTGAAACACAGTCGGTTCTTGAGAAACAGGAAGAAGAAAATTCAAACCTTCCACAAATTCCTCAGTCTAAGTAAATTATTTCTTTGAATTAATTTTTATATAAAGTATAACATACTTCCATGGCGCGATACATTTTCGTAACCGGCGGCGTGGTCTCATCTTTAGGAAAAGGTTTGTCTTCAGCATCTCTGGCTTATTTGTTACAATCAAGGGGTTACAAGATTAGAATTAGAAAGCTGGACCCATACCTAAACGTTGATCCTGGAACAATGAGTCCTTTTCAACATGGAGAGGTTTACGTAACAGATGATGGCGCTGAAACAGATTTAGACTTAGGACATTATGAGAGGTTTTCAGGAATTTCGGCGAAAAAAACTGACAATATTACGACTGGAAAAATCTATAACGACGTTCTTAAAAGAGAACGTCAGGGAAAATATTTAGGTAAAACCGTTCAAGTAATTCCACACATCACAAATAGAATTAAAGAGTTTATTAAAAATGATGTTGCTAAAGAAGATTTTGTAATTTGTGAAATAGGAGGGACTGTCGGCGATATAGAAAGCCTTCCATTTTTAGAGGCAATTAGACAATTTTCAAATGAGATAGGTAGTAAAAATACTTTATTTATTCATTTAACTTTAGTTCCATATATGAAAGCTTCTGATGAAATAAAAACAAAGCCAACTCAACATTCTGTAAAGGAACTAAGAAGCATAGGAATTCAACCAGATATCATTATTTGCAGATCAGAAAGATCTATACCTTTAAATCAAAGAAAAAAAATTTCTTTATTTTGCAATGTATCAATTGAAGATGTAATTGAAACTGTTGATGTAAAAACTATTTATGAGGCTCCTATAAGTTTTAACAAGGAAAAATTAGAGGAAAGGGTATTAAAATTTTTCAAGATTAAATCCAAAAGAAAAGTCAATCTTCAGCCTTGGAAGAAAATTACTAAATTAGTCTTGAATACAAAAAATACAGTAAATATTGCGATAATTGGTAAATATGTTGAATTAAAAGATGCTTATAAATCTTT
>QCAW01000024.1 GCA_003281795.1 Pelagibacteraceae bacterium AG-345-F21
AATTGCTGTTCCCGTCATACCAGATAATTTTTTATACAACCTGAAATAATTTTGATAAGTTATAGAGGCAAGTGTTTGATTCTCTTCTTCAATTTCTACATTTTCTTTAGCTTCTAGCGCCTGGTGCAAACCATCTGAAAATCTTCTGCCATCTAAAACCCTGCCCGTAAATTCATCAATAATTTGTACTTTTCCATCTCTTACTATGTAGTCCGTATCCTTTTTAAAAAGCAAGTTGGCTTTAAGAGCTTGGTTAATGTGATGAACTAAGCTTAAATTTTCAGGATCATAAAAATTATTATTTTTTAACATTCGTCTTTGGATTGATAATTTTTCAATTTTATCTATTCCCTGATCAGTTAAAATCACATTTTTATTTTTTTCATCAAGCTCAAAATCTTTATCTTTTAAATGTTTAATCAATTCATTCGATACAGGATAAAGATTTGTTTTGTCTTCAAGCTTGCCAGATATTATTAAAGGAGTTCTTGACTCGTCAATTAAAATACTATCAACCTCGTCAACAATGCAATAATTGTGATCTTTTTGAACTATAGAGTCTAGTTCATATTTCATGTTATCTCTTAAATAATCAAATCCTAATTCATTGTTAGTTGCATATGTTATATCACACTCATAATTCTTTTTTCTTTGCACATCATTAAGCTCGTTAGTTATACATCCAGTAGAAGATCCTAAAAAATTGAATACCTTTCCCATCCACTCAGAATCTCTTTTGGCAAGATAATCATTTACCGTAACTATATGCACACCTTTTCCAGATAGTGAATTCAAAAAAGCAGGTAGCGTTGAAACTAAAGTTTTACCTTCACCTGTTTTCATTTCTGCAATTTTTCCCTCGTGAAGAATTAAACCACCCGCCAATTGAACATCGTAGTGTCTTTCTCCTAAAGATCTATTTGCTGCTTCTCTTACCAAAGCAAAGCTCTCAGGAATTACTTCTTTTAAAGCTGTTCCTGATTGAATTGACCGTTTTAGGTTAAATGCTCTTTCTTTGATTTCGCCATCAGTAAGAGACTTGATCAAGTTCTCTTTGTTATTTATAGCTAAAATGAGATTTTTAGTTTTGTCTAATTCTTGTTGATTAGAGCTTTTAAATATTTTACTAAATGTCCTTGTAAATACATTCATTATACTTCTATATATGTATTTATAATTTAAATTAAATAGAAATTATGACAATAAATCTAAAAAATTTCCTTAACGACAAAACTAAAATGTCGAAAATGGGGGAGTTTCAAAACCTTAAGCAGATCGAAGGTCTTGAAATGTCATCAGTGTCAGCAGATTTATATGGTAATGGCAGGGATGATCTTACACTATTTTATTTTAGCAAAGGAGCTAATTATGCAACAGTAAATACTACTAGCAGCATAATTTCAGAAACAATATCATGGAATAATAGTTCGCATAAAAAATTAATTAAAGGTCTGATGGTTAACACTAAAAATGCAAATACATTTACAGGCAAGCAAGGAAAAGAAAGTTTAGATTTAATAGCAAAAAATTTATCAAGGATTTTAACTATAAAAGAGTCTAAATCTGAAGGTGGGACCTCTGAAACAGTTAGAACTAAAGATTTAATATTTGCTTCAACAGGTGTAATTGGAGAGCAGTTTCCGGTAGATAAAATTAAAGATACCTTGCCTGATTTAGTTGAAAAATTAAAAACTGAACACAATAAATTATTTTGGTTAAAAGTTGCTTCTGGCATGATGACAACAGATACCAAACCAAAAGTTGCCTATGAAGAGTTAATAGTAGGAGATGAGCTAGTAAAAATATGTGGTATAGCAAAAGGGTCAGGTATGATCGCCCCAAATTTAGCTACTATGTTGTCGTTTATTTTTACTAATGCAGAAATTAATTCGAATTTATTAAAATCACTTTTGAAAAAAGCTGTTGCAAATACTTTTAACGCAATAACAGTTGACGGTGACCAATCTACAAATGACATGGTTTCTATATTCTCTACTAAAGCAATAAAATTAGGACCAAATCTTTCTTTAAATGATAAAGTTGTTCAAAAATTTGAGTTTGCATTAAAAAAATTATGTTTAAATCTTGCACAACAAATTGTTGTTGATGGCGAAGGTGCAAAAAAATTTTTAACAGTCAAAGTAATTAATGCTAAATCTCTAAGTAGTGCAAAAAAAATTGCTTTTTCTATTGCTAACTCTCCTTTAGTAAAAACAGCAGTAGCAGGAGAAGATCCAAACTGGGGAAGAATAATAATGGGAATTGGAAAATCAGGAGAAATGGTAGATTATAAAAAATTAAAAATTAAACTTGGAGATTTTATTGTTGCTGAAAACGGAAAAATTTCGGATATTTATGATGAAATTAAATTAAAAGAATACATGAAATGGGACTCAATTAATATCGAAGTAAATCTCAAATTAGGCAATGATGCTTTTGAATGTTATACATGTGATTTTACTCATGATTACATTGATATAAATGCTGATTACAGAAATTAATTTTTAATGATAAAATATAATTTAAAATGTAGCAACGAACACGAATTTGAAAGTTGGTTTTCAGACTCTAACGAGTTTGATAAATTAAATAAAAAAAAACTTTTAGAGTGCATATATTGCTCATCAAAAAAGATAACCAAATCAATTATGGCACCGATGGTCTCAGCTGTGAAACCAAAAGCTAATAATGAAAATTTTATAGATAATCAATTATTAAATGAAAAAAATAAATTGCATAAACTAAGGGACTACGTTGAAAAAAATTTTGAATTTGTTGGAGACAAATTTAGCGAGAAGGTAAGAGAAGTTTACTACGATAAAAAAACTAAAAAAAGTATTTATGGAACCACTACTCAAGAAGAGAGAGATGATTTGGAAGAAGAGGGGATTGATTTAATCAGCATACCTTGGGTCGGTAAAGACAATTAATTTTTAGAACTACAGATAATATAATTTACACTTAAATTTTGAGATTTTTTCCATTTATTAACTAATGGATTGAATTCTAAACCAGATATGTCTTTGGATGAAAAATTAATACCTACTAGTTTTTCTTGTAATTCTTCTGGTTTAATAAATTTATTCCAATCATGAGTGCCTATTGGTAACCATCTCAAAACATACTCAGCTCCTATAATTGCTTTGATATAAGAAATAAAAGTTCTATTTATTGTTGCAGTAAACATTAAACCATTTTTTTTAAGAAGATTATAACATGAACTAAGGTACAAATCTAAATTATCTACATGTTCTACAATCTCTAAATTTAAAATCACATCATATTTTTCTTTTTCTTTTAATTGTTCAGGAGATTTATTTTGGTAATTAATTTTTAAGTTGTTCTTTTTGCTATGTAAATACGCTACTTTAATATTCTTTTCAGCGGCATCTATGCCAGTCACCCTGCCACCTAACCGAGCCATGGGCTCGCTCATTAACCCACCTCCACAACCAATATCCAAAATTTCCAAATTTTTGAGCATTAATCTTTTGTCTTTATCTATTGAAAAATGTTTTGAAATTTCATCTAAAATATATTCAATTCTAATAGGATTGAACATGTGTAAGGGTTTAAACTTACCTTTCACGTCCCACCATTCATTTGCCAAGTTTGAAAACTTTTGAATTTCGTCTTTATTTATTGTAGTCATATATCCTTAATGTACTAATTGTATTAAATATAATTCAAATTATATTATATTAAAATCTGTAATGGCAAAAAAAGTATTAAAATTTGGTGGAACTTCTGTAGGAACTATTGAAAGAATCTTACATGTTGCTAATATTTTAAAAAAAGAATTTGTCGCAGGTAATGAAATTATAGCTGTAGTTTCAGCAATGTCAGGAGTGACAAATGGATTAATAGAACAGTCAAATTCAATTTCTAAAAATTTTAATAAAAGAGAATTGGATGTCCTTTTAACTTCTGGAGAACAAGCAACAAGTGCACTTTTAGCTGGAGCACTTATTGATATGGGAATCAATTCTAAATCTTGGCTTAATTGGCAAATACCAATTCTTACTGAGGGAGAGCATTCAAACTCAAGAATTATAAATATGAGTGTTACAGAAATTGATAAATTTTTATTAAATAAAGGGGTAGCTATAATTCCTGGTTTTCAAGGAATTTCAAAAAACGGTGAAATAACCACCATAGGCAGAGGAGGATCAGATGCAACCGCAGTTGCAGTTGCAAAAATATTTAACGCTGACTCTTGTGAAATATATACAGATGTTGATGGTGTTTTTTCTACTGATCCGAATAAAATTCCAGTAGCAAAAAAAATTAACAAAATATCATATGATGAAATGTTAGAATTGTCATCATTGGGGGCAAAAGTCATACAATCTTCTGCAGTTCAAACAGCTATGATGTATAATCTTCCTCTTGAAATAAGGTCAACATTTACAGAAAGAAATGGAACTAAAATATTTAACCGAGAAAATATAGATTATGAAAAAAGTGTTACTGGCGTTGCTTACTCGAAAGATGATGCAAAAATAACTTTAATTGGTGTTCTTGATAAGCCAGGTGTAGCGGCGGATATTTTTGAACCTATAAGCAACGACCAAATTAACGTTGACATGGTAATTCAAAACATTTCATCAGATCATAAAAAAACAGATATTACTTTTACAATCAAAAGACATGATCTACTAAAAACTTTAGAAATTTTAAAACATAATAAAAGGATCAAATATGATGAAATAAACCATAATGATAGGGTTTCCAAAGTATCTATAGTTGGAGCAGGGATGGTTTCAACTCCTGGAGTTACTTACAAAATGTTTAGAGGATTAGCAGAAAAGAATATTAATATACTAGCCATTTCAACTTCTGAAATAAAATTATCTGTTATAATTAATGAAAAAGATACTCTTGAAGCTGTTAAAAAATTGCATACAATTTTCAAATTAGATTAAAATGGAAGTTAGACCTCATAGAACAATTAATAGAAGAAAAACAAGAGAAATAAAAGTTGGCAATATTTCTGTTGGTGGATCAAATAAAATTAGTGTTCAATCTATGACTAATACTCTTACAACAAATATAAAAGAAACAATTTTACAAATAAATGATTTAGAAGAAGCTGGAGCAGATATTGTTAGAGTCTCTTGTCCAGATGAGGAATCAACAAAGGCTATCAAAGAAATAGTTAAAGAAGTTAAAGTACCTGTTGTTGCAGATATACATTTTCACTACAAAAGAGCTATTGAAGCAGCAAAAATGGGTGCGAGTTGTCTAAGAATTAATCCCGGAAATATTGGATCTAAAGAAAGAGTCTTAGAAGTAGTTAAGGCAGCAAAAGATAATAATTGTTCTATAAGAATTGGGGTGAATGCGGGATCACTTGATAAAACGTTATTAGAAAAATATAAAGAACCTTGCCCGGAAGCCCTTGTTGAAAGCGCTATGTACAATGTTAAGTTATTAGAAGACAATAATTTTTATAATTTTAAAATAAGCGTTAAATCATCCGATGTTTTTTTGACAGTAAAGTCGTACAAACAACTATCAAAAGTTTGTAATTACCCCTTACACCTAGGAGTTACTGAAGCTGGAGGATTATTAACAGGGAGCATTAAATCTTCGATTGGCATTGGACAACTTTTAATGGAAGGAATAGGCGATACTATAAGAGTCTCTTTGTCCTCAGATCCGGTAGAAGAAATTAAAGCTGGCTACGAAATATTGAAGTCATTAGGAATAAGGTCAAGAGGTGTTAATATTATATCTTGTCCTTCGTGTGCTCGTCAGGCATTTCCAGTTATTGAAACAGTTACTAAGTTAGAAAAAAAATTATCCCATATAAAAACACCAATCACTCTCTCTATAATAGGATGTGTAGTAAATGGTCCTGGGGAAGCAGCTCAAACTGACATAGGGCTAACAGGAGGTGGTCAGGATAGCAATCTTTTGTATCTCTCAGGCATTCCTCATACCAAAGTTGTTAGTAATGATATTATAGATAAAGTGGTTCAATTAGTTGAAGAAAAAGTAAAAGAAAAAAATAATTAAAAATAATGATACCTATTGAAAAAGTGCAAGATATTGTTGCTAAACACGATAATTTAGAAAAAGAGCTTTCTTCTGGAAAAATTGATACTAAATTTTTTGCAAAAAAATCTAAAGAATACTCTTCGTTAGGAAATATTATTTCTGTTGCAAGAGACTATATTAATTTTAGTAAAGAAAAAAAAGATTTAGAACAAATTATTCAAGATAAAAACAAT
>QCAW01000025.1 GCA_003281795.1 Pelagibacteraceae bacterium AG-345-F21
TTTTTTATTGCTTTGATTTTTTTCTCAAGTTGTTTAGCTGTAGGAAACCAGTTGTTTTCTCTTGAGGTTTGTATCCAATGAACTTTGTTTCTACCAATAATTGCTTGCGGTTCATATGATACCCAACTAGGTGCTGACAGTATAATTTCACCTTTGAAAGCCACGTGTAATAAAAGCATTGCTTCCTTAGAGCCAGGAGTAATTACAATATTTTCTTTTGGATAATTAGCTCCTATTTTTTTTTTTAAATTTTTAGAAATTGACTCTCTTAATTTTCCTAGCCCTTGTATAGGTAAATACTCTTTTCTATGAGCGTTATCTTTTAGTGCGGTAACAATTGTTTCTGGTACTGGAAACGGAGATTGACCAAAGCCAAACTGATAAACTTTTTTGCCCAGTTTTAAAAGCTTCTTGCATTGTTCGTTAATAACTAAAGTTGAGGACTGTTTGAGCTTTAAAATATTTTTCTTTGTTATGTTTTTCATGATAACTTTTTAATAAAAGCTATTACCGACCTTACGGGGATTAGGGGTTTTAAGTCAATTCAAATTTTAGAAATTAGAACATTTGACAAATTGATTCGGTCATGTTTTAATCTTATTTTGTTCTCAACATAGATCTATATATAGTATAAAAAAATTTACCTTACACAAGAATGCAAAATCTCTCTCAAAAAATTATAGCCCTCTTAGGGCCAACAAACACTGGGAAAACCCATGTTGCAATTCAAAAAATGCTTGAGTACGACTCAGGGATATTCGGATTGCCTTTAAGATTATTGGCACGAGAGGTTTATGATAAGTGTGTAGAGAGAATTGGAGTAGAAAAAGTTGCTTTAATAACTGGAGAAGAAAAAATTATTCCTACCTCAGCTGATTATTTCATTTGCACAGTAGAGTCTATGCCTAAAAATAAAAAGGTTGATTTTATTGCTATCGATGAAATTCAAATGTGTGCTGACCGAGAAAGAGGACATATTTTTACGGAAAGGCTGTTGCATGCAAGAGGTGAAAAGATGACAATGTTTCTTGGCTCTCAAGTTATGGCAGGCATAATTAAAGATTTAATTGACAGTGTTCAGTTTGAAAAAAGAGAAAGATTTTCAAAACTTAGTTACACGGGGTACAAGAAAATTTCAAGATTGGATAGAAAGGTTGCAATAATAGCATTTTCTATTGAGGAAGTGTATGCGATTGCGGAACTGGTTCGAAGACAAAAAGGTGGAGCAGCTATTATCATGGGATCTTTAAGTCCTAAAACTAGGAACTCTCAGGTAGGACTTTATCAATCAGGGGATGTTGATTATTTAATTGCAACAGACGCAATTGGAATGGGTTTAAATATGGATATTAATGAAATCTATTTTTCTAACTTAAAAAAATTCGATGGCAAAAAAACTAGAAGACTTAACTTAGTTGAGCTTTCTCAAATCGCTGGACGAGCTGGTAGATATAAAAATGATGGAGGATTCGGAACAACTGGGGATTGTGAAACTTTAAATTCTGATGAAATCGAATCCATAGAAAAACATCAATTACCGGAAACAAAAATGGTTTATTGGAGAAATTCGAATTTAAATTTTGAAAATCCTAATAAACTTGTAGCTTCTCTGGAATTGAAACCAAACAAAAAAAATTTAATGAAATCAAATGACTCGATCGATGAAAGTGTTTTAAGACATTTTTTAAAAAAAGGAGCTAACAATATTATTTATCATAAAAATCTTGAACTACTATGGGAATGTTGTCAAATTCCAGATTTTGAAAAAAAAGCTTATGGACAACATATCAATATTATAGATAAAGTTTTTCAGTTTCTTTCAACAAGAAAAAAGAAGATTCCTAGCACGTTCATGAAAGAGCAGCTTAAAGGTCTTGAGAAAGATCACGGTAATGTAGATCTTTTATCCCATAGACTTTCTAACGTCAGAACTTGGTCATATGTAGCAAATAAGAAAAACTGGGTTGAAAATTCTGATTATTGGGTTCAAGTAACTAAAGGCATTGAAGATAAGTTGTCAGATAAGTTACATGAAGAATTGACAAAAAGTTTTATTGATAAAAAAATAAGCATTTTATCAAGAAGTTTGAAACAGGATTTAATTCTGCAAACTGAAATTAATGATGAAAACAAAGTTTATATAGATAGTCAATTAATTGGAGAGTTAAAAGGTTTAAAATTTATTATTGAGCTTACTTCTAAAACTCTTGATACAGATATTAAGTCAATAAAAAAAGCAGCTCGAAAAGGAGTAAAAGAAGAATTGGATAAAAGAGTAAATAAAATTATAAGTGAAAAAAATATTAAGATTGACAGCGAAAGTAAAATAATTTGGAATAACCAACCAATCGCAAGATTAAAAAAAGGACATAACTATTTAAATCCAGAAATAGACATAATTGCCGATGAATATTTAGAACAAGAAACAAATTCAAATCTGGAAAGTTTTTTGAAAAAATGGACTCATAATTATATTAATGAAATGCTTGGAGATCTGATTAACTTAACTAAAAAAAAAATAGAAAATCAGTATTTAAGGGCTTTAGTTTTTCAACTTTATGAAAAAAATGGTGTAATTAAAAGAAGTGAGATTGACAATATTGTAAAGCTTATTCCAAGTGGGGAAAGAAAAAAGTTATGGGGCATGGGTATAAAAATTGGTAGATACCATATATACCTGCCAAAAATGCTCAAGCCAAAGGCAGTAGAGTTTAGAGTATCTTTGTGGAAAATATTTTACAATCTGAGTGACTCTCTATCAATTCCAAAATCTGGATTAAATTTTATAAACAATAAAAATTTTGAACAAAAATTTCTTTTACTGTGCGGTTTTGAAAAATTTAAAGAATATTTTGTAAGGATAGATATCTTAGAGAAGTTATTTATTAAAATCTTAGATAATACTAAAAACCGTAAATTTAAGATAAATGCTGAAATGATGAATTTACTTGGTTGTACAAAGGAAAATTTTTATAAATTAATGACATACATGAACTATAAGAAAGATAAAGCAGTTGATACCTACATTTTTCAAGGAGAAAGAAAAAAATCAAATAAGCTCATAAAATTTGACAAAAATGAAAATCCATTTAAAAAGCTACTATCTTTAAATTTAAAATAAATGAGTAAACTAAATCTTGAAAGTATAATCGGAGTTGCAGCTTTGTTGATTCATGCAGCAAAAATTGACGAAAAATATTCTGACGAAGAAAAAATTTTAGTTAAAGAATTTATTAAATCGTACACAGATAATGAAAATATAGAAGATGTTTTTAAAAAAGCAGAAAATACTGAAAAAGATTCTAATCAACTGCTTAGTTTTACTTCTGAGGTAAAAAAGAATAGTACAAATATAAAATCAGATATAATCGAACATTTATGGAAAATAATTATTTCTGATAAGAAGATCGATCAGTATGAGTCTAATTTAATGAGAAGAGTTTGCGGTTTAATTTATTTTTCAGATAAAGAATGCGCAGAAATCAAGCTAAGGATGTTAAATAACAAATGACTTACATAGTAAAAGACGAATGTATAAAATGTAAACTCACCGATTGTGTAGAAGTTTGTCCTGTAGATTGTTTTTATGAAGGTGAAAATTTTCTGGTTATTAATCCTGATGAATGTATTGACTGTGGAGTTTGTGAACCTGAATGTCCTATTGATGCAATAAAACCAGATACGGATGAAAGTGTTAAAGATATGGATAAATGGTTGTTGATTAATAAAAAGTTTTCTGCAATATGGCCAAATATTTCAAAAAAAAAAGAACCTATGAAAGACCAAGAAAAATTTAGAAACATGAAAGATAAATATGAAAAATATTTTTCTGAAAAACCTGGAAAATAGATTATGCCAAAAAAGAAAAAAGTAAGAAAAATTAAAGTTTTAAAAAAATCAAATTTTAAAAAAAACAAAGATAAGACAAAAATAAAACTAAAAATTCCTGAAAAAAAAACTACTGGCTTGGGTCCGGATGATAAACCAGAAATAAAAAAAATTAAGAAACAACCGTCTGAAAAAAGACAATATAATCTTAAAGACTATGTAGTTTATCCAAAACACGGTGTTGGCAAAATCACTGCTGTCGAAAAAGCAACGGTGGGAGAAATAGACATTCAGTTTTATAAAATTTTTATTGAAAAAGAGAAACTAACACTTACAGTTCCTATAAATCAACAATCTAAGTTAAGGCCAATATCTTCTATTAATCAAATAAATAAATGTATCTCAATATTAAAAACTAAACCTAAAATTAAAAGAACTATGTGGAGTAGACGAGCTCAAGAATATGATCAAAAAATTAATTCTGGTAAAATTTATGAGCTAGCAGAAGTAGTTAAAGACTTAAATAAAAATACAGATATTATCGCCGACCAATCTTATTCGGAAAGACAACTTTTCGAAAAAGCTTACGAAAGACTTAAATCTGAGTTTGAAGCAGTTTTAAATATAAATCCTGATGACGTAAAAAAGAAAATGGATAAAGCCTTAGGGAGAACAGAAGTTTTGCAAGAAGCATAAAAAAACGCCCTTTTTAAAATTTAATTAAAAAGGGCGTTTTTAAAAAGCGAAACTATCTTCTTCTTCTTCTTCTTTTTGCTTTTTTAGCTTTTTTCTTTTTAGCTTTTTTTCTTCGTTTAGCCATCTTTTCTCCCTTGTTTTAAACAAATCTTAATGATTCGTTTGTTAAAATAAACTTTAATTAATTTAAAATTCTTGTCAAATATAAATTGTTTCATAAATTTGTTTCAAAAATTTAAATTAAATCTAATTTTAAATTTTTTTAAAAATTAACTAAAAGTTAGTAATATCAATGATTTTTGAGCAATTAAATTAAATATTTTTGTAATTATTTAATAAAGATTTTCTAATTGTTGTTTATAATTTTTAACAATTTCTTTTCTTTTTAACTTTAGAGTTGGTGTTAACATTCCATTATTAATTGTAAATTCTTCGTTAATTAAAATAAATTTTTTAATTTTTTCTATTAAACTTAAGTTTTTATTAATATTTTCCAAGATTATTTTAATTTGTTCTTTATTTGTTTTTTTTTCTACTACTAATAGCGCAACCAAATAGTTTTTTTTATCGCCGTAAACAAATGATTGCTTAATAAATTCATTTAAACATAAAATGTTTTCAATTTTACTTGGTGCTATGTTATCTCCACCAAGATTAACAATTATATCTTTTTTTCTGTCAGTAATTTTTAAGTAGCCATTTATATCAATTTCACCTATGTCTCCTGTGTGCAGCCATTTGTTTTTTATTACTTTATTTGTTTCTTCTTCGTTGTTCCAATAGCCCAACATTACGTTTTCTCCTTGAATTAAAATTTCTCCATCTTTTGCTATTTTTACATTGTTAGTTCTAAATGGCGGACCTACAGTATCTACTTTAACTAGGTCTGGTAAATTACAACTAACTACAGGAGATGCCTCTGTTAATCCATAACCTTGAAGAGTGGGAAGTCCTATTGCATTTAAATATTCGCCGATTTTTTTATCTAGTGCCCCGCCCCCTGAAACGAAAGCTTGAAGATTTCCACCAAACTGATTTCGGATTTTTTTACGTACTAAAATATCACATAAAAAATTAATGAATTTCTCATTAAAATTAAATTTCTCTTTTTTTAGTACTTTTTTTCCTAGGTTCAAAGTTTGATCAATTAACTTTTTTTTTAATCCAGTTTGTTTTTCAAAATTCATATTTATTTTTGTAAATAGATTTTGATAAAATCTTGGCACCGCTGTCATAATTGAAGGTTTTGCAACTCCCATATTAGAAATAAGTTTTTCTAAGCTTTCGGC
>QCAW01000026.1 GCA_003281795.1 Pelagibacteraceae bacterium AG-345-F21
ACTTTATATGCAGATTTTAAAAATTGATTGATAAAAAATTTTTTATCTATTTGAGAATTTATATTAATAAGTTTTTTTTTGTACTCAACTAAAGGAATTGTGCAATCTATTAAATATTTCTTCTTATTAATTGTGATAACATTGAATACGTGATTATAATCATAACCATATTTATCTTTTTTTTTCGTATTCGCATATATCATTTTGCAATCAACTTTCATAATATCCATAATAAATTTAAATAATATTGCAAAATGTTTGCAGTTCCCATAACCATAAATATTTAAAAGTTTGTATATATTCATCTGTTCAAATATATGAGTATCATATTTAAAGGAATGATCTTTAAATTTTAAATTTTTAAATATAAATAAAACTATTTTTTTTATATTATCTTTTGTCGGTTTTACTTTTTTTAATTTTTCAAATTCTTTAATTCGTAAATTTTTTTCAAAACTATTCATATGGATATTTTAATTTTTTACTTTTCTTTTATTAAAGTAATAAAAAATTTTGTGTTTATTTTTTTTTAACATATAAGTCATACCAAATATGTCTGACTGAGACTTGAACCAAACCGGTTTATGATCAGCTATTTTAAAATACTTTTTAGGTAAAATTTTCCAATTAAATTTTTTATAATAAGGGATCATTTTTTTACTACAGATAAGGAAGGAATGTTTCTTAAGTTTTTTAATAATATTATTGTTAAAACTTATTAATTTATTTGAGAGTCCTTGTCCGTAAAAATTTTTATGTATTAGATAAGAGTCAAAGTAATAATAGTAGAAATATTTTTTATTTTGGTAAGCTTGTCTTTTTCTTAAAAGTGTATATCCAACCAGTTTATTTTTAAAAAATAACATATTGTTTATGTCAAATGGCTCTACTTTTTTTTTAAACCAACGAATTTGATTATTTAGTGTCCATTTCCAGTGTGAATTTTTTAGCTTACAAATTGAAGTCATTTCCTTTTTTTTAAGTTTTTTTGTTCTTTTGGAAATTAATGATATATTTTTTGTCACTTATTAACTTTTTCCAACAGATTGTTTCAAAACCCAATCACCTTTATTGTTTTTGTAGAATAAATCCCTATTAGTCCAACTATCTGAAATTTTTTTATACTCTTGTTCAGTAATCCCTAGATAGTCTAAAAATTCCTTGTAATATATTTTTGGAAATTCAGAATCATATTTTTCTACAAGTTTAACTGCTTCTTTTCTAGATAAATGACCTTCTCTAATTTCATGTCCTGCATCGGAAGTGCATCTTCCTAATCCAAACTTTAAATACATAAAGTGATAATGAAATCCGTCGGTCCTATCATCTAAAGACGCATATTTAGAATAAGTAGACTCTGATCTACCATCGGGGTTGGGTTTAAATCCAGTATTTTGTGCTGCATAGTAATAATGCTCCTGTGGATCCCAAAAATTATAATGACTCCAAAACTTTCGAGTTATTTTATTTTTTATATACTCTTCCGGTGTCAATGATTCATAAAAATGGAGTTCTTTTTTTGTATAACCTTTTTTTAACCATTTTGAGACTGGAAAACTTGAAAACCAGTACTGTTCTTGTTCTTTTAAATTAAAGGTTTCTTCTCCAGTTTCATTTGAGCCACCATATTGTTCCTCTCCGTTTTCACCATCCATTATTAGATTTATTCCATAATGAATAGCTATTCTTGCTGGGAAATTTACTAAACCATAGATAAAAGGTTGAAACGGTTCACCTATTTCAATTAAAGAGTCTCGCATCAGCCTTCTATTAACGAGACTATCTGGCGAACCTAATATGTTGGGAAGTCCTGCTTTAATTAAGCTTTGAAAATTCTCCCAGCCAATTTTTGTATAAATATTTGGCGACCAAGTAACTGTCAGAGGGTTCATCCCCCACTCATACTTTAGTTTATGAGCAACAACAGCACTGTCTTTGCCTCCGCTTGATGGCACAACAACATCATATTCTCCATTATTTCTCCTAAACTTTGATAATAATTTATCTAATTTTTTTTTCCTTTCATTCCAGTCTATATTTTTATTTCTTTCTTGAGTGTTGCATGCGTTACAAACTCCATCTTTATCAAACGTTATTCTTGGTCTTTGATTTGAAACAACACATTTTTTGCAAAACACAACTTTTGAAGGTAAATTGTAGAGTTTTTTTATATTTTGTGGCTTAATATTTTTTAAATAGTCTTTTTGAGAATTCATGAATTTAAAGTTTGCAAAATTTTTCTAGTAAATCTAATCCTTTTTTACCGCTTTTTTCTGGGTGAAATTGCATTCCAAAAATATTTTTATATTGGACTGATGCACATATAAATTTTTCTCCAAAATTAAAATATGAAGATATAATTGATTTATCTTTTGGCTCAACGTAATATGTGTGTGTAAAAAAAAAATTCATATTTTTTCCATGGCTTATTATGTTTTTTTGCCTAAATAAATTATTATCTTTTAATGGTACCCAACCAGTATTCGGTACTAAAAGTTTGTTATTCTTATTTTCTTTATGTAAATCTTTTACCTCTCCACTTAAAATTTTAAGACCAATTGTTTTCTTAAATTCATAACTTATATCAAATAAAAGCTGCATACCAAGGCATATTCCCAAAAAAGGTTTACCACGTAGAATATACTCCTGTATAGCTAAGTCTAGTCCTTTTTTTTTTAAATAATTCATAACTACTGGAAATGCACCAACACCAGGCAGTACTAAAGTTTTACTATTGGTAATTTTTTTTTTATCATTTGTTACAATTGTGTCATAACCCAAATATTTAAAAGCTGCTTCTATGCTTTTTAAATTACTTGTGCCATAATCAATTATTGTAATTTTTTTCATGCTCTTATTCCTTTTATATTTTTTTTTAATTCCTTCTTAATATTCATAATTGAAGTATTTTCAAATTTGTCAGAAAAATATTTATTTTTTGATAATAAATAACTTGTGTTTCCCTCTTTTTTATTATCGAATTTAAATTTGTCTGATTGTATTAGTGAATAGTGAAGTACAGATGAGATTGCAACTCCTGAAACTTTTTCAAGTTTAAGCACATCATTTAAATGTTTACAATTTCCTGCGCCACCATGAATTATAAATGGAAGAGCAATCTTATCATAGACAATATCAAGCAATTCTAAATCAAACCCTTCGCCTGTGCCTTCTTTAGCTATAGAAGTTAAAATTATTTCTCCTACACCTCTAGATTGAACTTCATCAACCCAATCTTTTACAAGTAAATCAGATGTTTCTCTACCGTAATCATGAAAACAATAGTATTTTCCATTGCTCTTTTTATTTGCTTCAATAGAAACTGAAATTGTGGATGACCCAAAATTTTTAACTGCGCTATCTAAAAATTTATGATTTTTAATTGCGGCTGAATTGATAAAAACTTTATCGGCTCCATTTTTAAGATTAAGTTCTATGTCTTTTAATGTTTGGATTCCTCCTCCGACAGATATGGGTATAAATATGTTAGAAGATGACTTATTAATTAAATCTAAGATATATTTTTTTTTCGTATAAACTGGCTACACAATCATGATAAATTATTTCATCAGCTCCAGTTTCGTAATAATTCTTAAAAAAAAAATCTGGGTTACCTAGTACACGGAGGCCCTCAAGGTTTATTCCTTTAACCAAATTCGGACCTTTAATGTCTAGCCTAGATATTATTCTTTTGAGCGGCATAAATTAGTAAATCAATATCAGAAAGCTAGATCTTTTCAATAATCATCAAATCTTAACTGCGATTATTTGATGTTTTTCTTTTTTATTTAGATGAATAGCTATTTTTTTTATGAATTGTCTCTGCGGACTTAAACTCGTGTAAATAATCGATATCTGAAAATCCATGTTTTATTATATATGGTAAAGTTGAAACTCTTATAAATTTTTTATCATTAAGGAAACTTTTGACTTTAGAAATATAAATATCACCGCTTGGAATGAAATAATTACTTTTGTGAATAATATTCTTTTGTGAATTTAACTTTTTAATTTTTGTGCTTTTTATTCTATAAACATTAATGTAATTTTCTTTAATTTTATAGAAGCTTACACATGATGATGCCTTACTTTTAGAAATCATTTCTAATGACTCATTGATGCTTTTAACGGTTCTTAGTGGTGAAGTAGGTTGAAGTAAAATAAAATAATCGAAGTCTTGTAGCGAATTTTTGATAATTTCATTTTCAATTACATCCTCGATTTTACTATTTTTTAAAGATAA
>QCAW01000027.1 GCA_003281795.1 Pelagibacteraceae bacterium AG-345-F21
AACAACAATTGGCAAAACAAGAAACTTTAGAATTTAAAGGTAAAGTAACAGAATTATTACCTAACGCGATGTTCAGAGTTAAGCTTGAAAACAATCATGAGATATTAGCTCATACTGCTGGAAAATTGAGAAAGAATAGAATAAGAGTTTTAGTTGGCGATAATGTTATGGTTGAAATGACTCCATATGATTTAACTAAAGGTAGAATTACCTTCAGATTTTAGGCCTTGTAGCTCAGTAGTAGAGCAGTACCCTGAAAAGGTATGTGTCGTAAGTGCGATTCTTACCAAGGCCACCATTCCTTTAATATCTCTAGACACCTATATGGTTTCATTGATATATCCGAAGAATAATGAATTTTTCTTTAGAAATTACAATGAAAACAGATCTTACAGTTTTACCTAAATTGAGAGACGTTTATATCACAATGTTGCCTGGCAATGATTATCGTGAAGTAGCAAAAAAAGCTAAAGAACTTGTTCAATCCGGGTTTAATCCTGTGCCTCATTTTCCTGCTCGTTCAATTAAAAATTTAAATGAGTTAAAGGACTACGTTAACATGTGTAAAGATTTTGGCGTAAAACAAGCGTTAGTAATTGGGGGCGGAGCTGAACCTGTAGGAGATTACCACTGCTCGTTGCAATTATTAGAGACAGGATTATTTAAGGGGATGAAAGTAGGAATTGCTGGACACCCAGACGGATCCCCTGATATATCGGATTCAGATTTGGAAAAAGCCATGAAAGATAAAACACCATTCGCAGATTATATTGTCACCCAATGGTTATTGGATCCAAAACCAATTAAGGAGTTTATTTCAAATCAAACTTTACCAGTTCATGTGGGGATCACTGGGCCTTTAAAAATAAGTAGCCTGCTAAAATTTGCTAGTATTGTTGGGGCAAAAAATTCTCTAAGTTTTCTTAAGTCTAATGCTACAAAAGCTGTAGACTTGTTAAGACCTAAAGATCCAAACGAACTAATTAAAAACCTTAAATCAACAACAAACCATTTTCATATTTACACTTTTGGAGGTCTAAAGGAAACGAATAAATGGTTAGAAAAAAATAATTATGCCTAAAAAAATTCCAAATTCTTACAAAGTAGAAAAAGTAAATTATGATAAAGTAAAACATGAAACATCAGTAGACCAGTCGGATAGGCAAGTTCCTTACAATTTAAGACAAAGTGGACCAACTAAAGTAGAAATGTTAATTTCAACACGAGTAAGAAAGTCACCTTACTGGCACCTATCAATGAAAGCTGGATGTTATAGAGCTACTGTTTATAACCGCATCTACCACCCAAGAGGTTATGTAAGACCTGAAAAAGGCGGAGCAATGGTAGAATATCAAGCAATTAAAAAACATGTTACTATGTGGAACGTAGCTGTTGAAAGGCAGATAAGAGTAAAAGGCCCTGATGCAGAAAAATTTACAGATTATGTAATTACAAGAGATGCTACTAAAATTTCAACAATGAGAGGTCGCTACGTTATTCTTTGTAATTATAAAGGCGGAGTTCTTAACGATCCAGTTTTAATGAGAATAGCAGATGATGAATTTTGGTTTAGTCTATCAGACTCTGACATAGGTTTATATTTACAAGGCGTTAATGCAGACAAAAGATTTAATGTCGAAATAGATGAAATAGACGCATGCCCAGTTCAAATACAAGGACCTAAATCAAAGGCACTTATGAATGATTTAATAGGTGATCAAGTTGATCTAGATAATATTCCATTTTACGGACTAGCAGAAGCAAAAGTGGGCGGTAGAAGCTGCGTAATATCTCAATCAGGCTTTTCAGGAGAAGCCGGATATGAAATTTATCTTAGAAACGCAACTTTGTACGCCGAAGACATGTGGAATGCAGTATTGAAAGCCGGAAAAAAACACAAATTAATGGTAATAGCTCCAGCTCACCATAGAAGAATTCAAGCAGGAATATTATCCTGGGGACAAGACATGGATCATGAGCACAACCCTTTCCAATGTAATTTAGGCTATCAAGTGTCTTTATCTGGCAAAGGTGAATGGAACAAACAATCTGACTATGTTGGAAAAGAAGCTCTTGAAAAAATGAAACAGCAAATTAAAAATGGAGAAAAACCATATAAACTTCAACTAGTCGGCATGGAATTAGGAGGAAAACCGATAGAAGATTATGCAAATGATTTTTACTTAATTTCAGGTTCAAAAGGTGGGAAACCATTAGGCTATATTACATCTCCATGGTATCACCCAGAGAAAAAAACAAATATTGCTATGGGATATGTACCGTTTGAAGGAAACTTAAATAGCAATGGATTTCCAACAGGAAATTTTGGAAAAAAATACAAAGTTCAACTACCAAGAAAATATTCCAACAAAACGGTTGAAGCTACAGTTGTTCCAATTCCATTTACGGAGTCTTTTCATGCCAACACTAGAGAGACGAAAAAATAGATTACCAAGAAAAGAGATATCATTCTATGAAGAATGAAAAAGAATTTTACAAAAAATTTAAACCTCAATTAACTCCGAAAAGAATGCTAGAACTTGGAGTTTTTGGGGGAGCATATTTTGCTGATGGAAGTATAAGAGAATTTCCTAAATCATGGTTTACAAAAGCAAAATTAAGCAAAACTTTTGACGTAAATATAAATCGTTTTAAAATTGAGTCTGGTTTATCCAGAAAAGAGTGGGTTGATAAGGGCTGGATTTTTAAAGAAGACCCTTTAGGTTGGTTTCAGTGGTATTGCAGATTTAAAAATGGAAGACGTATCGCTGAAATTGACCAAATCCAAATAAAAAGATGGAAAGCATTTGGAGATAGACACGGTCCAGCAGTTAAAAAAAATTGTGAAGATGGAGATTTACAGTGTAGGAAGAGACAAAGACAAGCTTTATTACAATGGGCATACAATCCAATTTTTTAAATTAAATTGCACCACAACAATGCTTATATTTTTTTCCTGAATTACAAGGGCATTTATCATTTCTTCCTATCTTTTTTTTTTCATTAGAAATAGGTTTATTTTCTTTTTCCTGTTCTTCCTTTGGCATCACTATATTTAGGTTGAGTAAAAATTTTATTACATCAATTTTTATTTTTTCTAACAATCCTTCAAAAAGAGTAAAAGCTTCTTTTTTAAATTCAGAAAGAGGATCTTTTTGACCATAGGATCTTAATCCTATTACTTGTCTTAATTGTTCTAAATACTGCAAATGAGACCTCCAAGTAAAATCTATAACTTGTAAAAATATCCTTTTTTCAAGGTTGCTATTTTCTTCTTCACCAATTAAGTCAATTCTTTTATCTTTTTTAGATAAATAAATTTTTTTAATTTCATTATTGAATTTCTCTTTAGGTAATTTCGAAAAAGCAACAAGTTCCTCATCTCTAACGATATTTCCTACTATACTTTTAAATGATGATAAATATGATTTTTCATCGTTAGATTTTAGGTATAAAATTCTTTCTGCTTCTAACTTGCTTATTATCTCTTCAAAAAAATCTGATAATACAGTTTCATTATTTTTATTCTTAAGGATTTTTAATCTCTGAGAAAATATAACTTGTCTTTGATCATTCATTACGTCATCAAATTTAATTAAAGATTTTCTGATATCAAAATTTCTACTTTCTACTTTTTTTTGAGCTCTTTCCATTGCTTTATTTATCCACGGATGGTCAATTGACTCGTTTTCTTTTAAACCTAATTTTTTTAACATTCCATCAATAGAGCCACCCCCAAAAATTCTCATAAGTTCGTCTTGAAGGCTGATAAAAAAAATTGAACTGCCTGGATCACCTTGTCTTCCAGACCTTCCTCTTAACTGATTGTCTATTCTTCTGCTTTCATGTCTCTCTGTACCAATAATATATAAACCACCTATTTCCTTTACTTTTTTCTCATCTTTTTTAATTTGTTCCGAGTCATTTTTTTTACCTTCTTCGACAAAATCTTTATTTCCTCCTAATTTAATATCTGTTCCACGCCCAGCCATGTTAGTAGCAATAGTAACAGCTTGAATTTTTCCAGCTTCAGCAATTATTTTAGCTTCTTGTTCATGTTGTTTAGCATTAAGGATGTTATGTTTTATTTTTTTTGATTTTAATAAGGACGATATTTTTTCT
>QCAW01000028.1 GCA_003281795.1 Pelagibacteraceae bacterium AG-345-F21
AGAACACACTCATTATGTCGCAAATGTAATGAGAATGAAAAGGGGCTCTAATATAAATTTTTTTAACAAAGAAGGTGAATGGCTTAGTGAGATAATTTTTCTAGACAGAGATAGAGTTGAAGTAAAATTTTTAAACAAGATAAAAGAACCTTCAAAATTATCAAATATTGAATTAGCAATTTGTTTAGTAAAAAAAAATCCTATGGAAACAATTTTACAAAAAGCAACTGAACTTGGAGTGAGTAGAATAATACCAATAATTTCTGAAAGAACAGAAGTAAAAGAATTAAATTATGAAAGAGCACAAAAGATAGTCACAGAAGCAATTGAGCAGTCTAATCAATTAAATCCTCCTAAAATTGTTGATGTTATGAAACTAAATGATTTTTTAAAAACCTTAAATTCAAATACTAAACTTCTATTCGCAGATGTTAATTCAAAAGACTACTTGAAGAGCGAAGATTTTAAAGACAGTAAATCCCTATGTATTTTAATTGGCCCAGAGGGAGATTTTTCACCCTTAGAACGCGAGTCTATCCTAGGAAATTTGTCCGTTAAACCTTTTACGATATCTAAGAACATTCTAAGGTCGGATACAGCTGTAATTAGCGCGATTTCATTAGTTAATTTAATCAATTACTCTAATTAATTGTCGCATTAATTGAAATTGTGAAATCATCTAAAAGCTGTATAAAAAGTTATGATTAAAAAAAGTATCTTTATATTTTTTGGCGTGTTATCAGGCGCGGCTTTAGCTAACGAGCCTAAAGATTGGCAACTTGGATTCCAAAAATCAGCTTCTAAAAGTATGTCTGATATTGTTTGGTTTCATGATTACATGCTTTTACCTATTATTACTGCGATAACAGCATTTGTATTATTTTTACTTTTATATGCATGCTTTAGGTATAGAGCTACAAAAAATAAAATTGCATCTACGACAAGTCATAATACTTTAATAGAAGTAATTTGGACATTAGTTCCTTGCTTAATTTTAATAGTAATGGCAGTGCCATCATTTAAAATTTTATATTCTCAAGACACAATTCCAAAAGCCGACGTTACTATCAAAGCAATAGGCTATCAATGGTATTGGGGTTATGAATATCCAGATGAAAATATTATTTTTGACTCTTACATGATAGCAGATGAAGATTTAAAAGATAACCAACCTAGATTACTAACAGTAGATAATGAAGTTTTTGTGCCGGTTAATAAAGTTGTAAAAGTCATGATTACTGCTAATGATGTTTTACATGCTTGGGCTTTACCCTCTTTTGGTGTTAAAAGAGATGCAGTTCCAGGAAGGATAAATGAGACTTGGTTTAAAGCAGAGAGAACAGGTACTTTTTATGGACAATGTTCAGAGCTTTGTGGAATTAAACATGCATTTATGCCTATCACAGTCAATGTTGTTACAGAAGAGGAATATAATAAGTGGCTAGAGAAAGCTAAAATAGAATTTGCTAAAGAAGATGTAAAAAATAACATTAAAATTGCTAAAACAATAAAGGAAATACAATAATGTACGGACAAGCTGAAATCAACGGTCATCACGCTAACCCAACTGGTTGGAAAAGATGGGCTTATTCTACTAATCATAAAGATATTGGAACTATGTATCTTATCTTTGCAATAATAGCGGGGATTATTGGTTCTTTATTTTCTGTTTTGATGAGAATGGAATTAATGCATCCTGGCGATGGAATTCTTGGAGGAAACTATCACTTGTATAATGTTTTAGTAACAGGTCATGGATTAATTATGATATTTTTTATGGTAATGCCAGCGATGATAGGAGGTTTTGGCAATTGGTTTGTTCCTATTATGATTGGAGCTCCAGATATGGCTTTTCCTCGAATGAATAATATTTCTTTTTGGTTGCTACCAGTAGCTTTTATACTTTTATTATCTTCTATATTTGTTGATGGTCCTCCCGGAGCTCAAGGAGTAGGAGGAGGTTGGACTATTTATCCACCTTTATCATCAAAAACTGGTCAACCAGGACCTGCAATGGATTTAGCAATTCTGAGTTTACATATTGCTGGTGCCTCCTCAATTTTAGGAGCAATTAATTTTATAACAACAATATTAAATATGAGAGCACCAGGTATGACTTTGCACAAGATGCCTTTGTTCTCTTGGTCTATTTTAGTAACTGCATTTTTGCTTTTATTATCTTTGCCTGTTCTAGCAGGAGCTATAACAATGCTTTTAACTGACAGAAACTTTGGTACTGCTTTCTTTGAAGCCCAGACAGGAGGAGATCCTGTTCTTTTCCAACATTTATTTTGGTTTTTTGGCCATCCAGAGGTTTATATTTTAATACTTCCAGGATTTGGAATGATTAGCCATATAGTTTCAACTTTTTCAAAAAAACCAGTCTTTGGCTATTTAGGAATGGCTTACGCGATGGTAGCAATTGGAGTCGTCGGCTTTGTTGTTTGGGCTCACCATATGTACACTGTAGGATTAGATACTGATACTAAAGCTTATTTTCTTGCCGCAACTATGATTATTGCAGTTCCTACAGGTATAAAAATATTTTCTTGGATCGCTACAATGTGGGGAGGGTCTATAAGTTTTAAAACACCTATGCTTTGGGCTATTGGATTTATCTTTTTATTTACTTTAGGGGGTGTAACAGGAGTAGTATTAGCTAATGCAGGCGTTGATACTGCTTTACATGATACTTACTACGTAGTTGCTCATTTTCACTATGTATTATCTCTGGGTGCAGTTTTTGCAATTTTTGCAGGATGGTATTACTGGTTTAGTAAAATGAGTGGTTATGAATACTCAGAATTTTTAGGCAAACTTCATTTTTGGCTTACTTTTATTGGTGTTAATTTAATTTTTTTTCCTCAGCATTTCTTAGGCCTAGCTGGAATGCCTAGAAGATATGTAGATTATCCAGATGCGTTTGCTGGATGGAACTATGTTTCATCAATTGGTTCTTATATTTCCATTATAGGACTTGCAGTATTTTTATTAAATCTTCTTTATTCTTTCTTAAAAAAAAGAAAAGCGGAAAAAAATCCATGGGGAGAAGGTGCTACGACATTGGAATGGACAGTAACTTCACCACCACCATTCCATACATTTGAAGAGCTACCTAAAGTAAAATAAATTGAGCCAAATATTAACAAAATCTAGAAATACTAAATTAGGTTTGGTTTTTAACCTCCAATCTTTTTTTAATTTAATGAAACCAAGAGTGATGTCACTGGTTTTATTTACATGCATCGTAGGACTAATAATTTCTCCAGCAAATGTTACTTTAACAGATACTGCGTTCTCTTTATTGGCTGTTGCAATGGGATCGGGAGCAGCAGGGGCCTTGAATATGTGGTATGAATCGGATCTTGATGCTTTAATGAGCAGAACATGTCTTAGACCGATACCAACAGGTAAAATTAAAAAAAGCCAGGCTTTATATTTTGGTATAGCTTTATCGATTTTATCTACTTTAATACTTTATTTTTCATCTAATTTATTATCAGCAGTTTTATTGGCATTTACTATATTTTTTTATTTTTTTATTTACACGATTTGGTTAAAAAGAAAAACACCTCAAAATATCGTAATCGGAGGTGCCGCTGGTGCTTTGCCCCCTGTAATTGGATGGACTATTGCCACTGGGCAAATTTCAATTGAACCGATTATATTATTTTTAATAATATTTTTTTGGACCCCATCACATTTTTGGGCTTTAAGTTTATATAAGTCTGGGGATTACAAAAAAGCTAAAATTCCAATGCTACCAATAATAGCCGGAACGCAAAAAACAAAGTTAAATATATTAGCTTATGCTTTAGCAATGTTACCCATTTCTATTTCTCCATATTTTTTTGGTTTTGCAAGCATAGCCTACCTAACGATATCATTGCTCATGACAATTTATTATATCTTCTTATGCTATAGTTTATTTAAAGAAAA
>QCAW01000029.1 GCA_003281795.1 Pelagibacteraceae bacterium AG-345-F21
AGTTTTTCCAACCCCATTTACACCGGATACAACTATCACAGCAGACTTTGCATTTCCCATTAGGCTAAGATCTTTTTCGTACTTTTGAAGATTAATTGCTAATTTATCCGCTATCAGTTTTAAAATTTCTTTATGATCGTCTAATTTTTTATCAACTTTAAAGTTTTCAAAATCTTTTCTTAGTTCTTTTGCAACTTCTACTCCCGCATCGGATGTAATAATTAATTCTTCAAATTCTGCAAGAACATTTTCATCAATTTTTTTTTTGGAAAATATATTTTTAAAGCCAGTTGAGAGCCCATCTGAACTTTTACCTAATCCTATTTTAAATTTATCAAATAAACCCATTCAGATCTCAAGTTTAGTATATTTTATTTCTGAAACTGGACCTCTCATAAGTATATTGAGATCTGCATCCACTTTTATATTTAAACTTCCTTCTTCAAATTTAATATTGATATCATTTTTAGTTAACTTCTTGATAAATGCTGCAACAGCAGTAGCACACGCAGCAGTTCCACATGCTTTTGTTAATCCTGCGCCTCGTTCCCAAACATTTACTGTAATGTTATTTTCATCATCTATTTGAGCAAAAGTGACATTGGTTCTCTCAGGAAATAATTCATGATTCTCTATTTTTGGCCCCAATATTTTTAAATCATATTCAAAACAATCTTTAACAAAAAAAATTATATGAGGGTTTCCAACGTTGAGGCTAAACCCATCAGTGAATTCTTTACCATCAATACCTAGAGTTATATTTTTGTGATCTAACTTTTCTTTTAATGGAATCTTAGTCCATTCAAATACAGGTTTTCCCATTTCCAATTGAACATCTGACTCCCCAATAATTTTTGCATTAAGCAATCTATTATTTGTTCTTAATTTGATTTCTTTATTATTTAAATCTTTGCTTAATAAGTAAGCCACACACCTACTTCCATTTCCACACGCACTTACCTCACCTCCATCTGAATTAAAAATGGTTATTGGAAAAGTATTATTAATTTCTTTTTCAATAAATATAATTTGATCAAATTCAATATTACGATGAAATGACTTTAGATTTCCCAAATGAATTATTTTTTCTTTAGGTATATTTATGGAGTTTTTTCTTCTATCTACGATAATAAATCTATT
Source organism: Pelagibacteraceae bacterium AG-345-F21 (assembly GCA_003281795.1). Taxonomy (GTDB): domain Bacteria; phylum Pseudomonadota; class Alphaproteobacteria; order Pelagibacterales; family Pelagibacteraceae; genus Pelagilacustribacter. The sequence continues at coordinate 1,141 of QCAW01000029.1, forward strand.
ACCTAAACCATCCATTCTAAAAGCTTTAATCAAAGGCATATAAGTAGATTAGTATAATTATTCATTGACTTTTAAAACCCCAAATTGTAGTTTCCACGTACTTTCCGCAAATACTTAAGTTTTTGCGGTGCTCTTGAAAACAAGAGTGTCGACACTAGTCAGCGAAGGTTCGCCCACTAGTGCGATAGGTGTTGGGTGTTTTAAAAATGTTTGAAAATTTAACAAATAAATTAGAAAGTATTTTTTCTAAACTAAAAAGTGCTCCTTCCTTAACGGAAGAACAAGTAGATTCTGGCTTAAAGGAAATACGCTTAGCTTTATTAGAGGCCGATGTAGCGCTGCCAGTTGTGAAAGATTTCATTGAAAATATAAAACCAAAAGCTATTGGCCAGGAAATCATTAGATCAACTTCACCTGGTCAAATGATAGTAAAGATTGTTTATGATGAATTAGTAAACATACTTGGTTCAAAGAATGAGGAGATTAATCTCAAAGCAGTTCCACCAGTTGTTATATTATTATTAGGTTTACAAGGGTCAGGAAAAACAACTTCAGCAGCTAAATTAGCTAAGTTAATCGAAAAAAATCATAAAAAAAAAGTTATGCTTGTAAGCTTAGACGTTTACAGGCCTGCTGCTCAAGAACAATTAAAATTATTAGCAGAAAAAAATAATATACAAAATTTACCAATCATAGAAAAACAACAGCCTATTGATATAACTAAAAGAGCGCTTAACGCTGCTAATCTAAGTGGTTCAGATGTTATAATTTTTGATACTGCTGGCCGAACGCAAATAGATTTACCAATGATGTCTGAGATTAAACAAATTAAAGATTTAACAAAACCAGCCGAAACTATTCTAGTTGCAGACTCTTTAACCGGTCAAATAGCTGTAAACGTTGCAAAAGAATTCGATACAGCAGTAAACCTTTCTTCAATTATTTTAACTAGAGTTGATGGAGATTCGCGAGGTGGAGCTGCGTTGAGTATGAAACACATTACTGGCAAACCTATAAAATATATTGGAGTTGGAGAAAAAGTTTCTGACTTTGAAATGTTTCACCCAGACAGGCTAGCTAACAGAATTCTTGGAATGGGTGATGTGGTTACGCTTGTCGAAAAAGCAGCACAAGATTTAAGTGAGGAAAAAATTAATGAAACTGAAGAAGCACTTAAACAAGGTATTTTTACTATGGACTCCTATCTTTCACAATTGAGACAAATGAAAAAAATGGGAGGCATGGAAGGGGTTATGTCTATGTTGCCTGGTGTAAATAAAATGAAAGCTAAAATGGATCAAGCCAACATAGATGAAAGAATGCTTATTGAAAATGAGGCTATAATTTTATCTATGACCAAAAATGAAAAAGAAAATCCAAAAATCATCAGCGGTTCTAGAAGAAAAAGAATTTCTCAAGGCGCTGGAGTAGATGTTTCTAAAATAAATAAGTTACTTAAACAATTCAAGATGATGTCAGATATGATGAAAAAAATGTCACAAGGAAAAAAAATTCCATCTGGAATGATACCAGATGAAATGCTTAATCAACTAAAATGAAAGGAATAATATGTTAAGAATAAGATTATCAATGGGCGGTGTAAGAAAAAGACCTGTTTATAAAATAGTAGTAGCAGACGGAAGATATCCAAGAGACGGTAAGTTTATTGAAAAACTTGGATCTTATAATCCTTTATTGCCAAAAGATAAGAAGGAAAGAATTAAGGTAGAATTTGAAAGAGTAAAATATTGGATAAGTAAAGGAGCTCAACCAACTTTAAGAGTCTCAAGAATATTAGGTGAAATGCAATTGATGCCTATGCCTAAGCCAGGCAATAAT
>QCAW01000030.1 GCA_003281795.1 Pelagibacteraceae bacterium AG-345-F21
TTTTTAATGGCGGAGAGGGTGGGATTCGAACCCACGAACGAGTTGCCCCGTTGCTGGTTTTCAAGACCAGTGCTTTCAACCGCTCAGCCACCTCTCCTTATTTAAATAACTATCTTTATTACTATCAAAGTAATTAAATAACAATATTCATATACTATATTTCAAACACTAGTTAATAATCTTTATTTATGATATTGAAAAAAATGCTAAAAAACTTAAAAAATATTTCCTTTTTTATATTTTTCTTATTTTACTCAAATTTGGTAAACGCCTACAATTCAGAGTTTAGTGATTGGTTAAATGATTTTAAAATAAAAGCTGTAAACAGTGGAGTCTCAAAAAATGTTGTAAACGATGTTTTATCGGATGTAAGATTTTTACCAAAAGTAATTGAATATGACAGGTATCAACCGGAGTTTTACGAAGATACACTAACTTACATAAAAAAAAGAACTAGCAAAACAAAAGTAAAAAAAGGAATTTCTCTATATATAAAAGAGAAACAAACTATAGATAAAGTTGAAAAAGAATTTTTAGTTGAAAAAGAACTTCTTCTAGCACTTATGGGAATAGAAACAAATTTTGGAAAATATTTAGGCAAAATGGATATAGTTTCTTCTCTGGCTACTCTTAGTTATGATAAAAGAAGAAGTGAATTTTTTACTAGTGAGCTGTTAATACTTTTAAATCTTGTAGACAAAGGTATTATTAATAAGGATATTTTATTTGGTTCCTGGGCAGGTGCTTTTGGAAACTTTCAATTCATGCCAAGAACAATAAAAGATTATGCAATAGATTATAACAACAATAAAACTATTGAATTAAAAAAGATTGAAGATTCTTTTGCTTCAGCAGCTAATTATCTAAATAAAATAGGGTGGAAAGAAAATACACCTTGTTATACAAAAATAGAATTGAAGAATAATATACCAAAAATATATCTTAATTCCTCAGCAAGAAATTTGAAAAATAAAAAAAAAGTAAAGTTTTTTAAAAAATATATTAAGGAATTTAAAAACTTGGATATAAACACTAATTTAACTGCAGCTATAATAACACCTGATATAGATATTATACCAGGTGCTAATAAATATAAACCAGCGTACTTAGTTTATGAAAACTACGAAAAAATTCTTAGCTGGAATAGGTCATTACGATTTGCTCTTGCAGTTTGTAAATTAAAAAATAATTTTAAAAATGAAATTTAAATTAATAATAATATTTATTCTAATAACATCATGTACTCAGAATTATAATCAAAAATCAATAAAAACACCTTTTAATTCAAAAGGTTTTGCTTACATTTATAATGAAAAAGATTTTATAGAAAAAGTTATCAAAAAAAAACTTGATAATAATTCTTTAGAAATAGCTCATAATAAATTAAGACCAGGCTCTTTAATTAGGATTATAAATTTAAAATCTAAAAAATCTATAACTCTTAAAAATACTAAAAGATTTGATTATCCTGAATTTTACAAAATAGTGATTACAGAAGCTGTAGCTAAAGAGTTAGATCTTTCTTTTTCTTCTCCCTTAGTTGAGATTATAGAAGTTAAAAAAAACAAATCTTTTATTGCTGCTAAAACTAAAATTTTTCAAGAAGAAAAAAAAATACACTCTAATGCTCCTGTACAAACAGTAAAGATAGATAATATCTCTCAAAATCAATTGAATGATAAAAAAAAAAAACCTAATGATTTTTTTTATATAGTTATCGCAGACTTTTATTCTAACGACTCAGCTAAACTTTTAAAAAAAAGAATCATTACAGAATTAGCTGATTTTAATGCCGATAAATTGATAATAATATCAAAAAAAGCAAATAAAATACGTCTCATATCAGGTCCTTATAGTTCTGTTAATTTAATGAAAAATGATTACATTCATCTTAAAAATTTTGGAATTGAAGAATTAAATATAAGTATAAATGAATAAAATTCTAATCACATTATTTCTATCTCTGGTTATTTTGAAATCTGTTTATGCGAATCCAACAATAAATGCTCGAACAGCTATAGTTGTTGATTATCATTCAAATAAAGTTTTATACGAACTTGAGCCAAATGCACAAATTTACCCAGCATCAATGACAAAAATTATGACATCTATAGTTGCATTTGAATTAATAAAAAATAACAGACTATCCTTAGATGATAAATTTATAGTTTCAGAAAATGCATGGAGGTTATCTCAAAGTGGATACTCATCTATGTTTATTATGATCAATGACGAAGTATCAGTTGAAAATTTACTCAAAGGTATAATCATTGCTTCTGGAAATGATGCATGTGTAGCCTTAGCCGAAGGTATAGCAGGGTCCGAAGAGGTCTTCGCTGAGATGATGAATGAAAAAGCCGCTGAAATTGGCATGACTTCAACAAACTTTTCTAATTCATCTGGAATAAACGATCCTGAAAATTATTCGACAGTTAAAGATATAGCTATAATGTCAAAATATTTAATAGAAAACTATCCCATTTTTTATGAAATTTATGCAGAAAAAACATTTACATGGGATAGAACTGGCGGTGATCCAATCAAGCAAGGTAATAGAAACCCTTTATTGTATAAAAATGTTGGAGTAGATGGAATAAAAACTGGATACTTGGCTGTAG
>QCAW01000031.1 GCA_003281795.1 Pelagibacteraceae bacterium AG-345-F21
TCTATTCAAAGAGAAGGCGAAGAAGCCTTTACAGCTTTGGTTGAAAATAAAAATCCAAAACATATTCCAGGAGTTGTTTCCAGAGATACAGGAGGTATTTTGTTCAAAACAGGAATTGCACCTGTTATTAAAGATATAAATAATTTGCCAATGCCAGAAAGAGAAAAATTTTGGAATATACCCGAGTCAGAAAAAAAAAATGTTGACGTATCTTATGTAAATTCTATAAGAGGATGTCCATATAAATGTACTTATTGCGCGTCTCCTTTTCACTGGGATAGAAAAACTACACGCTTGAGATCTCCAGAGTCAGTTCTTGAAGAAATGCATTTATTAAAAGATAATTATTATGTTCCTACTCAATTTGACTATGCTGCCTCAGCTAACATTGAGCAAAAAGATAAATTAAAAATTGAGGACAACACAATAGTATATTTTGTAGATGATGTTTTTACAGTCCACAAAAAAAGAGTTAAAACTATGCTAAGGATGATGATCAAAGATAATTTAAAGATGAGATGGAAATGTGAGGCTAGAGCCGATCATTTAGATGATGAAATTTGTGAATTGATGGCAGAAGCTGGGTGTGAAAGAGTTAAAATTGGTTTTGAGTCAGGTAGTAATAGAATTTTATCTGAAGTTAAAAAACTTGAAACTAGAGAGGAAATGATGCAAGGAGCCGATATGTTAAAAAAAGCTGGAGTTCCTTTCTCAGCTTATTTTATGGCAGGATTTCCAGGTGAAACAGATGATGATTTAAAAGAAACTATAGATTTTGCAAAAAAAATTGATGCTGATTACTACTCTTTGTCAGTTCTTGCTCCATATTACGGAACTGAGCTTTACAATCAGTTAATGGAAAATGGCCATGAATTAGATCAACAACCTTGGGAATACTTTTTTCACCAATCACCCAAACCAATGGTTAATGACAAATTAAGCACAAAAGTTCTAAGTGAATATTTGTCCTTAGCTGAGCTGAATACAAAAAGTAAAAAAAAGCGTGGCTACGTTTAAAATCAGGGTTTTTAATGAAAAATATACTAGTAACTGGCGGTAGCGGATTTGTAGGTTCTCATTTAGTCAATCTTTTAGTTAAAAAAAAATACAAAGTAACAGTTATAGATATTAAAAGACCTAAGATAGAAAAAGTCAGTTATATCAAATCTAATCTCTCAAACTTTGAAAAATTAAAAAAGATTACAAAAAAATTCGATTGTGTTTACCATTTGGCCGGTGTTTCAGATATAACTAAAGTAAAATCAATACCAATAGAAACAATAAAAAATAATATTTTATTTAGCAGTTATTTAATCGAAGCATGTAGAATAAATAAAGTAAAAAGATTTATATTTGCAAGTAGCATATATGCTCATGGCAAAGCAGGAAATTTATATACTTCGTCTAAAGTCGCAACTGAGCAAATAATCAAAAATTTTAATTTACTTTTTAATCTAAAATATACAATTTTAAGATATTCAACTATATACGGTTCACACAATAGAGGCGTAGACGTAATAACGCTTTTTACTAAAAAAGCGAGAAATAATAAGAAAATTAAAGTCCATGGAAATGGATTACAAACAAGAGACTTCGTTCATGCTGAAGATATTGCGCGAGCTTCTTTATACGCAATGAATTCTAAATATAAAAATAAAACATTAACTGTTGGACACAATAAAAAAACTCGAATTATTGATTTGGCCAAGAAAATAATAAAATTAACTAATTCAAAATCAAAAATAAATAAAGATAAAGCCAATAAAAGACAGGATGACTTCGATCTAAGTAAAATGCCAAAAATAAATAAAAGAGACTTTTTAAAATATAAATTTAAGTATACTTTGGATAATGGAATAAAAAATCTTTTAAGTATAACTAGGTAAAAATTATGAAATGGAAAATACCCTACATTGATTTTAAAAGACAATATCAAAAACAAGAAAAATCACATTTAAAAAATTTCAAACAAATCATGCAGAAAGGTGACTTTGTTCTAAGAGGAGAGGTAGAAAAATTTGAAAA